>DASWDY010000025.1:0-12543 GCA_036395035.1 Candidatus Limnocylindria bacterium
AAGGACACGTTCATGAAGAACGCGTCCGCGTACGACGCCGAGCTCGTGAAGCTCCATGACGAGATGAAGAAGAAGGCCGCTGAGGTCCCGGCCGCGCGGCGCAAGCTGGTGACCTCCCACGACGCGTTCCCGTACTTCGCGAAGGCGTACGGCTTCGAGATCGTCGGGTTCGTCCAGCCCGAAGCGGACAAGGAGCCGTCGCCAGCGGAGCTTGCCGAGCTCGTGGCGAAGGTGAAGGCGGCCGGCGTCCCGGCGATCTTCGTCGAGTCGCAGGCGTCGCCGAAGCTGAGCGAGGCGCTCGCGAAGGAGGCCGGGGTGAAGCGGATCGTCACGGACATCCCGACGGACAGCCTGCAGGACAAGCCCGCCGATACCTACGTCGGGCTGTTGCGCACTGTGATGGACCGTATCGTGGCCGCGCTGAAGTGACCGAGCCCGCGATCCTGCTGCGGCGCGTCGCCGCGGGCTACGACGGGATGCTCGCCATCGAGGGGGTGGACCTCGAGGTCCGGCCCGGCGAGCTCGTCGCGCTCGTCGGCGCCAACGGGTCCGGCAAGTCGACGCTGCTCAAGGTGATCGTCGGGCTCCTGCGGCCGCGGCACGGTGACGTCCGTGTCTTCGGCGGCGAGCCTGCTGCGGCACGCTCACGCATGTCTTACCTGCCGCAGCAGGAGCACGTGCGTTGGGACTTCCCGCTCACGGTCGAGAGCGTCGTGCTCATGGGACGCATCGGGCGGCTCGGCGTCGGGCGCGGCCCGCGGCGCGGTGACCGCGACGACGCGGCCGCGGCGCTCGGACGCGTCGACGCCGAGTACCTCCGTCGACGCGCTGTGACCGACCTGTCCGGCGGCGAGCGCCAGCGCGTCCTGCTCGCGCGCGCTCTCTTCGCGGATCCCGAGATCCTCCTGCTCGACGAGCCCGCCACCGGTGTGGATCCCACGACGGAGGAGCAGCTCATGGGCGTGCTCGCCGAGGAGGCCGGGCGGGGCCGCACCGTCCTCGTCGCGACGCACGACCTCGCGAGCGTCATGGCGCACTTCCAGCGCGTCGTGTGCATGAATCACGGCATCGTCGCGCAGGGTGACGTCTCGATCCTGCGCGACGATGCGGTCCTGCGCGCCACCTACGGCGGGCACCGCCCGGAGCCGAGCCTCATGGCGGATGAGCACCATGCCTGACCTCGTCGAGCCGCTCACCTACGCGTTCGTCCAGCGCGCGCTCATCGGCGCGACCCTCGTGGGCGTCGTGTGCGCGTGCGTCGGCGTGTTCGTCGTCCTCCGCGGCCTCGCGTTCCTCGGCGACGCCGTGGCGCACATCGCGTTCCCGGGCGTGGTCGTGGCGTTCATGGCGAAGACCGATCTCGTCATCGGCGGCTCCATCGCCGCCGTCGCCGGCGCGCTCGCGATCGGTCTCGTCGGACGCCGCTCCGGGCTGCGCGAGGACACGATCATCGGCGTCGTGTTCTCGGGGATGTTCGCGCTCGGCGTCGTGCTCTTCAGCTCGATCCGCACGTACACGGGCGATCTCCTCGGCGCGCTGCTCGGCGACGTGCTCGGGATCTCGAACGAGCAGCTGTTCCTCGCGGCGGGGACGGCCGCGATCGTCATCGCCGTCCTGTTCCTCGTCTGGAAGGAGATCGTCTTCGTCTCGTTCGATCCGACCGGCGCCGCGGCGGCGGGGCTCCCGGTCACACGTTACGACTCGCTCCTGCTCGTGCTCGTCGGCCTGGCCATCGCGATCTCGATCCAGATCGTCGGCGTCGTCCTCGTCGTCGCGCTGCTCGTGACGCCCGCCGCGACGGCGCGCCTCCTCGCGCGGACGCTGCGGCACATGCTCGCCTTCGCGCTCCTCTTTGCCGTCATCTCCGCGCTCGCCGGGATCTACGCGTCGTACTACCTGAACACGGCGTCGGGCGGGACGATCGTTCTCGTCGCGACCGCGCTCTTCGTCGTCGTTTGGGTGATCCGCGCGCTGGCGCGCGACCGCGCCGCATAGCGTCATCACCTCCACCGGCCCTAGCCTTATTGCGATGAGCATGGCGAGGGCGGACCGCTGACGCGTCTGCTGCTGGTCGACGACGAGGCGAACCTCCGGCACACGCTCGGCTACGCGCTGCGGCAGGAGGGATACGAGGTCCTCTCCGCGGAGGACGGCGAGAAGGCCCTCGCGCTGTTCGCGTCAGCGCGTCCCGACGCCGTGATCCTCGACGTCATGCTCCCCGGCATCGACGGGATCGAGGTCTGCCGCCGGATCCGCCGCGAGAGCGACGTCCCGATCCTCATGCTCACCGCGCGCGATACCGAGGTCGACCGGATCGTCGGGCTCGAGATCGGCGCCGATGACCACCTCGGCAAGCCCTTCTCGACGCGCGAGCTCATCGCCCGGATCCGCGCGCTCGTGCGGCGAGCTCGCCGCGCGGCGCCGGCACCGGCGGGGGAGCGCCTGCGCGCGGGCTCGCTCGAGGTCGACGTCGCCCGGCGGCGGGCGACGCGCGACGGCGCGGAGCTGAGGCTCACCGCGAAGGAGTTCGACCTGCTCGTCCTGCTCATGTCGCACCGCGGCGTCGTCATGACGCGCGACCGGATCATCGCCTCGGTGTGGGGTCAGGAGTACGGCGGCGAGACGCGGACGGTCGACACGCACGTGAAGACGCTGCGCGAGGCGCTCGGCGAGACGGCCGAGCGATCGCGCTGGATCGAGACGGTGCGCGGCGTCGGCTACCGCTTCCGCGAGCTCGAGGAGGCGACCGCCGGCCACCGGTAGGCGCCGATCTCACCTCGATCTCACACGCGCATCACGGTGCGCTCACCGCACGCCATCGATCCGACACCCGGCCGCGGCACGCTTGCTGCGCGCGAATGGTTGGGAGGTATCCATGGTCCGCAGGAGGCTGCCCGTCACCTTGCTCATCGGCACCGCGCTCTTCGCCGCTGCCTGCGGCGGCGGTGGTTCGCCGGGCGGGACCGCGCCCAAGCTCGGGGGCAACGTCAAGATCGACGGCTCGAGCACGGTCTTCCCGATCTCCGAGGCGATGGCCGAGGAGTTCCAGAAGAAGAACAAGGACGTGAAGGTCACCGTCGGCATCTCCGGCACCGGCGGCGGCTTCAAGAAGTTCTGCGCCGGCGAGACCGACATCTCCGACGCCTCGCGTCCGATCAAGGACAGCGAGAAGGCGGAGTGCCAGAAGAACGGCATCGCCTACACCGAGCTGCAGATCGCGATCGACGGCCTGTCCGTCGTCGTGAATCCGCAGAACACGTGGGTCGATTGCCTCACGACGGCGGAGCTGAAGAAGATCTGGGACACTGGCAGCACGGTCAAGAACTGGAAGGACGTCCGCGCGGGGTTCCCGGACGTCGAGATGAAGCTGTACGGGCCTGGGACCGACTCGGGCACGTTCGACTACTTCACCGAAGCGATCAACGGCAAGGAGAAGCAGAGCCGCGGCGACTTCACGGCGAGCGAGGACGACAACGTGCTCGTGACGGGCGTCGCCGGCAGCCGCGGCGGGCTTGGCTACTTCGGCTTCGCCTACTACGTCGAGAACAAGAGCAAGCTGAAGGTCTTGAAGATCGATGATGGCAAGGGTGGCGGCTGCGTCGAGCCGAACCCGCAGACGATCGAGGCCTACACGTACAAGCCGCTCGCGCGGCCGATCTTCATCTACCCGAAGAACGACTCGCTCAAGCGTCCCGAGGTCTACGAGTTCGTGAAGTGGTACCTGGGCTCCGAGTCTCGGAAGCTCATCTCATCGGTCGGCTACATCGCGGCCCCGGAGAAGACGTACACGGACGGCCTCGCGAAGCTGCCCGCGCGGTGACGCTGGCAGCGCCCTCGGTCGATCGCGGGGGAGCCCGCCGGCCCGGCATCCGCCGGCCGGCGCGCTCCCTCTTCCGGCGGAAGGCGACCGACCGCGTCGTGACCGCATTGCTGCTCGCGGGCGTCGGGGTGAGCGTGCTCACGACGTTCGGCATCGTCGCGGTCCTCATCTTCGAGACATTCGAGTTCTTCCGTGAGGTGCCGGTGCCCGACTTCCTCTTCGGGACCGAGTGGACGCCGCTCTTCGATCCGAAGCGGTTCGGCGTGCTCCCGCTCGTGAGCGGCACGCTGCTCGTGGCAGGCATCGCGGTCGCGCTCGCCACGCCGCTCGGGATCGTCGTTGCCATCTACCTCGCCGAGTACGCACCGGACCGCGTCCGCTCCGTCGTGAAGCCGTTCCTGGAGGTGCTCGCCGGCATCCCGACGGTCGTGTTCGGCTACTTCGCGCTGACCTTCGTGACGCCCAACATCCTCCGACCGCTCATCCCAGGGACCGACGTCTTCAACGCGGGATCGGCCGGCATCGTGGTCGGCCTCATGGTCCTCCCGCTGGTCGCGACGATCAGCGAGGACGCGATGGGTGCGGTCCCGCGCTCGCTGCGCGAAGCGGCGCACGCCCTTGGCGCGACGGATCTCGAGGTCGCGCTTCGCGTCGTCGTGCCCGCGGCGCTCTCGGGCATCGCGGCCGGGTTCATCCTCGCGGTGTCGCGGGCGATCGGCGAGACGATGGCGGTCGCGATCGCGGCCGGCTCGACCCCGGTGCTGACGCTCGATCCCACGCGGTCCGTCCAGACGATGACCGGGTACATCGCGCAGGTGTCGCTCGGCGACACGCCACAGCAGTCGATCGAGTTCCGGACGATCTTCGCCGTCGGCATGACGCTCTTCGTCATGACCCTCGTGCTGAACGTTGCGAGCCAGATGGTCGTCCGCCGGTTCCGGAACGTCTACCAGTGACCGTCACCGCGCTCCCCCCCGGCGTGCGCTGGCGGCCTGCCCTCGTCGCGCGCCGCCGCAACGGCCGCGTCTTCGTCTGGCTCTGCTACGGGGCCACCGCGTTCGGCATCGTGGCGCTGCTGGTGCTGCTGACGGACGTCCTCGTCAAAGGCGTCCCGTATCTCTCGTGGGAGTTCCTCACCAGCTTCCCGTCGCGGCTCGCCGACCGCTCCGGCGTGCTCGCCGCGCTCGTCGGCACGTTCTACGTCGGGATCATCGTCGTCGTCGTCGCGTTCCCCATCGGCATCGCCACGGCGATCTGGCTCGAGGAGTACGCGCCGCAGGGACCGCTGAAGCGGATCCTCGAGACGAACATCGGCAACCTCGCCGGGGTGCCCTCGATCATCTACGGCATGCTCGGGCTCGCCGTTTTCGTCCGCGCGCTCTCGCTGCAGCGCAGCCTGATCGCCGGCGGGCTCACCATCGCGGTCCTCGTCCTGCCGATCGTCATCATCAACGCGCAGGAGGCGCTGCGGGCCGTGCCCTCGGGGATCCGGCACGCCTCGTACGCGCTCGGAGCGACGCGATGGGAGACCGTGCGCTACCACGTGCTGCCCGCAGCGACCCCGGGGATCCTCACCGGGACGATCCTGGCGCTGTCGCGCGCGGTCGGCGAGGCCGCTCCGATCATCCTCATCTCGAGCATCGCCTTCATCGCGTTCCTTCCGGACGGCCCGCTGGACTCGTTCACGATCCTGCCGATCCAGATCTTCATCTGGGTGAGCAAGCCCCAGGAGCAATTCCACCTGATCGCCGCCAGCGCGATCATCGTGCTCCTCGTACTGCTCCTCACGATGAACGCGCTGGCCATCGTCCTCCGGGACCGTGCGCGGCGAGGGACCAGATGGTGACCGCGCAAGAGCCTCGCGTGAGGCCGCCGATCCATACTCCGGTCGTGGCGATGCGGGCGCCGGAGCCTGCGGCCGAGCCCGTGCCGGAGCCGTCGACGCTCGAGCACGCCTTCGAGCTGCGGGACCTCTCGGCTTGGTACGGATCGGCGCAGGCGCTGCGTGACATCACATTCGACATCCCGAAGAACCACGTCACGGCGATCATCGGCCCGTCCGGATGCGGCAAGAGCACGCTCATCCGCTGTCTGAACCGGATGAACGACCTCATCCCGGGCTTCCGCGCCGGGGGACACATCGCGTACCACGGCGAGGACATCAACGGGCCGGAGGCGGATCCCGTCCTTCTGCGGCGGCACATCGGCATGGTCTTCCAGAAGCCGAACCCGTTCCCCAAGTCGGTCTTCGACAACGTCGCGTTCGGCCCCCGGATCAACGGCTACAGCGGGGATCTACGGGCCCTCGTGGAGGAGTCCCTCCGGCGCGCCGCGCTGTGGGACGAAGTGAGGGACAAGCTCGGCGCGAGCGGGCTCGCGCTATCCGGTGGCCAGCAGCAGCGCCTGTGCATCGCGCGCGCCCTGGCGGTCGAGCCCGACGTGCTGCTCATGGACGAGCCCTGCTCGGCGCTCGACCCGATCGCGACGTACCGCATCGAGGAGCTCATCGCGGACCTCAAGCGCGACTACTCGATCGTGATCGTCACGCACAACATGCAGCAGGCCTCCCGGGTGTCCGATCTCACCGCATTCCTGCTCGCGGGCGAGGAGCGGATGGGCGAGCTCGTCGAGTTCGGCGCCACGCGCGACCTGTTCACGAATCCCAAGGACGAGCGTACTGAGGCGTACATAACGGGTCGGTTCGGATGACGGCGGAGCGATCGATCCACTCGCGCGCGGCGCTCGACGAGGGCCTCGTCTCGCTGCAGCGCCAGCTGCGCAGCCTCGCGAGCATGGTCGACGTCGCGATCGAGCGCAGCATCCGCGCTCTCGAGCGCCTCGATCGCGATGGGGCGCAGCGGGTGATCGCCGAGGACCGGCGCATCAACGAGCTCCGCTACAAGGTCGAGGACGACGCCGTCCACCTCATCGCGATGCAGCAGCCGATGGCGCGCGATCTACGCCTGATCGTGTCCGTCCTGAGCGTCCTGCCGGAGCTCGAGCGGATCGGTGACTACTGCGCGGGCATCGCGAAGATCGTCCTGCTGCACGAGGACAAGCCGCTCCTGAAGCCGCTCATCGACGTTCCGCGGATGGCCAGGGTCTGTCGCGAGATGCTGCGGGATGCGGTCGATGCCTTCGTGACGCTGGACGCCGAGAAGGCGCAGGCCGTCGCGCTGCGAGACGATGTCGTCGACCGCCTCTACGACCAGGTGTACCGCGAGCTGCTCACTTTCATGCTGAACGACCCGCGCACGATCGACCGCGCCACCTGGCTCATCTGGGTCGCCCACAACCTCGAGCGCATCGCCGACCGGGTGCAGAACATCTGTGAGCGCACCGTCTACGAGAAGACCGGCGTCATGCGCGAGTTCACGCGCTCGGAGCCTATCGCCGAGCCGTAGCGATCCCCTCAGCGACGGGCAGGGTGAAGCTGAACGTGCTGCCCCGACCAGGCCCCTCGCTCGACGCGTCGATCCGGCCGCCGTGGGCCTGGACGATGTGCTTCGCGATGGCGAGGCCCAGGCCGGTGCCGCCGCCGGCGCGCGAGCGCTCGCTCTTGTAGAAGCGCTCGAAGACCCGCCCGATCTCGTCGCGATGGATGCCGATGCCCGTGTCGCGGATGCGGAAGCGGACGAAGTCCTCTTCGTGGACGGCTGAGACCTCGACGCGTCCCCCGTCTTGCGTGAACTTGATGGCGTTGTGCAGCAGGTTCGTGAGCACCTGGCCGATCTTGTCGGGGTCCGCGCGGACCGCGGGGAGCTCGTCGAGGGGTCCGATCTCGAGGGCCACGCCGGAGCGGGTCGCGAGCGGCCCGAGTCGCGCGACCGCGGTCCGCACCAGTTCGACGGCGGGGACGGCCTCGAGGTGCGGGCGGTCCTCGCCGCTCTCGATCCGGCTGAGCGCGAGGAGCTCGGACACCAGCTGTGTCAGGTCATCGACCGCGCCGTGCATGCGGCTGAGGAAGTCCCGCGCGACGGCCTCGTCGCGGACGGCGCCGCCCTCGAGCGCTTCGACCATGGCCTTGAGCGACGCGATCGGGGTCCGGAGCTCGTGCGACACGTTCGCCACGAAGTCGCTTCGCACGGTCTCGAGGCGACGGAGACGCGTGAGGTCCTGCATCGTGAGGAGCAGGTCGCCATCCGGGAGCCGGCGGGCCACGACGCGCAGCGCTCGGGCCGGCTCGAGCCGCTCGACCTCGACGACGGTCTCCTGCTCGGAGCGGGCCTGCTCGATCGCGGCGATGATCTCGTGCTCGCGTACCACGTCCACGAGCCGGCGGCCCTCGAGGGCTCCGGCGTCGAGCAGGCGGACCGCGGCTGGATTCGCGAGACGGATCCGCTCGTCGCGCCCCGCGATGAGGACGGCGTCGCCGAGCTCGCGCACGAGCGTCGCGAGCCGGTCGCGCTCGGACGCGATGGATCCCGGTGCGTCGAGCGCCGAGGCCGTCACCGACGCGGCACGCCGACGACCGTAGACCACCGTCGCGGCGACGCCGAGGACGATACCGACGAGGAGGAGCAAAAGGGACTCCATCGCCCCGTACACTGATCCTCGAACAGACCACGCGATAAGGGAGCCCCACTTGGCCCAGCAGATCACCCCCGAGATGACCGTCGCCTCCGTCGTCGAGCGCTGGCCCGACGCAGCGCGGCTCTTCGCCGCGTACGGGCTGTCGTGCGCGTCGTGCTCGATCTCGAAGGGCGAGACGATCGCGCAGGCGGTCGGCGGTCACGGGCGCGGCCGGCTGCAGATGGACACCGTCATGCGGCAGCTGAACGACCTCGCGTCGAGCGGCACGCTCCCCGCGGACCTGCCCGAGCGCCCGCCGGCGCCGTCGGGCGGGCCGAAAGGCATCGCGCAGCAGGCGGGCGTGAAGCACGTCATCGCGGTCATGTCCGGCAAGGGCGGCGTCGGCAAGAGCCTCGTCGCCGGCCTGCTGGCCGTCGGCCTGTCGCGGCGCGGCATGCGCATCGGCGTGCTCGACGGCGACATCACCGGACCGTCGATCCCGCGCATGTTCGGCGTGCGCGAGAAGCCGGGCGTCGTCCCGGGGACGCAGACCCTCAAGCCCCCCGTGACGCGGACCGGGATCCCGATCATGTCCATGAACCTCATCCTCCCGAGCGAGGAGGAGGCGGTCATCTGGCGCGGCCCGATGGTCTCGGGCGCGATCCGGCAGTTCTTCAGCGACGTCGCCTGGGGCGAGCTCGACTATCTGATCGTCGACCTGCCGCCGGGGACGAGCGACGCGCCGCTCACGGTGATGCAGGCGCTCCCCGTCGACGGCGTCGTCCTCGTCACCACGCCGCAGGCGCTCGCCACCATGGTCGTGACGAAGGCCGTGCGCCTCGTGAAGCAGCTCGGCGGCGACATCCTCGGCGTCGTCGAGAACATGTCGTACGTCACCGCGCCGGACGGCTCGCGCATGGAGGTCTTCGGACCGTCGCAGGGGCTGAAGCTCGTCATCGCGTCGAACGCCCCGCTCCTCGCGAAGCTGCCGATCGACCCGAAGATCGCCGAGCTCGCCGACAACGGCGGGATCGAGGACTACGACTCGCCCGAGTTCGACGAGCTCATCACGAACTTCCTCGCGGTCGCGCCGCAGGCTCCGGCGGAGCCCGTCGGCGCGGGGCACCAGCACACCCACTAGCGCCGCTCGTGCTCCCGGCGCGCGCCCTCGCGATGGCCCGCGCGAACGCGGGCGCGCTGTGGCTGCTCGGCGCGACGAGCGTCGCGAACGTCCTCGCCTACGCCTACCAGTTCGTGATGGCGCGGCTGCTCACGAACGAGCAGTTCGCCATCCTCACCGCGTTCTTCGCCGTGCTCATCCTCGAGCAGCTCGGGGGCCAGGTCGTCCAATCGGCGACCGCGAGGCTGGCGGCCCAGTACAAGGCGCGCGGCGAGGAGGCCGCTCTGCATGTCTTCGTGCGGCGGTGGCTGCGCCGCATCCTGGTCGGCGCGGGGATCCCTGCGCTCGTCATCATCGCGTCGGCATTCGTCGTCACGGTCCCGCAGCTCCCGGCGTTCGCGATCGCCCTCATCGGAGCGACCCTCTTCCTCGCGATCGTCCTCACGTTCACGCTCGGCCTCCTCCAGGGCCTCGCGCGCTTCGGCTGGTTCGGCAGCGTGTTCATCGCGATGGCGCTCACGCGTCTCGTCCTCGGTGCCGTGCTGGTCCTCGCCTTCTCAGGGCCCGGCGCACCGACGGAGCCGGTGAACGGCGCGTTCCTCGGCGCGTCGGTCGCGGTCCTCGTCGGGGCCCTCGGCACCTTGATCCCGCTCGCACCGCTGCTGCGGGCGGCGCGCGGCGCCGTCCACGAGGTCGACCTCGGCCGGGCCGAGACGCGCTTCTTCCTGCTCGCCGCGGTGATCTTCTTCGGGTACGCCGCGCTCACGTTCGTCGACGGCCTGGTGGCGCCCTGGCGCATCCCCGCGGAGGCCGGCGCGTACGCGGGCGCGATCCTGCTCGGGAAGATCGTGCTGTTCGCGCCGATCGCCGTCGGCCTCCTGCTGCTCGAGCGCGTGAGCCGGGCGGATGCGCTCGGCGAGGACACGGACCGCTACCTGTTCTTGGCGCTCGCGTTCGTCCTCGTGACGAGCGGCGCAGTGACGGTCGCGTACCTCGTCGCGCCCGACTTCTTCACGACGCTCGTCGCCGGGGACCAGTTCCCCGAGACGGCGCGCATCGTCGGGCTCTACGGGATCGCGGCGCTGTCGAACGCGCTGCTCTCGCTCTGGGTCGCGTACTTCGTCGGCCGCGGGCGCATGGCGATCGGAGCGCTGCTCGCGATCGCCATCGTCGTCGAGCTCGTCCTGCTCGTCGGTATCGCTCGCGACGCCGCGACGATGGTGCGCATCGTCCTCGGCGTGTCGCTCGCGATGCAGGCGGCGGCCGTCGCGATCTACGCCGCCGATCGCCTGCGGCGCGGTACGCTCCGCCGCTGACATGACGGCCGCGCTGGTCTCGACGGCAGCGATGTCGATCGGGGCGATCGCGGCGACGCTCCGCCTCCACCCGCTCGTCCCGTTCGCGGCCTTCGCGGTCGCGCTGGCCGTCCTCGTCGTCGGCGCCGTCCGCCGCCGCGTCGAGGCACCCTGGGACCGCTTCGCGCGGCCGCTCGTCGTCATCGCGGTCCTCGCGGCGCTCCTCGACCGCCACGTGAACGTCGCGTCGAGCGCGGTCGCGCCCGACGACGTCCTCGCCGTGCTCGTCGTCATCGCGGCGTTCACGCTGCCGGCGCAGCGCCGCTGGCTCGCCCTCGGCGCCGGGCTCGTCCTCGCGACGTACGTCATGAGCGCCGCGATCCTCATCGCGGCGTCGCCGTACCACTCCGATGCGGTCGTGGCCGCGCACGGCGGCGCCGAGCTCGTGCTCGCGGGGCGCGAGCCGTACGCCGACTTCGACATGATCGACCAGCTCGCGCGCTTCGGCCTGCGCCCCGAATACGCGACGCCGCTCGAGGACGGCACGCGGCTGCGCGCGCTGCAGTACCCGGCGCTCGCGGTCCTCGTGCCCGCGCCGCTGATCGCCGCCGGCCTCGCGGACGTGCGCGTCCTCTACCTCGTCGAGGTGCTCGCGATCTTCGGGCTCGCGATGGCCTCCGTCGCGCTCCGGTGGCGCGCGGTCGTGCTCGCGGTGTGCGTCGGCAACGTCGTCGTCCTCGACCAATTCGTCCTCGCCGGTGTGGACCCGCTCTGGGCGCTCCTCGTCCTCGTCGCGTGGGTCTGGCGGCGGCATCTCTGGTCCGCGGTGCCGCTCGGGCTCGCCATCGCGACGCGCCAGCCCGCGTGGCTCGTCGCCCCGTTCGTGATCGCGTGGACCTGGCGCCGCGCCGGGCCTGGACGAGCGCTCGTGCGCGCCGCCATCGCGCTCGGCATCGCGCTCCTCGTCCACGCCCCGTACCTCGCGAGCGCACCGGGTCTGCTCCTCGCGAGCGTCACCGCGCCGGCGCTCCTGCCGCTCGAGCCGTGGGGTGTGGGCCCGGCGAAGCTCCTGGCCGACACGGTCGGCCCGATCGTGCCGCGCGTCCTGTTCGTGGTCGCCGCCGGCGTGGCCTATGTCGCAGCGCTCTGGGCGGTCGCGACGAGCGGCCTGCGCCTGAACGCGCCCGTCGTGCTGCCGCTGCTGCCGCTGTGGCTCTCGTGGCGCGCGTTGCAGTCCTATTTCGCGTTCCTGCCGCTCTTCGCTACGCTCGGGGACGATGCCGATCGATAAGGAGCTCCTCGAGATCCTCGCGTGCCCGGTCGACCACGCGCCGGTGCGCGAGGAGGGCGACCGTCTCATCTGTGCCGAGTGCGGGCGCCGCTATCCCGTTCGCGACGGGATCCCGGTCATGCTCATCGAAGAAGCCGAGCTGCCCGAGCCGCGCTGATACGGCGAACGTCGTAGGCGGATCGTCCGCCCGCACGATGCCGCGACGATCCGCGCGCTGCCATCGTTCTCGGCGCGATGAGCGCGCCGGCGGTCGTCATCCTCTCGCTGCTCGCTGAGGCCATGGTCGACGCGGCGCTCGCACGCGGCGACGACGGTGGGTGGATCAGGGGATCCGTCGCCGCGCTCGAGCGGTACCGCGGCGCCGACGCGCTCGGGGCCCTCGCGCTCTGGCGTTGGCGGCATGCGATGACCTCCCGCGACCGCGACGCGGTCGCCGTGCTCGCGCGCCTCGATCGCGATCTGCTGGTGGGCCTCACCGTCTAGAGCCGCGATACTGCGCGGCAGG
>DASWDY010000026.1:0-3974 GCA_036395035.1 Candidatus Limnocylindria bacterium
CGCCGACACCGACGCCCACGCCGACCCCGGCGCCGACAGCGACCGCCACGCCCACACCGGCGCCGACCGCCACGCCCACACCGACGCCGACCGCCACCCCTACACCCGTACCGACGCCGGCGCCTACGCCCGAACCGACACCGACGCCGGCACCAACGCCGACGCCAACACCCGTACCTACTCCGACACAGGAGCCGACCGCGGCCCCGACGCCCACACCCGCACCGACGCCGACGCCGAACCCGGGTGGCCAGCAGCCGCCGGGTGGTGGAGGCGGACCGCCGAGCGCGCCTCCGGGTCAGGGAGGGCAGCCCTAGTCCATCGCGGTCCGAGCGAACGAGCGTGATAGCGTTCGCACGCTGATGGGCCTGCGCCCGATCGAACGCCGCACGGACACAGCGCCACTACGAACGACGGCGGCCGCACCGCCGCGCAGACGTGGTGTGCTCGGAGGCCTCGTCGTCTTCGCGGTCGGGTTCGCCTTCTTCCTCCCGGCGATCCGCGTTCCCAACAGCCTCACCGGCCCGGTCCTCTTCCTCGCGCTCGGCGGCGCGTTCGCCGCCGCCTATTGGCTGGGCTACCGCCAGTTCGTGTACCTCGTGCCGGCGGCCGTGATGCTCGGCCTCGGCGTCGGGCTCCTCCTGCCGGGTGTCTTCGAGCTCGGCCGGTACGCCGTCGCGATCTTCTTCGGCGCGCTCGCGGCCGCGTTCGTGATCGTGACCATCCTCGCCCCGGACCATCGCTGGCCGCTGATCCCGGCGCTGCCGCTCGCGGCGATCGCCGTCCTCGGCATCATCGGTGGGATCGACGTCCTCCCGGGACTGCAGCCGTTCATCCTGCCCGTCGTCCTGATGGGGGTCGGGGCGTACCTGCTGGTCGAACCGACACAGCGATAGCGCCATGACCTACCGTCCCCCGGGCGCGCAAACCGAGGCGCCGCAGCGACGAGGTCGAGCACCCGGGCCGAGCGAGCGGCTTCGCCGCGAGTGAGGTCTGAATTGGCCCGTTCTGTCATGCAGATCGGGCAGGTGCACGTCGTCGTCGTCGTCCCCCACGCGTCGCTGCGCGCGTCGCTCGTCGCGTGGCTGCGCGCGAACAAGCGCGTCCGCCTCGTGCGCGCGGTCGCGAGCGTCGCGGACCTCGGCACGCACCACATCGACTGCGACCTCGTCGTCGCGAGCGCGCTCGACGGGCCGCGCGGCCTCCGCGCGATCGCGAAGCGCTTCGGGAAGCAGGCCGGGCTCGTCGCGCTCTCGCTCGGCCTCGCGCCGCTGCCCGCGGGATGGGAGCCGGTCCGGCCCGGCGCCGCGTACCGCGAGGTCCTCGACCACGCGGTCCCCCATCCCGAGCGGAGCATCGCGAACACCTCGACCGTCCTCGCGGCGGCCGTCGCGGCAGTGGCGGGGCTCGTCGTGGCGGTGTTCTGGATCCCCGCGACGGCAGCGTCCTTCGAGCGCGCGGCGCTCGCGTACGCCGCGCGCTACCCGGACACCGGGACGTGGTGGCACATCTACGGCGCGGGCGGGCCGTACCTCGCCGCGGCGTCGTGGCCGCTCCTGAGGCTCGCCGCGCTCACGGGCGGCGGACCCGAGGTCTTCATCCTCCTCGCGGGCGCGGTCGCCGCCATCTACGCCGTGGCGGTCCTGCTCCTCGCGCTGCGTCTCGGAGCGCGCCATCTGTCGGTCGTCGTCGCGCTCGCCGCGATCCTGCCGCCCGCGCTCTGGGTGTGGCCGCGCAGCGGCGACGTGAGCAGCCTCGTCGGCCTCACGGGCGTGGTCCTCGCGCTCGCCGGGACGAACACCACCCGGAACCGCTTCCTCACGACCGCGCTCGCCACCGCAGCGAGCGCGTTCGGCGGGATCCTCTGGGTCCTCGCCGCGGCCGCAGTGGTCGTCGGCGGTGGCGTCCGCGCGCGACGCATCCGCGCGAGCCTGTTCGGCGCGGTCCTCGGGATCCTCGCGTCGGCGGCGGTCACGGTCCCGCCGCTCCTCTCGCGCGGGATCGACGGCCTTCGGCCGAGCCTCGTGCGCACACCGGCGCTCAGCGATGCCGTGCCCGTCGTCGCGTCCGCGGCGCTCGTCGCGATGGTCCTCGCGCGCGGTCGCCTGCGGCGCCTCGCGTGGGGCCTCGCGGGCGTCGCGCTCGTCTCCGCGAACGTGCTCGCGCTGCAGGTCCCCGTGCCGGCGCTCGACGTCCCGCGCGTCCGGCCGCAGGGCGCGATGGGCCGGCTCGCGGTCCATCCCGCGGCGGCCCTCGGGTTCGCGACCCTGTCGCCGGACCTGCCGACGACCGGACGCGACCTCTCCTCGGAGGTGATGCTCGGCGCGGACACGAAGCCCGCGACGAACGCGCGGCTCGAGTGGCTCGGCGCCGACCGCGCCGTCTTCCCCGACCGCACGTCGGCGATCATCTTCAACGAGCGCGACTGGTCGCTCCTCGATCGCGACAAGCTCCTCTTCTCCGCGCCGGCGGTGCGGCCGATCCTCACAGCGGGGGT
Source organism: Candidatus Limnocylindria bacterium (assembly GCA_036395035.1). GTDB lineage: Bacteria > Chloroflexota > Limnocylindria > P2-11E > P2-11E > JACPOT01. Next base: position 2,498 of record DASWDY010000026.1, read on the forward strand.
CACGCCGTCGCTGCTCGTCGTCGCCGACGACGCGGACGCGGAGATCTTCGGTGAGGCGCTCATCCGCATCGGCGGCACGAGCGACCGCGTCATCCCGGTGAAGGCGCAGAAGAGCCTCGACGAGCTCACGCGCGACGAGCTGCGCGAGTTCACGATGGTCGTCGTGTACGGGCGACCGTGGAAGGATCTCGCGAAGGCGGAGGGCGTGCTCGACGACTACCTGCAGCTCTCGGGATTCGTGTTCATGGACGCCGCGGGCACGAGCGGGTCGCAGCCGCTCGTGCACGACGCCGAGGTCGTGCGCGGCGGCGCGGATGACGTGAAGAGCAGCGGCGACGCGAAGCTCGTCCTCGCGCGGGGCTTCGACGGACGCGTGGTCGCGATCGACAAGTTCACGTACCGCAACGATCCGGGCTGGGAACAGGCCGCGCTCTCGTCGGGGAACAAGCGGCTCATCCAGTACGGGACGACGAAGGTCGCGGGCGACGTCGGCGTCTCGGCGCACCTCGTGTGGTCCGGGGTGGACCTCCCGCGCCGAGCGGCGCGCGGCGAGGAGAGCGCCGTCGCGCAGCTCGAGAACGCGCTCGCGTGGATGATCGGCGCCGCCGAGGTCACGCCGACGAGCGGCTACGGCACCCCGAACGGCGACGTGCTCGACAGCGAGCTCGCGAAGAGCACGTTCCTGTCGCCGACGCGCTGGCGCATCGAGCTGAAGGTCGCGGCGACGGGTGTCCTCTTCAAGGAGCGCTACGACCCGCAGTGGCGCGCGTACCAGGTCGACGTCTCCGGCCGGCAGGAGACACGCATCCCGCTGAAGGGACTGCGCGCGACGACGCACGGCTACATGTACGCGACGCTGCCGCCGAACGCGCGAGTCATCGACTTCGTTTTCGAGCGGCACCAGTACGAGTCGGCCACCCGTGGCGTCTCGGGCATCAGTCTGTTCATCATCTTCAGCGTGGCGTTCTTCATCGCGAGGCGCCGGTGAGCATCGGCACGCTCGGACCCGAGCTCGCCGCCATCGCGGCGTCCGGCCGTGCCGACGCCGCGGACGACGCGCTCGCCCTCCTCGCGGATGCCTACTTCCTGCAGACCGCGGGGCTGTGGACGCTCGGGCTCGCGCTCCTCCATTACCGCGCGGGCTTCGGCGTGAGCGACGAGCGCCCGATCCCCGAGGAGCTCTGGGGCGAGGACCTCGCGCGCGCCATCCGCGAGCAGGTGCCCGTCCGTATCGATCACGCCTCGTCGGCGTGGCGCCACGCCGAGCGGCCGCACGTCGTCGTCCCCGTGATCGCGGGCGGCAGCACGCGCGGCGTGCTCATCGCGAGCACGGACGCGCCCGACCTCCCCGACGAGCTCGTGGAGCACGCACGCGGGCTCGCGCCGCTGCTCGAGTTCACCGAAGGCTCGCCGCGGCGCATCGCCGACGACCTCGAGCGCGACATCGGCAGCTCGCTCTGGGCGGGACTGCTGGCGG
>DASWDY010000027.1:0-5371 GCA_036395035.1 Candidatus Limnocylindria bacterium
GGGCAGGGGGAGAACTACCTCGCGTCGGACATCCCCGCGCTCCTCGAGCACACGCGGACGGTGAGCTTCGTCGAGCCGGGCGAGTTCGTCGTCATCACCGCGAGCGACGTGCGCTTCCTCGACCGTTCCGGCAAGGCCGTCGAGAAGTCGCGGACGACGATCACCTGGGACACCGTCACCGCGGCGAAGGCCGGGTACAAGCACTTCATGCTGAAGGAGATCCACGAGCAGCCGCGCGTGCTGTCGGACACGCTGCTCGGCCGCGTGGACCGCGCGACGGGCCGCGTGATCTTCGACGAGGACGTGAAGATCACGGACGAGCAGGTCCAGCGTCTCCAGCGCATCACCCTCCTCGGCTGCGGCACCGCGGGGTACGCGGCGCTCGCGGGGAAGTACCTCATCGAGCGGCTCGCGCGCATCCCGTGCGACGTCGAGATCCCGAGCGAATACCGGTACCGCGACCCGGTCGTGTCGCGCGACCACCTCGTCGTGTCGCTCACGCAGTCGGGCGAGACGGTCGACACCCTCGCCGCCATGGACGAGGCGAAGAAGCGCGGCGCGCGGCTCCTCACGATCGTGAACGCCATGGGCAGCCAGGCCTCGCGCTCGGCCGACGACGTCATCTACCTGCACGCGGGGCCGGAGATCAGCGTCGCGTCGACGAAGGCGTACACGACGATGCTCGTCGACCTCTACCTCCTCGGCATCTTCCTCGGTCAGCGGCGCGGAACGCTCGATCACGACGCGTCGTCGAAGCTGCTCGCCGAGGTGTTCCACCTGCCGACGCTCGTCGATGCCGTTCTGGGCGAGGAGCCGAAGGTGAAGGCGCTCGCGTACCGCTACCACCAGGCCCGCGACTTCCTCTTCCTCGGCCGCGGCATCAACTACCCGACCGCCCTCGAGGGCGCGCACAAGCTGAAGGAGCTGTCGTACAGCCACGCCGAGGGCACGGCCGCGGGAGAGATGAAGCACGGGATCAACGCGCTCATCGACGACGCGCTGCCGGTCATCGCGATCGCCCTCCAGGACGCGACGTACAAGAAGATCGTCTCGAACATCCAGGAGGTGCGCGCCCGCGCCGGGATCGTCATCGCGCTCGCGAACGACGACGACGAGGAGATCGCGCAGTGCGCGGACGAGGTCATCCGCATCCCGCGCACGAACGACCTCATCTCACCGGCGCTCGCGGTCGTGCCGCTCCACCTGTTCGCGTACCACGTCGCGGACCGCCGCGGCAACGACGTCGATCAGCCGCGCAACCTCGCCAAGGCCGTGACCGTCGAATGAGCGACGCCCCGAGTGAGGTCGGCATAGACATCATCGAGACCGGACGCATCCGCGGCGTGCTCGAGAAGCATCCGGAGCGCTTCCTCCAGCGCGTCTACACCGAGTGGGAGCGCGGGTACTGCCGGCGGAACGTCCTGCACCTCGCCGGGCGCTGGGCCGCGAAGGAGGCCGTCTCGAAGGTGCTCGGGCTCGGCGTGCGCGGCGTCGGCTGGCGCGAGATCGAGATCAAGCGGACGCCCATGGGCCAGCCGACCGTGACGCTGCACGGGCGCGCGGAGCAGCGCCGCCGCGCCCTCGGGCTGACGTCGCCGGTCGCCGTCTCCATCTCGCACATCCGCGACCTCGCCGTCGCGGTGGCGGTCGGCGTTCGCGCTCCGGCGACCGGATAGGTCTCTGGCCGAGCCGAAGGCGGAGCCGCTCACCGCGAAGGCCGTCCGCGCGGTCCTGAAGCGGCTCCCGGACGACGCGAGCAAGGATTCCCGCGGGCGCGTGCTCATCGTCGGCGGATCGTCGCGGTACCCCGGCGCGCTCCTCATCGCCTGCCGCGCCGCGGCGCGGTGCGGCGCGGGCATCGTCACGGCGGCCACGCCGCGGAGCGTGAGCGAGGAGATCGCCGGAGAGGATCCGAACGTCACGCACCTGCCGCTCGCGGAATCGCAGCCGGGCATCGTCGCCGTCGGCGCGGCGGCGCAGGTCGCGCAGCACCTCTCCGAGAAGATCCGTGCGCTTCTCATCGGGCCCGGCCTCTCGCACGCCACGGGCACCGACGAGTTCGTCCTCGCGGTCCTGCGCAACGCCCGCGCGGTGGGGACCGTCGTCGACGCCGATGGGCTGAACGCGCTCGCGCGCGCCGGCGAGCGACCGGCGCTCCCTCCGAAGTGCGTCCTCACCCCGCATGACGGGGAGGCGGCGCGGCTCACCGGGCAGGTCGTCCCGAAGGGCGCGCAGCGCGTCCCGTTCGCCGAGCGGTTCGCCGCCGAGTGGAAGACCGTCGTCGTCCTGAAGGGACCGGTGACGGTCGTCACCGACGGCAAGCGCACCTACGTGCACGACGCGCCGAACGCCGCGCTCGGCGTCGGCGGATCCGGCGACGCGCTCTCCGGCGCGATCGCCGCGTTCGTCGCGCGCGGGCTCGTCCCGCTCGCCGCCGCGATGGCGGCCGTCTGGATCCATGGACGTGCGGGCGCCCTGCTCGCCGCCGAGGTCGGGCAGTCAGGGGCGCTCGCGACGGACATCGCGGACGCGCTCCCGCGCGCGCTCCGCCAGGTCATCGAAGGACGATGACCGCCGTCCGTTCCACCGTCGCGGACGTCGACCTCGACGCGATCGCGCAGAACCTCGCCGTCATGGGCGAGCGCGGGCAGCGCGTCATCGCGGTCGTGAAGGCCGACGCCTACGGGCACGGCGCCGAGGCGGTGTCGCGTGCCCTCGCGGAGGAGGGCGCGGAGATGCTCGCGGTCTTCACGGTCGAGGAAGGTCTGCTCCTGCGGCGCTCCGGGATCACCGCGCCGGTCCTCGTGCTCAGCGGGGTCACCGAGCGCGACGAGGCCGACGCGGCGATCGCGCACGACCTCGCCGTCGTCGTGTGGGACGCGGCGCGGGCGCGCATGGTCGCGGACGCCGCGGCCGCCGCGGGACGGCGCGCGCGCGTCCACGTCAAGGTGGACACCGGCCTGACGCGGCTCGGCGCGCCCGCGGACGAGGCGCTCGAGCGCTATCGCGCCATCCGCGGGACGCGCGGTCTCGAGGTCGACGGCGTGTTCACGCACTTCGCCAACGCTGACGAGCCCGGCGACACGTTCAGCGCGGAGCAGCTGCGCCGATTCGAGCAGGTGCTCATCGCTCTCCCGGACAGGCCGCGGCTCGTGCACGCCGCCGCGAGCGCGGCGATCGTCGGCCTCGACACGAGCGGCGTGTGCAACGCGGTGCGGCCGGGGCTCGCGCTCTACGGCCTCCACGCGGCGCCGCACCTCGCGAACGCCCGGCTACGGCCGGCGCTCCGATGGGCGTCGCGCGTGCACCGCGTCGCGAGCGTGCCCGCGGGGACCGGCGTGTCCTACGGCCACGACTATCACCTCCCGCGGGATGGCCGGATCGCGACGGTGCCCGTCGGCTACGGCGACGGCCTGCCGCGCGCGGCCGGCCGGCTCGCGCGGCTGCTCGTGCGCGGACACGCGCTCCCGATCGCGGGCCGCGTGTGCATGGACCTGATCATGCTCGACGTCACCGACGTGCCCGGGGTGGCGGAGCGGGACGAGGTCGTGCTCATCGGCGAGCAGGACGGCGTGCGCGTGACCGCCGAGGACCTCGCGGCCGCGTGCGCGACGATCAACTATGAGATCGTCACCAACCTGCGCGCGCGCGTCCCGCGCCGGTATTTGCGCGGGGGACGCGTCGTCGCGACGCGTACGCTCGCCGACGGCCTCGTCTGGTCGTGAGAGGCGCCCTCGGCCTCGTCCTCGCGCTCGCGATCGGCGCGTGCATCCCGGTCTCGTTCCCGCCCGGGAGCGCGACGCCGCCGGCGAGCGAGAGCGGCGGATCGGGCATCGGCGCGAGCCCGAGCGCGACCGGGGCGTCGACGCCATCAGCGGATATGACCGCGGCGCTGCTCGCGAAGCCGATCCCGCTCGCCGACTGGTTCGATCTCGTGCGGCGGATGAAAGGGCGCGACGGCACGCCGGCGAAGGAGTTCGAGCCCGTCCGCGCGGCGGCGCCCGTCGAGAGCGTGGGCGCGACGTCGGAGTTCTGGGTCTACGACTTCCAGGCCAAGAGGAACGTGCGGGTCAGCGCCATCCTGCGTGTCGTCACCGCGAGCGCGAAGTTCTGGGTGCAGAGCGACGTCGCCGTGGACGAGCAGGCGCTCGCGCGCAGCGCGCAGACGTTCCAGGACCGCATCTACCCGACCGACCGCCGGATCTTCGGCGAGGAGTGGAGCCCCGGCATCGACGCCGACCCGCGCATCAACGTCATCGTCGCGCGCATCCCCGGCGCCGCCGCCGGGTACTTCTCGTCGGCGGACGAGTTCCCCCGCTGGGTGAACGAATTCTCCGCGGAGCGCGAGATGATCTACATGAACGTGCTCGGCACGCGGATCGGCACGGACAGCTTCAACTCGGTGCTGGCCCACGAGTTCTGCCACATGATCCAATTCAACCGGCGCACCCGGACGTCGATCTGGTTCAACGAGGGCCAGGCGCAGCTGTGCGAGCGCGCGAACGGCTTCTCCCTCGGCTTCGAGACCCTGTTCCTGCGGGACCCGGACACCCAGCTCGACGCCTGGACCGAGCTCGACGAGGGCGCCGCGCAGCACTACGGGGCGTCGTACCTGTTCCTCGAGTACCTGCGCGCGCGCACGGGCGGCAGCTACGCGTTCATCAACACGCTCATGACGAAGGCCGTCGACACGACGGCGGACATCGACACGGCGCTGCGCGCCGCGGGGCATCCGTCCTTCGAGGAGATCTTCGCCGACTGGGTCGCGGCGAACGTGTACGCCGGCATGGGCCTCGCTGGCCTCGAGGCGAAGTATCTCTACCCATCCGACGTGCGGATCCGCGAGGCGGCGAAGCCGACGGGCCAGGACCGCGTCGCCGTGGGCCAGAGCCTGCGCGCGTCCGTGCATCCGCAGGCGGCGCGATACGTGGAGCTGCCGCGCGGCGGCCAGTACCGCGTGCGCTTCGACGCCCCGGCGGCGGTCCGCATCATCCCCGCGGCGCCTCACTCGGGCGCGGCGTACTGGTGGTCCGACCGGGCCGACGGGATGGACAGCTCGATCACGCGCGAGGTCGACCTGACCGGCGCGCGCGCCGCGACGATCTCGTTCTGGACCTGGTTCGAGATCGAGAAGGACTTCGACTATGGCTACGTCGCGGTCTCCACGGACGGCGGGAAGCGCTGGCAGATGGCGGCGACGCCGGCGATGACCAGCGCCGATCCCAACGGGAACAACCTCGGGACCGGGTTCACCGGTGTCTCCGGCGGCGGCAAGGACGCGGTCTGGATCGAGCAGAAGGCGGACCTGACGTCCTATGCCGGGAAGCGCATCCTCCTCCGGTTCGAGCACGTGACCGACGGCGCCCTCAAC
>DASWDY010000028.1:0-25867 GCA_036395035.1 Candidatus Limnocylindria bacterium
GAGCTCGAGCACGAGGTGCTCGAGATGTGGGAGCGCGAGCGGAGCTTCGAACGGCTGCGCGAGCAGAACGCGAACGGACCGATCTTCTCCTTCATCGACGGCCCGATCACCGCGAATGCCGAGGCGATGGGCATCCACCACGCTTGGGCGCGCACCCATAAGGACGTCTTCCAGCGCTTCAAGGCGATGGAGGGATACCACCAGCGTTACCAGAACGGCTTCGACTGCCACGGTCTGTGGGTCGAGGTCGGGGTCGAGCGTGAGCTGCAGCTCGCGAACAAGCGCGAGATCGAGCGGTACGGGATCGACAAGTTCAGCGCCGCGTGCCGGCTGCGCGTGGACCGGTCGGCGGCGGCCTTCTCGAAGCAGTCCGCGCGCCTCGGCCAGTGGATGGACTGGGACAACTCGTACTTCACGTATACGGACACGAACATCTCGGCGATCTGGGAGACCCTGAAGCTCTGCCACGAGCGGGGCTGGCTGTACAAGGGCCATCGCTCCATGCCGTGGTGCGCGCGCTGCGGCACGGCGATCTCGCAGCACGAGCTCGCGCTCGGGTACCGCGACATGACGCACACCGCGGTGTTCGTGCGGTTCCCCGTCGTTGCCGAAGCGGACGGCGCCGGCGTGAAGGGCGCGGATCTCGCGAAACAGAACGCGTCGTTCCTCGTGTGGACGACGACGCCCTGGACGCTCGCGGCGAACGTGGCGCTCGCTGTCCATCCCGAGCTCGATTACGCGCTCGCGAAGCGCCGGGTCCCCGCGGCGGGTCCCTCCGGGGGAGACGGAGGATCGGCGGACGAGGTCCTGATCATGTCGCGCGGGACGTTCGGATCCGCGCTCCGCGACGACGCGGAGCTCCTCGGGACCGTGAAGGGCGCCGACCTCGTCGGCCTGCGCTTCCGCGGCCCATTCGACGGGCAGCTCCCGGCGGTCGACGAGGCCGTGCGCGGCCACCGCGTCATCCCGTGGGACGAGGTCGGCGACGCCGAAGGCACGGGGATCGTGCACATCGCGCCCGGCTGCGGTGAGGAGGACTTCGCGCTGTCGAAGGTCCACGACCTCCCGGTGCTCGTGCCGATCGACGACATGGCGAAGTACCGCGCGGGCTACGGCTGGCTCGAGGGCAAGGACGCGCGCGACGTCGCCGCCGAGATCGCGGCCGACCTCGAGACGCGCGGGCTCCTGCAGCGCAGCGAGCGCCACACGCATCGCTATCCCGAGTGCTGGCGCTGCCACGAGGAGCTCGTCTTCCGCGTGGCCGACGAGTGGTTCATCTCGATGGCCGAGCTGCGGCCGAAGATGATCGAGGCCGCGCGGAAGGTGCGCTGGGTCCCGGAGCACGCCGGCCGCCGCATGGAGAACTGGCTTCAGAACATGGCCGACTGGAACATCAGCCGGAAGCGGTACTGGGGCCTGCCCCTTCCTTTCTATACCTGCGCGAACGAGCACTTCTTCGTCGTCGGGAGCGAGGCCGAGCTGCGGAAGCTCGCGAAGAGCGGGCTCGACGAGCTGACGGAGCTGCACCGACCGTGGATCGACAAGGTGGTCGTCGGCTGCCCGCGCTGCGGCGCCGACGCCGTCCGCGTGAAGGAGGTCGGCGACTGCTGGCTCGACGCCGGCGTCGTGCCGTTCTCGACGCTCGGCTGGCAGACCGACCGCGCGTACTGGGAGAAGTGGTTCCCCGCCGACTACGTGGTCGAGATGGTCGAGCAGGTCCGGCTCTGGTTCTACTCGCTCCTCTTCTTCGCGGTCGCGCTGCGCGACGAGCCGCCCTACCGCGTGGTGCAGACCTTCGAGCCGATGCTCGACGAGACCGGCGGCGAGTTCCACAAGACCGGCGAGAACGTCGTGCTGCTCGAGGAGGTCATGGAGAAGGTCGGCGCGGACGCCATCCGCTGGACGGTCAGCCGTCAGCGCGCCGACGAGGTGATGCTGTTCAGCCTCAAGGCGCTCGACGAGATCAAGCGACGGCTCCTCGTGCTCTGGAACACGTACTCCTTCTTCGTCACGTACGCCGAGCTGAACGGGTTCGATCCGGCGGCCGCCCAGGTCCCGGTCATGGAGCGGCCGCTGATGGACCGCTGGCTGCTCTCGGTGCTGCACCGCCTCGTGCGCGACGCGCGGAACGGGCTCGAGGAGTGGGACGTCCGCACGCTCACGCTCCGCGTCGAATCGTTCGTCGAGGATCTCTCGCAGTGGTACGTGCGGCGGAGCCGGCCGCGGTTCTGGGGGACGCGCGACACGCGCAGCACCCTCGCGGCACAGCAGACGCTCTACGAGGCGCTCACGACGCTGACGCGTCTCATCGCGCCGGCCATGCCCTTCTTCTCGGACGCGCTGTACCAGCGGCTCGTCCGCCGCGTCGTCCCGGGGTCGGCGGCGTCGGTCCACCACACGTCATATCCGGAAGCGAACGTCTCGCTCATCGACGATCAGCTCGAGCGGCGGATGGACGCGGCGCGGCGCGTCGTCACGCTGGGACACTCCGCGCGGCAGACCGCGAACGTGAAGACGCGCATGCCGTTGCCGCGGCTCGTCGCGGTCTTCGATCGGACGGACCATGACCGCGAGCTCCTCGCGGGCCAGGAGGACCTCGCGGCGGTCGTGCGCGACGAGCTGAACGTGCGCTCCTTCGAGGTCCGCGAGGATGCCGAGGGCCTCGTGCGGGAGATCGTGAAGCCGGACCTGAAGGTGCTCGGCCCGAAGCTCGGCAAGGAGCTGCCGCGCGTTCGCGCCGCGCTCGCCGAGGGCCGATACGAGCGCCGCGACGGGACGTACGTCGTCGAAGGGCGGACGCTCGACGCGAGCGAGGTGCTCGTCTCGCACGAAGGGACGGCCGGTCACGCGGTCGGCCGCGATGCCGGTCTCGTCGTCGCGCTCGACACGCGCGTGACGCCGGAGCTCGAGGTCGAGGGCCTCGCCCGCGAGCTCGTGCGCCGCGTGAACGAGATGCGCAAGGAAGCGGATCTCGCGATCAGCGACCGCATCGCGCTGCGGTATGGCGGCGCGATCGCGCGCGCCATCGAGGCCCACGGCGACCTCGTCGCCAGTGAAACGCTGGCGACCACACTGACACGCGGCCTCGCGGGCCGTGGATATCAGTGGAAGGGCGAGCTGAACGGGGTCGCGGCCGAGATCGAGGTCGAGCGGGCCTAGCCGAGGAGCGTCCGGCGCAGCGCGTCGGCGATGAGCCGCGGCGCGCGACGGCGCGCCGGCCCGGTCACCGCGGCCCGCCAGGTGGGGAACGCGAGCATCGCGTGGGCGAGGCCGACCGCGTCCTCGGGCGGCATGCGGAGCGCCCCGAGCCGCGTGAGCGCCGCGACGGCGCGCTCGATGAGGCCGAGCCGCACGCGATCGAGCGCGCGCAGGACCTCGGCGCCGCCCGGCGCGCCGCTGTCGACGAGGATCTCGAGCAGCTGGCGCTCCGTGCGGTACGTGCGCTCGTGGAGCGCGACGATGTCGTCAAGGATCGCCGCGGCGCCGTCGTCCGGCGGTCGCCACCGCTCCACGCGGCGCGTCAGCGCGCCGGCACGACGCCGGAGCGCCCGCGCGACGAGGACCTCCTTCGTCGGCGCGTGCAGGTACAGGGTGCGGAGCGCGACGCCCGCGCGGTGCGCGACGTCCGCGAGGCGCAGCTCCGCGTAGCCGCGGATGCGCAGCTCGCGGAGCGCGGCGCGCTCGATCGTGGCCGCTGTACGGTCGCGACCTTCAGCGCGTGCGCGCTGCACGTACGTCCGCATCGGCCATAGTTTCGCTGCACGCGGCGTGCAGCGCCAGCCCGGTATGATCGGCGTCGATGGGGGAGCCGCTCGCGTTCGTGTTCCCGGGTCAGGGATCGCAGTCGGTCGGCATGGGCCGCGCCGTGTACGAGTCGTCGGTGCACGCCCGGCGAACGTTCGAGGAGGCCGACGACGTCCTCGGGTATTCGATCTCGAAGATCGCGTTCGAGGGGCCGGCCGACAGGCTGGACGACACGGCGATCGCGCAGCCGGCGATCCTCACGACGAGCATCGCGATCCTCGAAGCGCTCGCGGAACGCGCTGCGTCGGTCCGGCGCCGCATCACGGAGGGCCACGACCCGCGCGGCGTCGCGGCGCTGCCGAGCGGGATCCGCCCCGCGTACGTCGCCGGGCACTCGCTCGGCGAGTTCAGCGCCCTCGTCGCCGCCGGTGTCCTGACGTTCTCCGACGCGCTGCGCCTCGTCGCCGAGCGCGGGCGCCTCGCGACGACAAAAGGTGCGCGCGGCGCGATGGCCGCGATCGTCGGGCTGTCCGCGGAGCAGGTGGACGACATCATCCGGCGCATCGCGCCCGACGGGAGCACCGTCGTCGCGAACGACAACGGGCCGAAGCAGGTGACCATCGCCGGGAGCGCCGAGAGCCTGAAGCGCGCGATCGAGGCGCTCGTCGACGGCGGCGCGCGGAAGATCGTTCCCCTCCGGATCTCTGGTCCGTTCCACTTCCCGCCGATGGGTCGCATCGGCGACGACCTGCGGCAGTTCATGAGCGGGCTGCGGTTCCGGGATCCGGTGGTGCCGGTCATCGCGAACGTCAGCGGCCTGCCGCACCCGAGCGGGTCGGCGATCCCGGACGCGCTGGTGCGCCATCTCGCGGAGCGCGTCGAGTGGCTGCGATCGGTGCACTTCATGCGGGACGGCGGGGCGTCGACCTTCGTCGAGATCGGCGCGGGCCAGGTCGTGAGCGGCCTGGTGAAGCGCATCGTCGACGCGAGGACCGTCGCCGTGTCGGATCCGCCCTCGATCAGCGACCTCGTCGCGAAGCTGAAGGGAGCCCCCGCATGACCCGTCGCGTCGTCGTCACCGGACTCGGAGCGATCACACCGCTGGGCAATGACGTCGCCTCGACGTGGGACGGCCTCGTGTCGGGCCGCAGCGGCATCGGGCGCATCACACGGTTCGATCCGGCGGCGTACGAGACGAAGATCGCCGGCGAGGTGAAGGGCTTCGATCCGCTGAAGGCGATGGACCGCAAGGACGCGCGGCGCACGGACCGCTTCACGCAGCTCGCGGTCGGCTCCGCGGCGCAGGCGATCGCCGACGCGAAGCTCGACACGACCACGAACAACGACCGCATCGGCGTCGCCATCGCGACCGGCGTCGGCGGCCTCGAGACCCTCGTCGAGCAGGTGCTCGTCATGGAGAAGCGCGGGCCGAGCCGGCTCTCGCCGTTCCTCGTGCCGATGCTCATGGCCAACGCGGCCTCCGCGCAGATCTCGATGCAGTTCGGCCTCCGCGGGCCGAACCTCACGCACGTCTCGGCATGCGCGTCGAGCGCGCACGCGCTCGGCGAGAGTGCCGAGATGATCAAGCGCGGCATGGCCGAGGTCATGGTCTCGGGCGGGTCCGAGGCCGCGGTGATCCCGCTCGCGATCGGCGCGTTCTCGAACATGCAGGCGATGAGCCGCCGCAACGACGACCCGGAGCACGCCTCCCGTCCGTTCGACAAGGACCGCGACGGGTTCGTCCTGTCGGAGGGCTCGGCCGTCGTCGTCCTCGAGGACCGCGAGCACGCGCTCGCGCGCGGCGCGCGGATCTACGCGGAGCTCATCGGCTACGGCGCGACGGCCGACGCGTACCACATCACGTCGCCGTCCCCGGAGGGCGAGGGCAGCGCGCGCGCGATGAAGATGGCCCTCAAGGAGGCCGGCCTCGAGCCGAACGCGATCGACTACATCAACGCGCACGGGACCTCGACGCAGCCCAATGACCGCGAGGAGACAGCGGCGATCAAGCAGGTCTTCGGTGACCACGCGTACAAGCTGCGCGTCTCGTCGACGAAGTCGATGACCGGCCACCTCCTCGGCGCGGCCGGCGCGCTCGAGGCGATCGCCTGCATCCTCGCGATCCAGAACGCGTGCATCCCGCCGACGGCCAACTACACCACGCCGGATCCGGCGCTCGACCTCGACTACGTCCCGAACGAGGCGCGGGCCGCGAAGATCCGGACGGCGCTCTCGAACTCGATGGGGTTCGGCGGTCACAACGCATCGCTCATCCTCACCGCGGCCTGATGGAGTTCACCGGCAAGGTCGCCCTCGTGACGGGCGGCGCGCGCGGCATCGGCCGCGCGACCGCGGTGCGTCTCGCGCAGGGCGGGGCGAAGATCGCGATCAACTACAAGGGCAACGCCGATGCGGCCGAGGAGGCGAAGCGCCTCGTCGAGCAGGCGGGCTCGTCGGCGGCGACGATCCAGGGCGACGTCTCCGTCGAGGCCGACGTGGACCGGGTCGTGAAGGACGCGCTCGGGTTCGGCGGCGGTCGCATCGACATCCTCGTCAACAACGCCGGGATCACGCGCGACGACCTGCTCATCCGCATGACGTCCGAGGCGTGGGACGCCGTGCTCGACCTCAACCTGCGCGGCGCGTTCCTCGTCACGCGCGCGGCGATGCGGCCGATGATGAAGCAGCGCTACGGGCGGATCGTGAACGTGTCGTCGGTCGCGGGGGTCATGGGCAACGCGGGCCAGGCGAACTATGCCGCCGCGAAGGCGGGGCTCATCGGCTTCACCAAGACGGTCGCGCGCGAGATGGCGACGCGCAACATCACGTGCAACGCCGTCGCCCCGGGATTCGTCCCCACCGACCTCACGAACGAGCTCCTCGAGAAGATGAAGGACACGATCCTGCCGCAGATCCCGCTCGGCCGGTTCGGGACCGTCGAGGATGTCGCGAGCGCGATCGCATTCCTCGCCTCGGACGCGGCGAGCTACATCACGGGGCAGACGCTGATCGTCGACGGCGGTATGGTCACGATCTGAGCCCTAGCATCGTCTTCGTGCTCCCGCTCTCGCGCATCATCCTCATCGGCGCCGTCGGCCTCGTCGTCTACACGCTCGACCGCTTCACGAAGGCCTGGGTCGTCGGCAACGTCCCGCTGAACGAAGCGCGTGACGTCGTCGACGGCGTCGCCCGGGTCGCGAACGTCCGCAACACCGGCGCCGCGTTCGGCCTGCTGCCGGAGCGCACGTCGCTCCTCTCGATCCTCTCGGTCGTCGCGGTCCTGGTGATCCTGTACTACTACCGCGACATCGCCGCGCGCTCGGCGCCGATCGCGGCCACGCTCGGGATGCAGCTCGGCGGCGCGACCGGCAACCTCGTCGACCGCATCGGCCAGGGTTATGTCACGGACTTCATCGACGTCGGCGTCCCTGGCGGCTGGCGCTTCTGGGCGTTCAACGTCGCCGACTCCTCGATCGTCGTCGGCATCTTCATCGTCACGGGTCTCCTGTGGCTCGAAGAGCGTCGCCAGTCGCGGGAGACGATGCGCCCGGCGACATGACGGGCGCGGCGCGCCAGCTCACGCTGCACGTCGCGGAGGGCGGCATCCGCGTCGACCGCTACGTCGCCGAGCACAGCCAGCTCTCTCGCAGCGCGATCACGCGCCTGGCGAAGGACGGCCACGTGCGCATCGGCGACGCCCCGGTCGACGCGGGTCACCGCGTGAAGCGCGGCGACGACATCGTCGTCGAGATCCCCGCCGACGCTCCCGCGCTTTCGCTCGAGGCGGAGGACATCCCGATCGAGGTCCTGTTCGAGGACCGCGACGTGATCGTCGTGAACAAGCCGGCCGACCTCGTCGTGCATCCCGCCTACGGGCACTCGAGCGGCACGCTCGTGAACGCGCTGGTGGGTCGCATCGCGTCCGAGAGCGGCCGCGCGGCGGCGCGCCCCGGGATCGTGCACCGCCTTGACAAGGACACGAGCGGCGTGATGATCATCGCGAAGAACGACGTCGCGCAGCTCGCGCTCGCGCGACAGCTGCAGGGCCGCACGGTGCGCAAGGAGTACCTGGCGCTCGTGTGGGGCGATCCCGGATCCGAGCCCGCGGTCGTGGAGGCGCCGCTCCTACGCGATCCGAGCGACCGCCGCCGCATGGTCGTGCGCGCCGGCGGCCGCGACGCCGTGACGCGCTTCAAGCGCATCGCGGCGTACGGCGAGGGCGCGGAGCGGCGCGCGCTCCTCCACGTCCTCCCTCTCACCGGCCGCACGCATCAGATCCGCGCGCATCTCGCGTTCGCGCGAACCCCTATCGTTGGCGACCCCGTGTACGGCCGACGCAGCGACACGAGCGGTCTCGGCAGGCAGTTCCTGCACGCGTGGCGCCTCACGGTGCGCCTTCCGCACGCCGGGGAGCGCACGTTCACCGCGCCGCTCGCGGCCGACCTCCGCGGCTATCTCGGCTCGCTCGGCACGCCGAGCGTCACCGCCGATCCGTTCGCGGAGGTGGCGTGACGCCGGACGACGCGGCGCCGAGCGCGGCGGCCACGACCGCGGACGGTGGCCGCCGCGAGGATCCGGCGCGCGAGCGCAAGGCGGTCCGCGGGCTCCTCGTGATCCTCTCCGCGCCGTCGGGCGCGGGCAAGGACGTGGTCATCGAGGGCCTCCTCCGCGAGCTCGAGGACGCGACGCTCTACGTCACGGCGACGAGCCGCGCGCCGCGCCCGGGCGAGATCCAGGGGAAGCACTACTTCTTCTACTCGCCGCAGAAGTTCCGCGAGGAGATCGAGCAGGGGAACTTTCTCGAGTGGTCGGTGGTGCACGGGGAGTACAAGGGCGTCCGTGGCGACGCCGTCGGCGACGCGCTCCACGAGCACCGCATCGTCCTCGTCAAGCCCGATCCGCAGGGGATGCGCAAGCTCAAGGCCGTGCTCCCGGAGGCGCTCACGATCTTCATCCAGCCGCCCTCGCTCGACTCGCTGCGCCGCCGCCTCGTCGGCCGCGGCACCGAGACGCCCGAGTCGCTCGAGCTGCGCATGAAGAACGCCGAGATCGAGATGGCCGCCGCGCCCGAGTACGACCATGTCGTCGTGAACGAGGACGGCAAGCTCGCCGAGACGGTCCGCACGGTCGCGGACATCATCCGCAAGGAGGCCGAGCACCCGCGAACGTACTGGCTGTGACCCCCACCGCCGAGGTCGCGGTCTTCAGCGGTCTTCGCGGCCCAGCGCGCACCTTCACGTATCGCATCCCTGACGGCATGGCGCTGGCGCCCGGGCATCTCGTGCGCGTCGCGCTCGGTCCGCGCGCCGCGGGCGGCGTCGTCATCGCCACGGGCGTGCCCGCACCCGCGGCGGGCCTGCGCGACGTCGACGCGCTGATCGATCCGGCGCCGGTCCTGCATCCACATCAGCTCGAGCTCGCTCGGTGGGTCGCCGCGCGCTACCGCTGCGCGCTCGCGGACGCCGTGCGCGCCATGGTCCCGCCCGGCCTCGCCCGGCGCGCGCGGACGCCGGTGCGCACACGGGCGCGGGCGCGGCGCATCCCCGTCGAGCTCGCCCTCACCGAGGACGATGCCGTCCGCGACGCCGACGCGACGACCGCGCAGACCGGCGCGCTCGCCGAGATCGAGCGCTCCCTCGAGCGCGGCGGTCCATTCCTCCTCCACGGCGTGACCGGCAGCGGTAAGACCGAGGTGTACCTGCGCGCCGCGGCGCTGACGCTCGCGCGCGGACGCGGTGTCATCGTGCTCGTTCCCGAGATCGCCCTCACGACCCAGGTCGTCGCGCGGTTCGTCGCGCGCTTCGGCGAACGCGTGGCGCTCCTCCACAGCGCGCTGTCCGAGGGCGAGCGTCTCGACGAGTGGCGCCGCGTGCTCGCGGGCGATGCGGACGTCGTCGTCGGCTCGCGCTCGGCGCTGTTCGCGCCGCTCGCGCGTCCCGGGCTCATCGTCGTCGACGAGGAGCAGGAGCCCTCCTATAAGCAGGAGAGCGATCCGCGCTACCACGCGGTCGACACCGCCCTCGCGCTCGGACGCATCGCCGGCGCCACCGTGGTCCTCGGGAGCGCGACGCCGCGCATCACGACGTGGCACGCCGCGCGGTCGGGCGAGATCGTCCCGCTCGCGCTCCCGGAGCGCGTGAGCGAGCTGCGACTGCCGCCGACGACGATCGTCGACCTCCGTCTCGAGCTGAAGGCCGGGAACCGCAGCACGCTGTCGCGCGCGCTCCGCGTCGCGCTCGAGCGGACGATCGCGAAGGGCGAGCAGGCCATCCTCTATCTCAACCGCCGCGGCTACGCGACGGCCGTGCTCTGCCGCGACTGCGGATACGTCGTCCCGTGCCCGGCGTGCGACATCCCCTTCGCCTACCACGCGGACGCGACGCTGCTCTGTCACCGCTGCGGGCGGCACGGCACGGTCCCCGAGCGCTGCCCGCAGTGCGCGAGCGCGCGCATCCGTCATCTCGGCGTCGGGACGCAGCGTGTCGAGGACGACGTGCGCGCGGCGGTGCCGTCGGCGCGGATCCTCCGGCTCGACCGCGACGCGGTGCGTCGGAAGGGTGCGCACGCCGCCGCGTTCGAGCTCATGCGCTCGGGCAAGGCGCAGGTGATCGTCGGCACGCAGATGGTCGCGAAGGGGTTCGACCTCCCCGGCGTGACGCTCGTCGGCGTCGTGAACGCCGACACGCTCCTGAACTTGCCGGACCACACCGCCGCGGAGCGCACGTTCGAGCTGCTCACGCAGGTGCTCGGCCGGTCGGGGCGTGGGACGGGTGGCGGGCGCGGGATCCTCCAGACGTATCTGCCCGACCACTACGCGGTGCGCGCCGCGGCCGCGCACGATTACGTCGCGTTCGCCGAGGCCGAGCTTGAGGCGCGCAAGCGCTTCGGTCATCCGCCGTTCGGGCGGCTCGTGCTCCTGCAGACCGCGGCGAAGCAGCAGGCCACGGTCGACCGTCGCGCGACGGCGCTCGCCGCCGCGCTGCGCGACGCCGCCGCCGGGGACGCCGAGGTGCTCGGGCCGGCGCCCGCATTCGCCGCGAAGAAGGCCGGGACGTTCCGCGCGCAGGTCGTGCTCCGCGGTGCGCGCCCCGAGGCCGTCCTCGATCGCGCCGACGTCGGCCCGCAGTGGTCCATCGACGTGGACCCGGTGACGCTGCTCGGCTAGCGCCTTGCAGTGCCGGCGGCCGTGCGCGCAGAAGCAGAGGATCCGGAAGAGACCGCCGCGGGTCAGGCGAGCTGGGGCCTGCGGCCTGGGATGGACATCGACCCGAGCCTCGTCGTGCTCGCGTCGCTCGGCGGCGGATCGCGCTACGAGGTGCTCGCCGCGTGGGACCGGGAGCTCTTCTGCAAGGTCGCGGTCAAGGTCCTGCGCCCCGACCGGCTCGACAACGAGCGATCGCTCGCGAGCTTCGAGCGCGAGGCGATGATGGCCGAGGGTCTGAGACACCCCAATCTGGTACGGCTGCTGCGGTGGAACGCGAGGCCGCCGCGTCCGTACATCGTCCTCGAATTCATCTCCGCGCCCACCGTGAGCGACCTGCTCGACGAGGTCGGCTCGATCGGCGTCCCGGAGATCCTCCTCCTCGCGATCCGCATGCTCTCCGCGCTGCACTACCTGCACGAGCGCTCGCTCCTGCACCTCGACGTGAAGCCGGGGAACATCACGACCGGAGACCCGCCTCGGCTCCTCGACCTGAGCATCGCGCGCTTCGCCGTCGGACCGCTGCTGCTCCGACACGCCATCGGTACGCCCGCGTACATGGCACCCGAGCAGTGCCGGCACGAGCACGTGATGCCCGCGACCGACATCTTCGGGCTTGGCGCCACGCTGTACGAGGCCATCACGGGCATGGCGCCCTTCCCGGCCGGCGACGAGAACGCGGCGACCGCCGAGGAGCGCTATCCCCAGCTCACCGAGCGCCCCGCGCCGCTGGCCGAGATCATGCCCGGCGTCCCCGCGCTCCTGAACGAGTTCGTCATGTCCTGTCTCGCACCGGACCCGACGCAGCGTCCAGCGTCCGCGATCGACGCCGCGGTGATCCTCCACCGCGTGCTCGAGGGCTTCGGCGAAAGCGATCTCCTCGCATGGCCGAAGGGGACGCGCGTGCGCATGTAGCGCGTGTGGCAACCTTCCCGATGTGAGCGACGAGGGAGCCGCACGCGAGCCCGAGGACGAGACCGAACCCGCCGAGCCGCGCATCCGGATCACGAAAGGCAAGCCGTGGCGCATCGACGCGGCTCGCCGCGCGCGCTGGTCGTCGGAAGAGTTCGTACGCGAGCACGCGCTGGAGATCCGCCAGGTCGGCGATCCCGTGCTCCACCGTCCCGCGAACCGGCCGAAGATGGCGAAGGCGGAGCTCGAGGCCCTCGTCGCGCGGATGTTCGCGTCGATGGTCCAGGCGAACGGGGTCGGCATCGCGGCGCCGCAGATCGGCGTGCCGCTGAAGATCGCGATCATGGACGTCGACGGAGCGGGCATCGTTGCGATCGAGCCGGAGGTCGACGAGATCTCCACGGAGGTCGAAGAGACCAGCGAGGGGTGCCTCTCGGTACGCGGCTTCTACGGGATGCTCGAGCGGCCCCTCGGCGCTCGGCTCTCCGCGACGGACGTGAACGGGAAGCGGTTCACGATCGAGGGCGACGAGCTCGGGGCGCAGTGCATGCTCCACGAGACCGACCACCTCGGCGGCACGCTGTACATCGACCACCTGCGGTCGCGCGAGGATCTGCACCCGGTCCGTCCCGACGAGACCGAAGAGGTGGGCGCATAGACCGGCCGCCGCTGACCGGACTGCCGCGCATCGTGTTCCTCGGGACACCGGCGTTCGCGGTCCCATCGCTCGAAGCGCTCGTGCGGCTCCGCGACAAACGGAAGATCGAGCTCATGGCGGTCGTGACGCAGCCCGACCGGCCGGGTCATCGCGGCCGCATCACGCCGCCACCCGTGAAGGAGAAGGCCCAGGAGCTCGGCATCCGCGTCATGCAGCCCGAGCCCTTGCACGGGAACGGACCGCGGTGGCAGACGGCGGCGATGTGGGACGCGGTGCTCCACCTCCATCCCGATGCTCTCGTGTGGGCCGCGTACGGCGGGATCGTGCCGAAGCGCGTCATCGATGCCGTGCACGGCCGGGCGGTGAACGTGCACCCGTCGATGCTGCCGCGCTGGCGCGGCGCCGATCCGGTCGCGCACGCGATCCTTGCGGGCGACGAGATGACGGGTGTGACGCTGATGGAAGGCACCGCTGATCTGGACGCAGGGCCGATCATCGTGCAGGTCGGTCTGACGATCGACCCGCGGCCGCAGACGACCGGCACGCTCGAGGCATGGCTGGGTGCGGAGGGAGCAAAGCTCCTCGAAGGGAAGCTCGCCGAGTACCTCAGCGGGAAGATCGAGCCTCGGCACCAGGACCCCGGCAAGATCACATGGGCGCCGAAGCTGGATCCGAAGAAAGGCGAGCTCGACTTCTCGCGTCCCGCCGAGGAGCTCGTCCGGATCGTGGGCGCGTACTCGCCCGATCCCGGCGCCTACACCTATTTCCGCGGGACGCGGATCCAGGTCCAGCTCGCGTCCGCCCTCCAAGGCCCCGAAGCTCCGGTCGGGACATTGGTGAAAGACGGTCCGGCGGCGAAGGCCGCCGTGGACTGGCTGCGCCTGGACACGGTCAAGCCCGCGGGCAAGCGCGCGATGAGCGGCGCGGACTGGGCGCGCGGGCTACGCGATCTCGAGGGAGCGCGCCTCCCGAGCTAACGCTTCGGTGGCGGCTGCCGCTCCTGCTCCGTCATCGGCTTGATCTTCCAGTCGCCGCGCTTCTGCTGCTCGGCCTTCTGCTGCTTGATGAGCTCCTGGTCGCCTTCGTCGCGCTTTTGATCCCTCATGTCCCACCGGGCGTGCAGGGGCTGGGCCAGCGAGGCTCGGTACGCTGGTCACATGAGCGCCGCGCTACCCGCCATCACCGACATTCGCGACGAGGATCTCGCCCGCTGGCTCGCCGAGCGGGGCGAGCCGGCGTACCGGCTGAAGCAGATCCGTCGCTCCGTCGCGCGTTCGGTCGCGGCGGCCTGGAGCGGCCTCACGGACCTGCCGCTCGCGCTGCGCTCGGCCCTCGCGGAGGCGTTCCGCTGGTCGTCGGTCGACCTCGAGCGCGAGATCGCGAGCGCCGACGGCGAGACGCGCAAGGCGCTGCTCCGCCTCCACGACGGGCACCACATCGAGAGCGTCCTCATGCCGCACCACGGGCAGCGCAACTCGGTCTGCATCTCGACGCAGGCCGGCTGCCCGATGGCGTGCGCGTTCTGCGCGACGGGCGAGATGGGCCTCGTGCGCGACCTCACCGTCGGCGAGATCGTCGACCAGGTGCGGCACTGGCAGCGCGAGCTGAAGGCGCGGGACGACCGCGTCTCGCACGTCGTCTACATGGGGATGGGGGAGCCGCTGCGCAACTACGGGCCGGTGATGGCCTCGGTCCGGATGCTCGCGGATCCAGACCTGTTCGGGATCAGCCCGCGCCGCATCACGATCTCGACGTGCGGGATCGTCCCGAAGATGGACGCCCTCGCCGCCGAGGGCATGCCGCTCAACCTCGCTGTCTCGCTGCATGCGGCGGACGATCGCACGCGGACCGCGATCATGCCGGTGAACAAGAAGTGGCGCGTCGCGGACGTCCTCGACGCCTCCGCGCGCTACGTCGAGCGGACGAAGCGCCGGCTCACGTTCGAATACATCCTCCTCGCGGGCGTGAACGACGCGCCCGCCGACGCGGACCTCCTCGGACGTGCCATCGTTGAACGATGCACGAGCCGGGGGTCGGCGGGGGCGAAGCCCCCGCCTGGTTCGTACCACGTGAACCTCATCCCGGTGAACCCGGGTCCCGGGAGCTTCGAGCGGCCGTCACCCGAGCGGATGGAGCGCTTCGCGCGGACGCTCGAGCGTCACGGTGTCGCGGCGACGGTGCGCATCAGCAAGGGGCAGGACATCGCTGCGGGCTGCGGTCAGCTGAAGGTCGCTGAGGGGAAGGCCGCATACCAGGCGATCCCGATGGAGGTCCGCCTCTAGCGGGTCTTGGCCTTCTTCGCGCGCTTCTCCGCCATGCGCGCGTCCTTCGTGAGGGTGCGGCGGCAGCGGGTGCAGATCAGCAGCTTCTGCCCTTCGACGAGCGCCGACTGCAGGTTCGCGTCGAACCGACGGTGCGTGTGCACCTTCGAGTGGCTCACGTTGTATCCGTACGCGGCGTGCTTGCCGCAGATGGCGCAGGCGCGTGGCATCGAGGGCATGCTCCTTTAAGGGGGGATCGCTCTGCTAGGCTCCGCCGATCGTATCACGGTGGGACGGCCGCGCGTTCCTCCGCGTCGTCGAGGCGGCGGCAGCGAGGCTCAAGCGTGATGCCGCCGAGGTCGATGCCCTCAACGTCTACCCGCTCCCTGACGGCGACACCGGACGCAACATGCACCAGACGATCGCCGCCGCGCTCGCGCGCGCGCGAGGGACCGGGCCGAGCCTCCGTGAGGTGAGCGCCGCGCTCGCGCAGGGCGCGCTCATGGGTGCGCGCGGCAACAGCGGGGTGATCCTCTCGCAGATCATGCGCGGCTTCCGTGACGCGTTCGCCTCGTCCGACGAGGCCGGGCCGCGCGAGCTGCGCGACGCGTTCGCGCGGGCGCGCCGGAACGCGTTCGAAGCGGTCGACCGGCCGGCCGACGGCACGATGCTGTCGCTCTGCGCGGCCGTCGAGGAGCGCACGGCGACCGACGCGGACATCGACGCGGTGCTGCGCAGCGCCGTCGACGTCGGCCGCGAGGCGCTCGAGCGCACGATGGAGGACAACCCGCTGAACAGCGCTGCCGGCGTCGTGGACGCGGGCGCGTACGGGATCTGGCTCCTGCTCCTCGGCGCGCTCGGCGAGGTCTCGGGCGACGGGGCCGCGGCGGCCGTCACGAGGCCGCGGCTGCGGAAGCCGGGCGCGAAGGGCGCGGCCGCCGTGGCGACCGCGACCGAGGTCGCGTCGTGGACCGGCGGCCACTGCGTGCAGTACCTCATCCCGTCACCGACGCGCAAGCCCGAGGACCTGCGCCGCGAGATGATCGCGGCCGGCGCCGACAGCGTGCTCGTCGTCGGCGACGAGGTGCTCATCAAGGTGCACGCGCACGCCGCGAAGCCTGAGACGATCCTCGCGATCGGCGAGTCGGCCGGCGCGCTCGAGGACCAGATCGTCGAGGATTTCGACGCGATGGTCGCGGAGCACGAGCGCGCGACCGGGATCGTCCTGCGGTCGCCGCCGCGCAAGCTCGCAACGATCGCGGTCGTCCCGGGGGAGGGCTTCGCCGAGATCGCGCGCTCCCTCTACGCGACCGCGCTCCTCGGCGGCGCGACGATGAACCCCTCGGTCGGCGAGCTCGTGAAGGCGATCGACGATGCGAACGCCGAGCGCGTGGTCCTCCTGCCGAACGACCGGAACGTCATCCTCGCCGCGCGCACCGCCGCGACGCAGGCGACCTCGCAGGTGGATGTGCTCGAGACGAAGAGCGTGGCGCAGGGCATGGCCGCGCTCGTCGCCTTCGACCCGATGCACGCGCCGGACGACGTCGTCGCGGGGATGCGCGAAGCGAGCGAGTCGGCCCACGGGATCGAGGTGACGCGGGCGACGCGCGACGCCACGATCGACGGCGTCGCGGTGACCACGGGCGACGCGATCGCGCTCCTCGACGGTCACCTCGTCGCGCGCGGCGCCGATGCGATCGAGGTCCTCGCCGACGCGGCCGCGCGCCTCGACGGCGTCGGGATCGCGACGCTCTACGGCGGCGCCGACGCGAGCGACGAGGACGTCGAGCGCGCGGCGCATCGCCTGCGCGAGGGCCTGCCGGGTGTCGAGGTGGAGGTCCGCCGTGGCGGCCAGCGCCACTACCCCTTCATCGTCCAGCTGGAATAGGGCGAGCGAGGATCCGGCTTTGCCGGTCCGAGCGAGTCTTTGAAGAGCGGAGCGAATATCGGGCCTGAAGGGCCACGATATTGAGCAGGAATAGTCCGCTCGCGGAGCCCGTGCAGCGGCTCCGCGGCGTCGGCACCGACGGGCAGCAGCACCTCGCGCGCCTCGGCATCAAGACGATCGAGGACCTCCTGTGGCACCTGCCGCATCGGTACGAGGACTTCTCGAAGATCCGCCCGCTGCGCTCGCTCGTCGCGGACCAGAAGCAGACCGCGATCGCGCGGCTCGGCCGCATCTCGCAGCGCCGGACCGCGCGCGGGCTGACGCTCACCGAGGCCGAGCTCCTCGAGGAGGACGGCCGTCCATCCGCGGTGAAGGCGGCGTGGTTCGGCCGCTCCTTCGTGAAGCAGAGCTTCCCGGAGGGACAGGTCGTGCGCATCTCGGGCGACGTGAAGTGGATCGGCCGCGGTCTGCAGTTCAGCCAGCCGAAGATCGAGCCCGCCGACCGCGAGGCCGTCCACACCGGACGGATCGTCCCGATCTATCGCCTGACCGAGGGACTGAAGGAGGGGCACCTCCGGCGCTGGCTGCACACCGCGGTCGAGGGCGCGCACGATCGGAGCGGCAAGCTCGTCACGAGCCCCCTCGTCGATCAGGTCCCCGATCCGCTGCCGGGGCCGATCCGCGAGCGGCAGGCGCTGCCGAGGATCGTCGAAGCGCTCAAGCAGGTCCACTTCCCGGACGACCCGATGGCCCTCTTCCGCGCGCGCCGGCGGCTCGCCTTCGATGAGCTGCTCACCCTGCAGCTCGCGGGCGCGCAGCAGCGCGCGCGCTGGATCGCCGAGGCGAAGGCCATCCCGCTCGCGGCCGACGGGGCCGCCCTCGACCGCTGGATCTCGGAGCTGCCGTTCGCGCTCACGGGCGCGCAGCGGCGATCGCTCGACCAGATCCGCGACGACCTGGCGAAGCGCGTGCCGATGTCGCGCCTGCTCGAGGGCGACGTCGGCTCGGGCAAGACCGTCGTCGCCGCGCTCGCGATGCGGATCGCCGTCGCGTCGGGCGCGCAGGCCGCCCTCATGGCGCCGACGGAGCTCCTCGCGGACCAGCACTTCGCGACGCTCCGCGCGCTCTATGAGCTCGGCGGCCCGCGCATCGAGCTCCTCACGTCGAGCGTGACGGGCGAGCGCCGCGCGTCGATCCTCGAGGGCCTCGCGCGCGGCGAGATCGAGGTCGTCGTGGGCACGCACGCGCTCGTCGAGGAGGGGGTCGCGTTCCAGCGCCTCGCGCTCGCGGTCATCGACGAGCAGCAGCGCTTCGGCGTGAAGCAGCGCGCGACGCTGCGCGAGAAAGGCGCGTACCCGCACGTGCTCCTCACGACCGCGACGCCGATCCCGCAGACCCTGTGGCAGACGCTCAAGCGCGACCTCGACGTCTCGATCCTCGACGAGCTGCCCGCGGGCCGGCAGGACATCAAGACCGAGGTGCGTACGCCCGATGCGCTCCCGCGGATCTGGCCATGGGCGAAGGGCCGGGTCGAGCGCGGCGAGCAGGTCTTCGTCGTTTGCCCGCGCATCGACCCCGCGGACGAGCGCACCGACGCGCCCGAGGGGGCCCTGTTCCAGGAGGGCGAGCAGGTCTGGGCACCGAGCGCGGTCGCCACGGAGGAGGAGCTGCGCCGCGGCCCGCTCGCCGGCATCCGCGTCGCGCTCGTCCATGGCCGGATGCCGCAGCGCGAGCGCGACGCGATCATGACGCGGTTTCGCGACCGCGAGATCGACGTCCTCGTCGCGACGACCGTCATCGAGGTGGGCATCGACATCCCGAACGCGACGGTGATGATCGTGCTCGGCGCGGAGCGCTTCGGCCTCGCGCAGCTGCACCAGCTGCGTGGACGGGTCGGACGCGCAGCCCTGCGGTCGTTCTGCGTCCTCGTCTCGGAGGCGAAGGACTCCGACCGCCTCGCCGCGATGACCGAGCGCGTCGGCCTCGACGGCCGCGACCGTCCCCTCAACGGGTTCGAGCTCGCGAAGCGCGACCTCGCGATCCGCGGGCCCGGCCAGTTCCTCGGCCAGGAGCAGAGCGGCTTCGTCGATCAGCTGCGCGTCGTCGATCTCATGGACATCGACCCGCGGCTCCTCGACGACGCGACGAGCGAGGCCGACCGGATCGTCGCGAACGATCCGGAGCTCGAGCGCCCGGAGCATCGCGGGCTCCGCGACGCCGTCGACGAGCTCTGGCAGCGGTACGCATACGCATGAGGGTCGTCGCGGGGGAGGCGAAGGGGCGACGCCTCGTCTCACCGCCGGCGGCGACGACGCGCGCGGCGACGGAGCGGATCCGCGAGAGCCTCTTCGCGATCCTCGATCCCATGCTCGAGGACGCGCGCGTCCTCGACCTCTTCGCCGGCGCGGGCTCGCTCGGGATCGAGGCCCTCTCACGCGGGGCGGCGCACGCGACCTTCGTGGAGCGCGACCGCAACGCGCTGGCGGCGATCCGCGCGAACGTCGAGGCGACGGGTATGCGGGACCGCGCGCGCGTCGTCGCCGCGAACGTGACGGCGTTCCTCGGCCGGGCGGGCGGGCCGTACGACCTCGTGTTCTGCGACCCGCCGTTCGCGGAGGTCGACCTCCTGTCGGCCACCCTCGCGCACGAGGGGCTGCGCGCCTCGCTCGCGCCGGGCGCGCTCGTCGTCGCCCGCGTGCTGCGGAAGCACCGGCCCGCGCTGCCGCCGGACGCGCGCGTCGAGCGCGCCAAGCCGATCGGCGAAGAGACGCTGCTATTCCTGCGGTACGATGCGGCGGCCAGCTGAGGAGGGACGCATCGCGTGGACATGCAGTTCCTTGTGGAGCGCCTCGAGACCCTCGTCGTCAACGCCCGCAAGCTCCCGATGACGAACAATGTGGTCCTCGACCAGGCGGCGCTCCTCGATCTCATCGACCAGCTCCGCGTCGCGATCCCCGAAGAGGTGCGCCAGGCGCGCCGCATCAACCAGGAGAGCGATCGTGTCCTCACGCACGCGCGCGAGGAGGCCGAGCGCATCATCGCCGCGGCGCAGGAGCAGGCGGCCCTGCTTCTGCAGGATTCGTCGATCCTGAGGGACGCTGAGGTGCGCGCGGACGAGATCGCCCTGCGGGCGCAGCAGCGGTCGGAGGAGACGATGCGCGGAGCGGACCAGTACGCGGCGGACGTGCTCCTACGGCTCGAGGGCGACCTCGAGAAGACGCTCTCGATCGTCAAGAAGAGCCTCGAGGTGCTGGAGGAGCGCAAGCCCGCGGCCGCGGAGGCGTAGTCCATGAAGGTGAGCGTCGCCCCCCTGCTGAAGCAGGACATGGGCGAGTCCGTCGAGTACCAGGTCGATGAGGCGCCGATCGATCCCCACGGCGACAACGCGGAGCTGCTCGAGGCGCAGATCACCGGGATCGACGCCACGATCAAGGCGACGCACACGAACCCGGGCGCGCTGATCGAAGGCGACGCCCGCGCGACGGTCGCGCTCGAGTGCGCGCGCTGCCTGCGGCCGATCCAGTCGCCGGTGCGGGCGCGCTTCTCCGAGCAGTACTACGCGACGCTGCACGTCGAGACGGGCGCGCCGATGCCCGAGCCCCCGCTCGATTCGAAGACGATCGGCAGCGATTTCCGCATCGACCTCACGCCGCTCATCCGCGAGGAGGTCATCCTCGCGATGCCGCTCGCGCCGCTGTGCCGTCCGGACTGCAAGGGGCTGTGCCCGGTGTGCGGGAAGGACCTCAACGAATCGCCGCACCAGCACGAGCAAGGGAGCGACGAGCGGTGGGCCGCGCTGAAGGCGCTTCGCGTGGAAGAGGAAGAGGAGCGGACCCCGCCCGACGACGGGATGTGAAACACTAGAGGCCACATCCCCTCTAAGGAGTCCCTCTTTTGGCCGCACATCCCAAGAAGAAGCATTCCCACGCGAACCAGGGCAAGCGGCGCAGCCACCTCGCGCTGTCCGCCGTCCACCTCGCGCCCTGCCCGCAGTGCCGCACGCCGAAGCGGCCGCACGAGGCCTGCCCCCGGTGCGGCACGTACCGCGGGCGCCAGGTGATCACGATCAAGACGAAGAGGGCGGCGCCGGGCACCGCCTAGCAGATGCGCATCGCCGTCGACGCGATGGGCGGAGATCACGCCCCGGACGAGATCGTCCGGGGCGCGTTGCTGTACCGGGCCGAGGGCGGTACCGCCGAGCTGATCCTCGTCGGCCGCGAGGCCGACGTGCGCCAGGCCCTCGGCTCCGCTGCGATGGAGGTCATTGACGCGCGCGACGTCGTCGAGATGGGCGAGCACCCGTCGGGCGCGCTCCGCCGGCGCGGCGGCACGTCCATCGGTGTCGCGACGCAGCTCGTGAAGGACGCGCGGGCCGATGCCGTCGTCTCCGCGGGGAACACCGGCGCGACCATGGCTGCGGCGCTCCTCGTGCTCGGCCGGATCCGCGGCATCGACCGCCCGGCGCTCTGCGGGATGCTCCCGACGACGAAGGGTGGACCCGCATGCCTCCTCGACGCGGGCGCGACGATGGACGCTACGGCGACGAATCTCCTCCAATACGCGCGCATGGCGTCGCGCTTCATGGAGAAGGTCCATGGTGTCGACCGTCCGAGCGTCGGGCTGCTCAATGTGGGGGAGGAGCCCGAGAAGGGCGGGAAGCTGCAGCTCGAGGCGCACGCGCTCCTCGCGGGCGCGACCGATATCAACTTCTACGGCAACGTCGAGGGCCGCGACATCCTCCGCGGGACGACGGACATCGTCGTCACCGACGGCTTCACCGGCAACACCGTCGCGAAGGCCATGGAGGGCGTACTCGACGTCATGACCGACGGGATCCGCCGCGACATCTTCGGCGGCGTGCTCGGCAAGGCCGCGGCGCTGCTCGCGATGCCGGGCATTCGAACCTTCCGCCGGCACATGGACTACGAGCCCTATGTGTCGGCACCGCTGCTCGGCGTGAACGGCGTCTCGGTCGTGACGCACGGCCGCGCGCGTGCGCGGATGATGAAGCTCGCGATCGACGTCGCCGAGCGCGCGGTGTCGTCGGGGCTCATCGGCGCGATCGGCAGCGGCGCGGCGGCCGCGTGAACGAACGGCCGTCGTGGCGCCGTCCGCGCGAGCCGCGCGGCGGGCGGCATCCGGCGCGCAAGCTGGCCCTGCAGACGCTCTTCGAGATCGACCTGAACCGGGGCGCCGACGCGAAGGAGACGTGGGAGCGCGGCAAGTTCCGCGCGGGCCTGAACGAGAACGCGGGCGCGTTCGCGTGGGAGCTCGTGAGCGGCGTCACCGAGCATCGCCACGAGCTCGACGAGGAGATCGGCGAGCTCGCGCCGGAATTCCCGATCGACCAGATGCCGCGCATCGACCGCAACGTCCTGCGCATCGCGCTGTTCGAGATGCGATTCGCCGGCGACGCGCCGGCGAGCGTGATCATCGACGAGGCCGTCGAGCTCGCGAAGCTGTTCGGGTCGGAGGCGTCGGCGAAGTTCGTGAACGGTGTGCTCGCGACCGCGGCGGGCGGCAAGGACGAGCCCGCCGATGCCGGGGGCGAGCCGGGCTAGCGGAGCGTGAGCGGGATGCTCACGATGTCCTGCTCGCTCCCATCCCGCGGGCTCGCCCAGAAGACCTCGACCGTCGGCTGACCCGCGGTCCCCGGCGGGATCGTCACGGGCGTCTCGAACACACCCCACACCGGGCTGGTACCCCGGCTTGCCGTCGTGTTGCCGCGCGAGACCTCGCGGCCGTTCCCGTCGCGCACCCGCCAGACGACGTTCGCTTCGAACACCCGCGCGACGCCGCGGACCGTGCACGTGCATCCAGTGGCGCGATCGCCTGCGCCCTGCTCGGGGACGGGGAGATACACGGCGATGTTCTCGTTCACGGTCGAGGGCCGGCCGCCGACGTCGACGTACAGGCGCGCGGCGCCCTCCCCGATCGGCTCCATGGCGACACGCCACGGCCGCGCGTCCTCCACCTTGATCGTGAACGTGACCCCGCCGAGGCCCTGCGGCCGGCTGTCGATCACCGGCTCGCCACCGATCACGCGGATCGGCCCGGACTCGAGGGTCTCGGACGGTCCTGGTCCTGGCGGCCGCACCGCGTCGGGGAGGCGCAGGGAGATCCACCACTTCCCGTCGGCGCCAGAGCATCCGTCACATGCGCTGATCGTCGCGCTGAAGCGCGGATCGAGTCGGCCCCCGGGGACCGGTCCGCGAGCGCGGAGCTCGACGCTGAAGCGGCCCAGCCCCGGTGTCTGCTCGTTCTCGACCGACCACTTCGTCACGTCCAGCCCGATCTCGGTACCGTCGCCATCGATCTTTGACGTCTTCGTGCCAGCGAACGAGTAGCCCACGACGTCCTCACGGGTGAGCGGCTTGTCGATCACGAGCTGGTCGATCGTGAGGCGACCTCCCCCGCGCTCCGCGAGGAGCACGCGGCGGATCAGCGGCTCCTCGGTGACCGTGTAGACCAGCTGCTGCAGCAGCGCTTGCGTCATGGCCGCACCGCGGATCCGGTCGAAATGACCGGCCCCGAACTCGATGGTGGCGAGGTCGCCGTCGACGCGGCCACCGATCTCGGTGCTGCCTTGAGAGCCTGTCGCGGTCTGCTCGAACCTCCCGATCAGAGGGATCAGGTTCATCGCACCGGCCGGGACCGCGTCCGCTCTCGTACGCTGCAGCTCGCCGATCCGGGACTGGATCCTCGACTCGGGACGGCCGTCGTCCTGGAAGATCCCGCGGATGTAGGCACCGAGCGGCGGGAGCTGGTCGCGCGCGAAGTACACCCAGATGCGGTCCCTATCCGGAGCTTGCTGGACCGGTCCCCCCGTCGGCTGGGCCGTCGCCGATGGGAGGGCCGCCGCGGGCGTCGGGGTCGCCGGCGGCGGCGCCAGCGCCGGGCCGCCGCCGACGAGCGCGCCGAGGAGCAGAACGGCGAACGCGAGCATCCCCGCGATCACGAACAGCCAGCGCCGAAGTCCGCTCACCCTGTCCGTCTAACGGGTCGGGCCCTCCGGAGTTCCTGCCGAATGGCCCGGAATTGACGCATTTCCCGGGTGCGGTGACACTTGCGCCGCACAGCCGGGGCCGCAGGGGCAGGGGCCCCTGTGCGCGAAGCGCGCCCGGGACGAGGAGGATCATTTGGCCGAGGGACCGTCCTACGACCGTCTGAAGAAGATCATCGTCGAGCAGCTCGGCGTGGACGAGGGCGAGGTGAAGCCCGAGGCCTCCTTCGTCGACGACCTGAACGCCGATTCGCTCGACCTGGTCGAGCTGATCATGAGCCTCGAGGAAGAGTTCGGGATGGAGATCTCGGACGAAGAGGCCGAGAAGATCAAGACCGTGGGTGACGCGATGGAGTACATCGAGGAGAAGAGCGCCTCGTAGTCCGCTAACATCCTCGTAGCGCAGCCAGCGATCTAGGGGAGGCAGCAGCCCGATGGGCGGCTGCCTCTTTGCATGTGGAGGGCATGGACAACGACATCGCGGGATACCGGTTCAAGGACCGTCGGTCGCTCGCGACCGCGCTGACGCACGGCTCCTACGTCCACGAGCACCCGGACGAGGACGCCGGCGACTTCGAGCGCCTTGAGTTCCTCGGCGACGCCGTCGTGGACCTCGTCATCGGCGAGGAGCTGTTCCAGCGGTCGCCGGGCGCGACCGAGGGCGAGCTCACCGCGCTCCGCGCGCGCGTCGTCTCGGGCGAGAGCCTCGGCGCGGTGGCGCGCCGGCTCAAGCTGCCGGAGCGCGCGCGGCTCGGCGCGGGTGAGGAGGCGTCGGGCGGGCGGGACCGCATCGGCCTCGCGTCGAGCCTCTTCGAATCGGTGATCGGCGCGATCTACGTCGAGGCGGGCTTCGAGGTCACGCGGGACGTGATCCTCCGCGCCATGCACGACGAGATCGAGGCCACGGCCACCGCGCCCCGGAAGACGGCGAAGAGCGCCCTGCAGGAGCGCGCGCAGGGGGAGAAGCTCGCGCTCCCCGTGTACCGCGTGGTCGAGGAGCGCGGGCCCGAGCACCGCCGCGACTTCGTCATCGAGGTCGAGGTGGCCGGCAAGGTCGCGCGCGGTACCGGCGCGTCGAAGCGCGAAGCGGAAGAGGCGGCCGCCGCGAAGCTGCTGTTGGAGGTCGGGTGGTCATGACGCTCGAAGTGATCGAAGGTGGCGCGGGCAAGCCGAACGCGGTCCTGAAGACCGCGACGATCGTCGGCTTCAAGTCCTTCATGAACAAGACGACGATCGAGTTCGCGCCCGGGATCACGGCGATCATCGGCCCGAACGGCTCGGGCAAGAGCGTCCTCGGTGAGTCGATCCGCTGGGTCCTCGCCGAGACGAACCCGCGCCACCTGCGCGCGAAGAAGGGCGAGGAGCTCATCTTCGGCGGCTCCGAGACGAAGCGCAGCCTCGGCATGGCCGAGGTCGTGCTGCAGGTCGACAACTCGTCGCGCCGCCTGCCCATCGACTTCACCGAGGTCGAGGTCGGGCGCCGCGTGTATCGCAGCGGCGAGTCCGAGTACCTCATCAACAGCGCGCGGGTACGGCTGCGCGAGATGGAGGAGCTGCTCGCCGGCGCGAACCTCGCGGACAACCCGTTCACGTTCATCGGCCAGGGGCTCGTCGACCAGGTGCTCGCGCTCCGGCCGTCGGACCGGCGCATCGTCATCGAGGAGGCCGCCGGCGTGCGCCGCCTGCACGAGCGGCGCGAGGACGCGCTGCAGCGCCTGAAGAGCGCCGAGGCCGAGCTCGTCCGCGTCATCGACATCCTCCGCGAGATCGGGCCGCGCGTGGAGCTGCTCCGCGAGCAGGCCGCGAAGTGGCACGAGTACGAGACGCTGCGCAACGAGCTGCGCCGCCGCGCGATCCGCTGGTACCGCGGCTCGTTCGGCGAGACCGCCAAGACGCGCGCCGAGCTCGTGGCGCGCCTCGCGGGCGTCGACGCGGAGATCGCGCGCTACGCCGACCAGATCGACGAGACGGCATCCCTGAGCGCGGTGACGGACGAGGAGCTGCGCGAGGCGCGCGAGGAGGAGGAGCGCCGACGCATCGCCCTCGCCGACGCGCTCGCGGCCGAGTCCGCGCTGCGCGAGCGCATCGCCGCGCTGCAGGCGAGCATCGAGGCCGTCGCCGCCGAGCGCGGCCGCTCGCGCGCGCTCATCGCGTCGCTGCCGGGCGAGCTCGGCGCGCTGCGCGCGCGCCGCGCGACGCA
>DASWDY010000029.1:0-3589 GCA_036395035.1 Candidatus Limnocylindria bacterium
GCTGTGCACCGCGCTCGCGACGATCGCTTCGTCGGGATCGAGGGGCGGAAGGATCGAAGCGATGGCGCGCGCCAGGAGCGTCTTGCCGGTTCCCGGTGGTCCGATGAGCAGGAGGCTGTGCCCGCCGGCCGCGGCGATCTCTAGGGCGCGTTTCGGAGTCTCGTGTCCGGCGATATCGCCGAGGTCCACCGGATGTCGTGGTCGCAGCGCGGGCGGTGGCGCGGGCGATGGAGCGACGCGCGCGCGTCCTTCGACGTGCTCCACCACCGCCCGCAGCGAGCCGAAGGGAAAGGCGTTCGCGCCGAGCGCCGCTGCCTCGGCGACGTTCGAGGCCGAGACGAACACGTCCATGACGCCGGCCTCCATCGCGCGGCGCGCCCGTGGCATGACACCCCGCACCGGCCGCAGCGTGCCGTCGAGCGCGAGCTCGCCCAGGCAGAGTGCGTCCGCGTCGCGCGTGAGCTGGCCTGTCGCGCGAAGCACCGCGAGCGCGATCGCCAGGTCGAACCCGGTGCCCTCCTTGCGCCGCTCCGCCGGCGCGAGGTTCACGACGACGCGGCGGAGCGGGAACTCGAAGCCGGAATTGCGGATGGCGGCGCGCACGCGCTCCCGTGCTTCGGAGACCGCGGTGTCCGGCATGCCGACGACCGTGAAGCTGGGCAGCCCGTTCGCGACGTCGGCCTCGACCGTGACGAGCGCGGTTTCGAGACCCCAGAGCGCGCACGCGGCGACGCGCGCGACCGAGCGCGCGGGCGCGAGCACCGTCGCCATGCGCGCGCAGGCTCAGCGCGCGCCCGCCACGGTGTGGAGCGGACCGTCCGACGGTACTCCGGTACCAGCCGCCACCCGGCACACTACGGCGCGATGTCATGGCGGGTGGCCACGCTCTTTTTCGCGCTCGGCGTCCTCACCCGCATTCCGTTCCAGACGGACAACCTGTGGGCGCACGACTCTGTCCTCTACGCACGCGCCATCGAGCGCTTCGACCCGCTCGATCAACGGCCGCAGCCTCCCGGCTACCTCTACTACGTGCTTCTGCTGCGCGCGGTGTACGCGGTCACCGCGGATGCGAACCGCGCGATGACCCTGGTGAGCCTTCTCGCGGGCGCCAGCGCGATCGCGCTGCTGTATCTGCTGGCCGCGCGGCTCTACGACGAGCGGACCGCGCGCGCGAGCGCGATCTTCCTGCTCACCGCGGTGACCTTCTGGGCCTACGGCGGCGTCGCGTATCCGTACACGCTGCTCGCCGCGCTCTCCATCGGCTGCGCGCTGCTCTTCTGGCGCGCCACGGTGTCCGAAACGCCGCGCGGACGCGCGGGCGCGCTCCTCGTCGCGTCGGCGGCCTGGGGGATCGCGATCGGATTCCGCAGCGACCTCGCGATCTTCCTCGCGCCGCTGTGGCTACTCGCCGCGTGGGGCGCGCCGCTCGTCGGCGCGGCGATCGGCGCGGTGGCCGTCACGGCGCTCGTCGGTGCGTGGTACGTGGCGAGCGCCGTCGCCGACGGCGGCCTCGCGCGCTTCTCCGAGGCGCTCCGCGTGCAGGGTGAGTTCGTCGACGACCGCTACAGCGTCTTCGGCAGGAACGGGCTCGCGGCCCTCTATACGAACGCATACGAGCTCGCGCGATACCTCGGGCGCGGTCTTTACTTCCTCGCACCGCTCATGGCGCTCGTCCCGCTGTCGGCAGCCGCGCGACACATCGAGTGGACCGATCGGCGGCGCGCGCTCTTCGTCGCGGCGTGGACGCTCTCTCCGCTGCTCGTCTATGTCCCGATCCACTCCGGCGAGTACGGCTACGTCTTCAGCATGCTCCCGGGCCTGTGCCTCGTCGCCGCGCGCGGCGCGATCGCGCTCGCACGGGGCATCCGCATGCCGCGCACCCTCCCGTGGATCGTCACCGCCATCGTCCTCGCGAACAGCGCGATCTTCCTCATTAGCGACAGCCCTCTCTCGGCGACGGACCTCATCCGGAAGGATCGCGGCACGATCGAGAAGCTCGAGTACCTCCAGAGGGCGCCCGATCTCGACCGAGCCACCCTCATCGCCGCGTACGACGCGCTCGTCCTCGTTCGCTACTCAGGACCTGAGAGCTTCCCCCGGAGCTTCGGCACGCACAACGTCATCGCCCACGACCCGGCGAACCCGCCGATCGACTTCGTGTTCGCGACGACAGTGTGCGGGCCCGGCGTCGGACCGCTGCAGGGATGCGCCCACTCTCCCGTGCTCGCGGTCTGGGACGACCTCATGCGCGTGAGCGGCAACGGCTGGGAGGTGGTCACGATGCCGCACGGCGCACGACTTCGGCTCATCCGCGACGCCTCCGGCGCGCACGTCCATATCGAAGGTCTCGAGGTACGGATCGACCGTTAGCGCGATTCGAGCGGCAGCAGCTCGACGGTCGTGCCGGTCGCGGTCACCGTCAGCGCCGCGATGAGGATGCGCCATGCGACGGCGCGCTCGCCGCGCTGGGCGAGCCAGGATTCCGCGAGCACAGCGAGGCGCTGGGCCTTCCGAAAGTCGATCGCTTCGATCGCGGGCACGAACGACCCCGCGCGGCGCGTCTTCACCTCGACGAAGGCATAGCCCCGCGCGTCACGACAGACGAGGTCGATCTCGCCCAAACGCGTGCGCACGTTGCGCGCGACCACGACGAGACCACGACGCGCCAGCTCGCGTTCGGCCAGGTGCTCGCCCGCCAGTCCGAGAACGCGCCGCCGGTCCACACACCTTTCGTCGGCGGCGACTTGCGTCAGGGCTGCGTCGCGCTGACGCGCAGGACGCGGTCGCCGGTACCGTTGCTCGTCGTGATGTAGAGCGCGCCCTCGGGGCCGAACACGACGCTGCGCAAGCGACCGTACGCGTTGTCGAAGAAGACACCGGACTGACGCGCGCTGCCCGCGAAGAGCTCGAAGCGGCGCAGGTCCGACTCCTTCAGTGTCGCGACGAAGAGCGACCCGCTCCAGATGCCCCACTGTGGGCCGACGACGAAGTCCGCCCCCGACGTCGCGAGCGTCACGTTGCCGGAAGACCACGCCGGATCCGTGTAGCCGGGCCGGCCGGCCGGTCCGCGATAGATCGGATAGCCGTAGTTCGCGCCGGCGACGAGCACGTTGATCTCGTCGTGCGTGTCGTCGCCGTGCTCGACCTCCCACGGAATGCCGGAGCTCGGCTCGAACGCGAGTCCCTGCGGGTTGCGATTGCCCCACGTGTACACGACGCTGCGCGCGGTCGCGCCCGGCAGCACGGGGTTGTCCGCGGGGATCGTCCCGTCCACGCTAACGCGCAGGACCTTGCCGTTCAGCGAGATCGGGTTCTGCGCGTTCGAGCTATTCCCGGCATCGCCCATGGTGACCCACAGCTTCCGGTCGGGACCGAAGCGGAGGCGGCACCCATCATGGTTGGACGCAGCCGTCATCCCGCGACGGATGACATGGCCGTCGAATGCGATCGCGTCGCCGACCATGCGATAGCGCAGTACCTGATTGCGGAACTGGCCCTCGTCGTCTCGCGAAGCGCAGACGTAGATGAACGCGTTCGTCGTGAAGTCGGGATCGACCGCAAGACCCATGAGTCCGGCCTCGCCGTTCTC
>DASWDY010000030.1:0-40438 GCA_036395035.1 Candidatus Limnocylindria bacterium
TGCTCGCGATCTTCGCCGACCGCATCTCGCCCTACGATCCGATCCACGTCGACACGAGCCTGCAGATGCGCGACCCGCAGTGGGGCGATCCCAAGTACGTCGACACGAACCATCCTTTCGGGACCGACTGGCTGGGCCGCGACATCCTCAGCCGCCTCATCCACTCCGCGCGGATCAGCATCGTCATCGGATTCGTGCCCGCGCTGATCGTGTTCAGCATCGGCGCCACTGTCGGCCTGCTCGCCGGCTATCGCGGCGGCAAGACGGACAACATCCTCATGCGGTTCACCGACGTCATCTTCGCCTTCCCCGACCTCCTGTTCCTCATCGTCGTCATGACGTCGCTGCGCGAGACCGAGTTCGGCAAGCTCCTCGGCGGCCTGCCCCTCATGTTCGTGGC
Source organism: Candidatus Limnocylindria bacterium (assembly GCA_036395035.1). GTDB lineage: Bacteria > Chloroflexota > Limnocylindria > P2-11E > P2-11E > JACPOT01. The sequence goes on from DASWDY010000030.1 coordinate 401, forward strand.
CATCGCGGTCGTGAACTGGGTCGGCATCGCGCGGCTGACGCGCGGCCAGGTGCTCTCGCTGAAGGAGAAGGAGTTCGTCGAGGCCGCCCGGTCCATCGGCGCGACGCCGTTCCGGATCATGACGAAGCATCTGTTCCCGAACGCGCTCGCTCCGCTCATCGTGGCCACGGCGTTCGCCGTGCCGCAGTACATCCTCTTCGAGGCTGGGCTGTCGTTCCTCGGGGTCGGCATCCGGCCGCCGACCCCGACGTGGGGCGTCATGATCAACGAAGGGTTCTCGGTGTTCTCGACGTCGGCCTGGCCGACGCTCCTGCCCGCGATCTGCATCTCGATCGTCATGCTCTCGTTCACGTTCCTCGGCGACGGCCTGCGCGACGCGCTCGATCCGCGCATGAAGCTATGAACCGCCCTCGGCCGTCGTCGGTACGGTAGACAGACACAGAAGGAGGCCCTGCGCTATGGCGTCTGCGGCGCTGCATCTTCGTCCCCTCGTGGCCGTCCTCGTCACCGGCGGGCTCGTCCTCGGCGCCTGCTTCGGCGGCCCGTCGACCCCCCCGAACCAGACGACGACCGTCGGCGAGGGCCAGCCCGATCCGAACGGCGAGCTCATCACGAACCTTGGGTCCGAGCCGGACACGATCGACCCCTACAGGGCCTCCTTCGTCGGCGAGATCGCCGTCGTCATGTCCGTGTTCGAAGGGCTCATGACGCTCGACCCGAAGACGCTGAAGCCCGTGCCCGCGGTCGCGGCCAAGGAGCCCGAGGTCACGAACGGCGGCAAGACGTGGAAGTTCACGGTGCGCGACGGCGTCAAGTTCTCGGACGGCACACCGGTGACGGCGAAGGACTTCGAGCGCGGGTTCATGCGCACGTGCGACCCGAAGACGGCCGGCGACTACTCCTTCGTGCTCTACATCGTCGTCGGCTGCGAGAAGTGGAACCTCATGGATGTCCGCAAGTCCAGCACCGCCGAGCTCGACGCGGCGAAGAAGGCCGTCGGCATCCATGCGCTGAACGACAAGGACATCCAGTTCGACCTCACCGAGCCGGCCGCGTACTTCGGCTCCATCGCGTACATGTGGGTCGGCATGCCCGTGAAGCAGGAGTCGCTCGACAAGGGCGGCGAGCGCTGGACGGAGCCGGCGACGTACATCGGCAATGGCCCGTTCAAGCTGACGAGCTGGAAGCACAACGAGAACATGACGTTCGAGCGGAACGAGGGCTACTGGCGCGGGGCGCCGAAGCTCAAGAAGTGGACGCGCGTGATGCTGAACGAGGGCGCCGTCGCGTTCGCCGCGTACCGCGGCAACGAGATCGATATCCTCGGCGTCGCCGCCGAGGACCTGCGCACGATCGAGTCGGAGAGCGACCTCAAGGGGCAGCTCCAGGACGTGCCCGGGTCGTGCACGTACTACATCGGGTTCAACGCGAAGCGGCCGCCGATGGACGACCCGAACGTGCGGCTCGCGTTCGCGAAGTCGTTCGACCGCGAGGGGTACATCAAGGAGATCCAGAAGATCGGTGCCGCGGCGAGCGCCGGATTCATCCCGCCGGGCATCCCCGGCTACGACAAGGACGACCAGACCCAGAAGTACGACCCGGCAGCGGCGAAGGCGGCGCTCGCGAAGTCGAAGTACAGCGGCAGCGCCGAGCTGCGCAACGTGAAGTTCACCTACGCGTCGAACTCGCGCACGAAGACGCGCGTCGAATGGCTGCAGCAGCAGTGGAAGGCGAACATCGGCGTCGAGGTCGTCCCCGATCCTGTGGACTCGACCGCCTACACGCAGCTCGTGAAGAAGCAGGAGACGACGCCGCTCATGTTCATCCTCGGGTGGTGCGCGGACTTCCCCGACCAGCAGAACTGGCTGACGACGGTGTTCCACTCGAGCGGCATCGCGAAGACGGGCTGGAAGAACGACAAGTACGACGATCTCGTCCGGCAGGCCGACCAGGAGACCGACAAGGCGAAGCGCGACGGGATGTACCAGGAGGCCTCGCGCATGCTGTCGCAGGAGGCGCCCGCCGCATGGCTGTACTACGTGACGGGCAAGATCCTCATCAAGCCGTGGGTGAAGGGCGTGACGACCACGGCGCTCGACTCGGTGCTCTCGCAGTTCCGGCTCTGGGAGGTCTACGTCACGAAGAAGGGGTGATCGCCTCGCATGCTGAACTACGTCGCGCGGCGGATGCTCCTGCTCATCCCGACGCTCTTCTTCGTCGCGGTCATCACGTTCGCGCTCGCGCACGCGGCGCCGGGGTCGCCGTTCGACAAGAACCCTGATCGGCCGCTGCCGCAGGCGACCATCGCGCGCCTCGAGCGGCTGTACGGCGTGGACCGGCCCCTCCACGAGCAGTTCGTGCTCTATCTCGGGAACCTGCTCCGCTTCGATCTCGGCTCGAGCCTGGTGAAGGACCGCAGCGTCGCGGAGATCATCGGCTCGCAGTTCCCCGTGAGCGCGCAGCTCGGGCTGCAGGCGCTCTTCCTCGCGCTCGCGGTCTCGCTGCCGCTCGGCGTGATCAGCGCGCTGCGGCAGAACAGCGGCGTCGACTACGCGAGCATGGCCTTCGCGACGATCGGGACGACGATCCCCTCGTTCGTCATCGCCATCGTCGCCATCTACCTCTTCGCCGTGAACCTGAAGCTCGTCCCGATCGTCGGGTGGGGGACGCCGAGGCACATGATCCTGCCGACGCTGATCCTGTCGCTCGGCGCGATGGCGTTCCTCACCCGCGTCACGCGCGCGAGCATGCTCGAGGCGATCCGCCAGGACTACGTGCGCACGGCGCGCGGCAAAGGGCTGTCGGAGCAGATGGTGATCGTCGGGCACGTCCTCAAGAACGCGATGATCCCGATCGCCACGATCGTCGGGCCCGCGACGGCCGGGCTCATCACCGGGTCGTTCATCATCGAGGTCCTGTTCAACGTGCCCGGGCTCGGACGCGAGTTCGTCCTCAGCATCACCCGGCGCGACTACCCGCTCATCATGGGCGTCTACCTGCTGTACGCGTTCATCATCGCGGTCGCGAATCTCACCGTCGACATCCTCTACGGCCTCCTCGACCCGCGGATCCGTCTGAAGTGACGACCGCAGCCCGTCCTCCCGGCGCGCAGGCCGAGCGAAGACGAGGCCGAGCACCGGGACCCGAGCGAGGGGTCTCCCCGAGCGAGGGTCAGAATGGGCTGCGGACGCAGCGGTCGCTGTGGCGGGACGCCCTCCATCGGCTGCTCCGCAACCGCGCCGCGATGGCGGGGATCGTCGTGATCGCGCTCGCGGGGATCATGGCCATCCTCGCGCCCGTCATCGCGCCGTACGACCCGACGCTCACGTTCACGCCGGAGGGCAAGCAGGCGCCGCCGCTCGCCGACCCGTTCTGGGGCGACGCGCGCTACACCGACAGCCGCTACCTGCTCGGCACGGACGCGATCGGCCGCGACATCCTCAGCCGTCTCATCTGGAGCTCGCGGGTCAGCATGCTCGTCGGGTTCGTGCCGGTCGCGGTCATCTTCCTCATCGGGTCGACCGTCGGCCTCGTGTCGGGCTACTACGGCGGCTGGCTGGACCAGCTCCTCATGCGCTTCACCGACGTGATCTACGCGTTCCCGGACCTGCTCTTCCTCTTCATCATCATGGCGACGCTCCGGAACAACGAGGTCGGCGACATCATGGGCGGCCTGCTGCTCATGTTCGTCGGGATCGCCATCGTGAACTGGGTCGGCATGGCGCGCCTCGTCCGCGGCCAGGTCCTGTCACTGAAGGAGAAGGAATTCATCGAGGCGGCCCGGGCCATCGGCGTCCCGGCCCGCCGGATCATGATCCGGCACCTCCTGCCGAACGCGCTCGCGCCCGTCATCGTCGCCGTCGCGTTCGGCATCCCGAGCGCCATGCTGGCCGAGGCGACCCTGAGCTTCATCGGGATCGGCATCCGCCCGCCGACCGCCACCTGGGGGGTCATGATCAACGACGGCTACCAGGTGTTCTCGTCGTCGCCGTGGCCGGTGCTCCTGCCGGCGGTCTGCATCGGGGTCGTCATGCTCGCGTTCACGTTCGTCGGCGACGGCCTCCGCGACGCCCTCGACCCCCGGATGAAGCTGTGATGTCGTCCCCGGGCGCGCAGACCGAGGCGCGGAGCGACGAGGTCGAGCACCCGGGCCCGAGGGAGGGGTCCCCCCGACCGAGGGTCGGATTGGTCTTGTACGCTGACTTTCGTTAGGCTCCGCCGCTGGCCTGCGACGCTGGTAATGGGAGGGCCCGCTTGCCGCTGCTCGACGTAAAGGACCTGCACACCTTCTTCTACACGCGCGACGGAGTCGTGCGCGCGGTGGACGGCGTGACCTTCGAGCTCAACGCCGGCGAGACGCTCGGCATCGTGGGCGAGTCCGGATGCGGTAAGTCCGTGACGGCGCTCTCCCTCATGCGCCTCATCCCGCAGCCGCCCGGCAAGATCACCCAGGGCGAGATCCTCTTCGACGGCCAGGACGTCCTGAAGATGGACGACGACGACGTCCGCGGGATCCGCGGCAACAACATCGCGATGATCTTCCAGGACCCGATGACCTCCCTCAATCCCGTGCTCACGATCAGCCGGCAGATCTCCGAGGCGCTCGAGCTGCACCTGAAGATGGACCGGTCGGAGGCGCGGAAGCGCACCGTCGAGCTCCTCGAGCTCGTCGGGATCCCGAGCGCGAAGAAGCGGCTCGACGACTACCCGCATCAGTTCTCCGGTGGCATGCGCCAGCGCGTGATGATCGCGATGGCGCTGTCGTGCAACCCGAAGCTCATCCTCGCCGACGAGCCGACGACGGCCCTCGACGTCACCATCCAGGCGCAGATCCTCGACCTCCTGAAGAACCTGGCGCGCGAGTTCCGCACCGCGTTCATCCTCATCACGCACGACCTCGGTGTCGTCGCGGGCATGACGCAGCGGATCCACGTCATGTACGCGGGACGGATCGTCGAGAAGGCCGACACCGGCGAGCTCTTCGCGAACCCGAAGATGCCATACACGTGGGGGCTCCTCCGTTCGATCCCGCGGCTCGACGAGCGGCGCAAGGAGAAGCTGGTCCCGATCGAGGGTCTGCCCCCCGACCTCATCGCGCCACCGCCGGGCTGCAAGTTCGAGCCGCGCTGCCAGTACCGCCACGACATCTGCCGCGAGAAGGAGCCGCCGCTCGAGGGCATCCCGAACGCGAAGCCGGATCACGAGTCCCGCTGCTGGGGCACGCAAAAGGGTGGCTGGCTCGTCGACGTCGACTATCGCCACGAGATCGGCGACGTCGAGGTGCTCGAGGAGATCAAGGCGGAGGTCGCGCAGGTGCCCGCGGAGGCCGTGCACGGCATCGGCGCCGATCTCCCGCCGGACGTGACCCAGAAGGAGGGGATGTAGGTGGCCGTCGGATTCGAAAAGGTCCGCTCGACCGCGGAGGCGGGCAGCGGCAAGAACATCCTCGAGGTCGCCGGTCTGAAGATGCACTTCCCGCTGACGCAGGGGATCATCTTCCAGCGCCAGGTCGGCGCGGTGCGCGCCGTGGACGGGATCGACTTCTTCGTCGAGAAGGGCGAGACCCTCGGCCTTGTCGGCGAGTCCGGCTGCGGCAAGTCGACGACCGGCCGCGCGATCCTCCAGCTCTACAAGCCGACCGCGGGGGCGGTGAAGTTCGAGGGCACCGAGCTCACCACGCTCGGCGGCGAGCAGATGCGGAAGATGCGGCGGAAGATGCAGATGATCTTCCAGGACCCGTACGCCTCGCTCAACCCACGCATGACGGTCGGGAACATCATCGGCGAGCCGCTCGAGGTCCACGACCTCGCGCGCGGGCGCGAGAAGACCGCGCGCGTCCAGGAGCTGCTCAAGGTCGTCGGGCTCAACCCGTACTTCACGAACCGCTATCCGCACGAGTTCTCGGGCGGGCAGCGGCAGCGCATCGGCGTCGCGCGCGCGCTCGCCGTCGAGCCCGAGTTCATCGTCGCCGACGAGCCGATCTCCGCGCTCGATGTCTCCATCCAGGCGCAGATCATCAACCTGCTCGAAGAGCTGCAGTCGAACTTCAAGCTGACCTACCTGTTCATCGCGCATGACCTTTCGGTCGTGCGCCACATCTCCGATCGCGTCGCCGTGATGTACCTCGGCAAGATCGTCGAGCTGGCGGACCGCCAGGAGCTGTACGAGAGGCCCCTGCACCCCTACACGCAGGCGCTGCTGTCGGCCGTGCCGATCCCCGACCCGACGGTGGAATCGAAGCGCAAGCGGATCATCCTCACCGGCGACGTCCCGAGCCCCGTCAACCCGCCGACCGGCTGCCGGTTCCACACGCGCTGCTGGAAGGCGCAGCAGATCTGCTCGGAGGTCGACCCGGAGTTCATCGAGCACAACGCGCGTCACTGGGCGGCCTGCCACTTCCCGGGTTAGCTGCCTTCGGCAGCTAACCCTCCCAAGTACGCTACGGAAGCGCGTGGCGCGCCTTGCCCTACGGCTCTAGATCCGCTGCTGCGCACGGCGGTCGATATGGGGTACAAAATGCCGGTCCTGAACCCCGAACGGCTGCGGAGCGTATCTAGATTCAGCCAGCCTGCGAGAACGTACGTGGAGGGATACATGATCAGACTCTGGCGCGCGGTGGCCCTGGTGGGGATGGTCTCGCTCGTGGCCGCCGCGTGCGCACCCAGCGCAACACCTGGCGGCACCGCCTCGCCTGCGGGCAGCGCGGCGCCGACGGCGGCCCAGCCGGTACCCGGCGGCCGCGTCGTCATCGGGACCTTCGTCGACATCCAGCGCCTCAACCCGTCGACCTCGAACGACACCGGCTCGTCCGACGTCAGCGGCAAGATCTACGACTCGCTCGTCACGATCGACCCGAAGACGGCCGAGGTCAAGCCGTGGCTCGGATCGTGGAAGGTCAGCGCGGACGGCCTGACGTTCGACTGGACCATCGACCCGAAGGCGAACTGGTCGGACGGGAAGCCCATCATCGCGAAGGACTTCCTCGCGCGCGTGAAGATGCAGGCGCGCAGCAAGGTGACCCCGAACAAGAGCACGTTCAACGACATCGAGGGCTACCAGGACTACTCGACCGGCAAGGCGACGGACATCTCCGGGATCAAGATCGACAGCGCCGACCCGAAGAAGTTCACCGTCAAGTTCACCCGCGTGTTCTGCCCCGCCATGGTCAGCGTCTTCGGCTCGGCCCCGATGCCGGACCACATCTTCGGCAAGTACACCGTCGACAACGACCCGACGAAGGTCGTCGATGACGCCGCAGAGAACAACAACCCGCCCGTCGCCAGCGGGCCGTTCAAGTTCAAGGAATGGCGCAAGGGCGACCAGACGATCCTCACCCGGAACGACGCGTACTTCAAGGGCGCGCCCCTCGTCGACGAGCTCGTCTTCAAGGTCGTCGCGGACACGAACGTCCTCGCGGCGCAGCTGAAGACCGGTGAGCTCTCGATCGGGAAGATCACGGCGACGGACGTCGCCGGCTTCCAGGGCGAGGACCGCCTGAAGCTGTACAAGTGGCAGGCGAACTCCTACACGTACATCGGCTGGCGTGGCAACAACCCGAACGTCGGGTTCCTCGCGGACAAGCGCGTCCGTCAGGCGCTCGCCTACGGCATCGACACCGCGGCCGTGGTGCAGTCCGTCCTCCTCGGCGAGGGCGCGAAGATGATCCAGCACCACCCGAACGTGTCGTGGGCCGCGGCCCCCGAGAAGGACCTGAACCCGTACAACTACGACAAGGCGAAGGCCGAGGACCTCCTGAAGGCCGCGGGCTTCGCCAAGGGCGGCGACGGCTTCTACGCCAAGGAGGGCAAGCCGCTCGCGATCACGATCGTCACGAACCAGGGGAACAAGCTCCGCGAGACGTTCCTCCAGGTGGCGACGGAGCAGTACAAGCAGATCGGCGTGAAGATCAACCCGAAGGTCGAGGCCTTCGAGTCCCTCGTGCCGAAGCTGACCGGTGGCTCGCCTGAGGTCGAGGCCGTGATCATCGGCTGGTCGCTCAGTGCGGACCCGGACCCGTTCACGATCTGGCACTCGAGCAACGTCGCGAGCCCGACCAAGGCGGGCAACAACTTCGTCGGCTACTCGAACCCCGAGGTCGACAAGCTGATCGAGGCCGGCCGCAACGGTCCGGACTGCTCGCAGGCGGCGCGTCAGAAGAACTACCAGGCGTTGAACAAGATCCTCAACGAGGACCAGCCGTACATGTTCGGCTACACCCCGAAGGAGATCCTCGTCGCCGACGCGAAGATCCAGGGCATCGACCCGGGCACGTTCAACCTGAACGGCCAGTGGAACATCGAGAAGTGGTGGTTCAAGAAGTAACCAGCGACCGATGATGGGAGCGGCGGCGGGGCGACCCGCCGCCGCTCTCGCGCGCGGAGGTCAGAGGGGTGCGGAACTACATCATCCGGCGGCTCCTGTACGCGATCCCCACCCTCATCGGCATCTCCATCCTCGTCTTCGCGATCACGCGCCTCGCGCCCGGTGATCCGGTCCGCCTGTACACGTTCGGAGCGCTGAACATCACCGAGGAGGACATCGCCGGGCTGCGCACGCACTGGGGCCTCGACAAGCCGCTCCCCCTGCAGTACGTCGACTGGGTCACCCTCGCGATCCAGGGGGACTTCGGCAGGTCGCTGCAGTACAACCGGCCGGCCCTCCCGCTGCTGCTCGAGCGGCTGCCCGCGACGCTGCAGCTCGCGACGGTCGCGCTGGTCCTCCAGCTCACTATCGGGATCCCGCTCGGCGTCATCGCGGCGTTGAAGCGCGGGACGTGGATCGACAACGTCATCCGCGTCTTCGCCGTGGCAGGTCACGCCATCCCGACGTTCTGGATCGGCCTGCTCTTCATCATCCTGTTCGCGGTCACGCTGCGGTGGCTGCCGAGCCAGGGCCTCCTCACGGTGGGGCACGACGTGTGGGACATCCCCGACCGCGTGACGCACATCATCATGCCCGCGTTCGTCCTCGCGCTCGGCGGCATCGCGAACTACAGCCGCTACTTACGCACCGAGACGCTCGACGTGATCTCGCAGGACTACATCCGGACGGCGCACGCGAAGGGTCTGCGCGAGCGCCGTGTCGTGTACGTGCACGCGCTCCGGAACGCGCTGATCCCGATGGTGACGGCGCTCGGGCCGCTCCTCGCGGTGCTCGTCGGCGGGGCGCTCGTCATCGAGCAGGTCTTCACGTGGCCGGGGGTCGGACAGTTCACCTACGCCGCGGCACGGAGCAAGGACTATCCCGTGATCATGGCCGGCGTCATGGTGGCGTCGGCGCTCCTGGTCATCAGCTACCTCATCCGCGACATCGCTTACGCGATCGTCGATCCGCGCATCAAGGTGCGTTAGTGGCGGCCGTCACCGCTCCCGCCGTCCGGCCCGCCGACCTCGCGCAGCGCAAGGTCGCGGCGGGCCTGTGGGAGAACGCCTGGTACCGGCTGCGCCGCGACCGGCTGACGATCGCGTCGGCGGTGATCCTCTTCACCCTCGTGATCCTCTCGGTCTCCGCGCCGCTCCTCGGCGAGCGTGTGTTCAACACCAACGAGTTCAGCCAGGACCTGCTGAAGACGTACCGGCAGCCGACGCTCGACCCGCCGAAGTATCTGTTCGGCTCCGACGAGCTCGGCCGCAGCCAGGTGCTCCGCCTCCTCTACGGCGGTCAGGTCTCGCTGTTCATCGGCTTCGTCGCCGCGTTCATGAACATCACCATCGGCGTCGGGCTCGGCCTCGTCGCGGGATACATGCGCGGCGCCATCGATGACGTCATCACGTGGTTCGTCACGACGCTGAACTCGGTGCCGACGATCTTCCTGCTCATCATCTTCAGCGCGCTCTTCTCACCGAGCGCGCTCCTGCTGACGGTCGTGATCGGGGTCCTCTTCTGGACCGGCGTGACGAACTTCGTCCGCGGTCAGACATTCGCGCTGCGGGAGCGCGAGTTCATCACCGCCGCGCGCACGATCGGCGCGTCGTCGACGCGGATCATGATCCGGCACATCCTGCCGAACGTCCTGCCGCTCATCTTCGTCCTGATGGCCATCGACGTCGGGACGATCATCCTCGTCGAGTCGGCGCTGTCGTACCTCGGCCTCGGGGTCCCGCCGGGGACGCCGAGCTGGGGGAGCATGCTCACGAACGCGGCGTCGTACTTCAGCCGCGCCCCGTGGCTCGTCGTCCCACCGGGCGCCGCGATCTTCCTGACGGTGCTATGCCTCTACCTGATCGGTGACGGTCTTCGGGACGCTTTGGACCCACGCCTCAAGCAGGGTTGATCCGAACGGCCATCGTGCAGGGACACGGATCCAAAGCGAGAGCGCACGTTCGGCCACGCGCTTCCGAAAACGTACCTGGCCTACAATACCTACCCAGATGATCGGAAATCCCCTGCAGGCCACGGCGTTCCACGTTTCGACGCGTGGCGAGTACGGCATGCGGCTCATGGTCGAGCTCGCGCGTCAGTGGGGCCGCGGCACCGTGAGCCTCCACGCCGTCGCGGAGCGCGAGGCGCTCCCCGAGGCGTACCTCGAGCAGCTCGTGGCCACGCTGCGGCGGGCCGGTCTCGTCACCGGGAAGCGCGGCGCGGGCGGTGGCTACATGCTCGCGAAGGACCCGAGCGGCATCACCGCGGGCGACGTCGTGCGCGCTCTCGAAGGCCCGATCGAGCCGCAGATCTGCACCGCGGAGGGCGAGGCCGTCCTCAACTGCGTCCACGAGCCCAGCTGCGGCACGCGCCTCGTGTGGGTGAAGCTCCAGGGCACGATCGCGAAGGCGCTCGACGCGCTCAGCCTCGCCGAGCTGGCCACCTGGCCGACCGGCACGACGCCGCAGCGGATGCTGGCGCGCTAGTGGCGACGCTCGAGGTCAAGGGCCTCCACGTCAACGTCGAGGGGAAGGAGATCCTCAAGGGGATCGACCTCACGGTCGGCACCGGCGAGGTGCACGCGGTGATGGGCCCGAACGGGTCGGGCAAGAGCACGCTCGCGCTCACGGTCATGGGCCATCCCCGCTACAAGGTGACCGCCGGATCCGTCACGTACGACGGACAGGACCTCCTCGCGCTGCCCGTGGACCAGCGGGCGCGCGCGGGGATGTTCCTCGCGTTCCAGTACCCGATCGCGATCCCCGGCGTCTCGGTCGCGAGCTTCCTGCGCACCGCGATCAACGCGCGGCGCGTGAAGGGCGACGAGAAGGACGACATGCCCATCCCGCAGTTCCGCAAGCTCCTGAAGGAGAAGACGGAGCTCCTCGAGGTGAACGACCAGTTCATCACGCGCTCGGTGAACGAGGGCTTCTCCGGCGGCGAGAAGAAGCGGCTCGAGATGCTGCAGATGCACATGTTCCAGCCGAAGTTCGCGCTGCTCGACGAGACGGACTCGGGCCTCGACATCGACGCGCTGCAGACCGTGGCGCACGGCATCGAGGCGCTGCGCTCGCCGGACGTCGGGATCGTGCTCATCACGCACTACGAGCGGATCCTCCGCTACGTCCAGCCCGACCGTGTCCACGTCCTCATCGACGGCCGTATCGTTCGCACCGGCGGGAAGGAGCTCGCCGCCGAGCTCGAGAGCAAGGGGTACGACTTCGTCCGCGAAGAGCTCTACGCCGGGAGGGCCTAGCTCGTGGCTGTCACCGCTCGCCCGTCCAGCGCTGAGAAGGCGCTCGATGTCGAGCGCATCCGCGCCGACTTCCCGGTCCTCTCGCAGACGGTGCACGGCCGGCCGCTCGTGTGGCTCGACAACGCGTCGACCAGCCAGAAGCCGCGCGCGGTGCTCGACGCGATGCGGCGCGTCTACGAGGAGCACAACGCGAACATCCACCGCGGCGTGTACGAGTTCTCCGAGCGCACGACGGCGGCGTTCGAGGAGGCCCGCGCCAAGGTCGCGCGCTTCATCAACGCGCCCGAGGCGCGCGAGATCGTCTTCGTCCGCAACGCGACGGAGGGATTGAACCTCGTCGCGTATGCCTGGGGGCGCGACAACGTGAAGGCGGGAGACCGCATCGTCACGACGGTGCTCGAGCACCACTCGAACTTCGTCCCGTGGCAGCAGCTGGCGAAGGACGCCGGCGCCGAGCTCGTCGTCATCGACGTGGACGACGAGGGCCGCCTGCGGCTCGACCAGCTCCGCCGCGAGCTGGAGCGCGGTGCGAAAGTGCTCGCGCTCACGCACACGAGCAATGGCCTCGGCGTGGTGAACCCGGTCGCCGAGATCGTGCGCTGGGCGAAGTCAGCGGGAGCGACCGTGATCGTCGACGCGGCGCAGTCCGCGCCGCACACGTCCGTTGACGTGCAGGCGCTCGGGTGCGACTTCCTCGCCTTCAGCGGGCACAAGATGCTCGGCCCCGTCGGCTCGGGCGTGGTGTGGGGGCGCGCGTCGCTGCTCGAGCGCATGCGTCCGTTCCTGTACGGCGGCGACATGATCAGCCGCGTGAGCATCGAGCGCTCCGAGTGGAACGAGCTGCCGTGGAAGTTCGAGGCCGGCACGTCGTCGTACGTCGACGCGATCGGGCTCGGCGCCGCGATCGACTACCTGAGCGACATCGGCATGGACCGGATCCACACGCATGAGCTCGCGCTCCTGCGGCACCTGCTGCCGAAGCTCCTCGCCGAGGACGGCCTGACCGTCTTCGGGCCGCACGGGCTTGAGGAACGCGTCGGCGTCGTGTCGTTCGACGTGAAGGGCATCCACCCGCACGACATGGCGACGCTGCTCGACCGCGAAGGCGTCGCGGTGCGAGCGGGCCATCACTGCAACCATCCGCTCATGACGCGGCTCGGCGTCCCCGCCACGACACGCGCGAGCATGTACCTGTACAACACGACCGAGGAGTGCGACGTCCTCGTGGACGCCGTGCAGAAGGCGAGGAAGGTGTTCGGCGTCTAGTGGACGACCTCTACCGCGACTACATCCTCGACCACTACAAGAATCCGCGGAACTACGGCGAGCTCGAAGGCGCGACGCATCACTACCACGACACGAACCCGCTCTGCGGCGACGAGATCACGATGTTCCTCCTCGTCGGCGAGGACGGTCGCGTCCAGGACGTCCACTTCACGGGCCGCGGATGCGCGATCTCGCAGGCCTCGGCGTCGATCCTCACCGACGAGGTGAAGGGCAAGACCCTCGACGAGCTGAAGGGCTTCGACCGCGATCACGTGCTGAACAATCTCGGCATCACGATCAGCCCCGCGCGCATCAAGTGCGCGCTGCTCTCGCTGAAGGCGCTCAAGGGCGCCGCCTGGGGCCTCACCGCGTGGCCCGGCGAAGAGGTCAAGCAGGCCGCGACGGAATAGGTCCGGCGCCGTCGGCGTTGCGCCGACAGAGATGCACGACTGGAACCGCAAGATGATCGACGAGTTCCGCGCGAAGGGCGGGAAGGGCGTCACGCACCCGTACAAGGACCAGCTCCTCCTGCTCACGGTGAAGGGCGCGAAGAGCGGGCACGAGATGACCGTGCCGCTCGCGTACCACCGCGACGGGGATCGCTACGTCGTGGCCGGGTCGAAAGGCGGCGCGCCGACGCATCCGGCCTGGTACCACAACCTCGTCGCACGTCGCGAGGCGACCGTCGAAGTGGGGACGGAGTCGTTCCGTGTACGAGCGACCCCGCTGCCGCGCGGTCCGGACCGCGATCGTCTCTACGCGGAGCACTCCCGGCAGATGCCTGGCTTCGGCGAGTATCCGGCGAAGACGAAGCGGATCATCCCGGTCGTCGTGCTGGAGCGCATCTAGGGCCTGGTCCCTCACGCGCGATCTGGTCGCAGGTCGCAAAATGGCGCATTCCTGGCACGTGATCCCAGGACTTGGATTTCCGACCTGGAAGGTAGAAAATAGGTCCATGGCAGTGAATGCGAAGGTCCAAGAGCAGCTCCCGCAGGGGTACGCCTACGGCTGGTACGACGACGCGAAGTACATCAACACGCTCAAGAAGGGCTTGAACGAGGACGTCGTCCGCGAGATCAGCCAGACCTATAAGCACGAGCCCGACTGGATGCTGCAGCGCCGGCTGAAGGCCCTCCGCCACTACCGCACCCGGGCGATGCCGACCTGGGGTGCCGATCTCTCGGGGATCGATTTCGAGGACATCTTCTACTACCTGCGCGCGACGGACCGGAGCGTGAAGAACTGGGAGGACGTCCCGGACTACATCAAGAAGACGTTCGACAAGCTCGGGATCCCCCAGGCAGAGCAGAAGTATCTCGCGGGTGCGGGCGCGCAATTCGACAGCGAGAGTGTGTACCACAACATCCGCAAGGACCTCGAGGCGAAGGGTGTCATCTTCATGGATACGGACACCGCGCTTCGCGAACACCCGGACATCGTCAAGGAATACTTCGGCACCGTCATCCCGGCGAACGACAACAAGCTCGCCGCGCTGAACACCGCGGTGTGGTCAGGTGGCTCGTTCGTGTGGGTCCCGCCCGGAGTGAAGGTCGAGATCCCGCTCCAGGCGTACTTCCGCATCAACAGCGAGAACGCCGGACAGTTCGAGCGCACGCTCATCATCGCGGAGCCGGGCTCGAGCGTGCACTACGTCGAAGGATGCACGGCGCCCGTGTTCACGACCGCGACGCTGCACAGCGCCGTCGTCGAGATCATCGTCAAGGAAGGCGCCGACGTCCGCTACACGACGATCCAGAACTGGAGCCACAACGTCTACAACCTCGTCACCAAGCGCGCCATGGTCCAGAAGGACGGGCGCATGACGTGGATCGACGCGAATCTCGGCAGCAAGGTCACCATGAAGTACCCGTCGGTGTACCTCGTCGGGGAGCGCGCGCACGGCGAGGTCCTCTCCGTCGCCTTCGCGGGCGACGCGCAGACGCAGGACGCCGGCGCGAAGATGGTCCACGCCGCGCCGAACACCACGAGCATCATCACGAGCAAGGGCATCAGCAAGGGCACCGGCAAGCAGAACTACCGCGGTCTCGTGAAGATCTACCCCGGCTGCCACGGCGCGAAGAGCACCGTGCGCTGCGACGCGCTCATGCTCGACGAGACGGCGCAGAGCCAGACCTTCCCGGTCATGGAGGTCGATGAGGACGACGTCACCATCGGCCACGAGGCGAGCGTGTCGAAGGTCGGCGAGGAGCAGCTCTTCTACCTGATGAGCCGCGGCCTCTCCGAGAGCGACGCGACCGCGATGGTCGTCAACGGGTTCATCGAGCCGATCGTGAAGACGCTGCCAATGGACTACGCCATCGAGATGAACCGTCTCATCCAGCTGCAGATGGCCGGCGCCATCGGGTGAGCCCGGCCGCGACCCTGCCGGCACTTCGCCAGCCGCTCGATCCGAACTGGGTCGAGCGGTCCGCTGTCGAGAGGGGTGAGCCCGACTTCCTGCGCCGCTCGCGCCGCGAGGCCGCAGAGCGTGCGGGCGAGATCCCCTGGCCGACCGGTCAGGAAGAGGAATGGCGGCGCTTCCCGCCCGCGCAGATCCCATCCGCACCGCTGAGCGGCGCGGTCGCGACCGCGACGTATCCCACGGAGCTCCCGAAGGGCGTGTACGTCGGCGACCTCGCCGCCGCGGTGCGCGAGCGGCCGGACCTCGTCGAGCGCTGGATCGGCGCCGGACGGGCCGTCCACACGCACGCGGCGCTCAGCGCCATCGCGGACGCGCTGTGGACCACAGGCACGTTCGTGTACGTCCCGCAGGGCGTCGCGCTGCGCGGGCCGCTCGTGTCCGAGCGCGTCTGGTCGGCCGGCGACGGGGCGTGCCTGTCGCGCACGATCGTCGTCGCGGAGCGCGACAGCAGCTTCACGTTCGTCGAGGATCTGCGCTCCGAGGCGAGCGCACAGCGCCGCGTCGCGATCCCGCACGTCGAGGTCCACGTCGGGCCCGGCGCCGACGTCCGGTACGTGCATCTCCAGGGGTACTCGGACGACGTCTGGGACCTGGGCGCGCAGTGGTACGGCTCGGACCGCGACAGCCGGCTCGCTAGCTACAACGTCCTCCTCGGCAGCACACGTACGAAGCTCGGCATCGTCTCGGACATGCTCGGCGACGGCGCCGAGGTGAAGCTCTACGGCCTCATCGCCGCCGGAGAGGAGCAGCGGATCGACGTGAACTCGCTCCAGCGTCTCGACGGACGCGGCGGCCAGTCGGACCTCCTGTACCTCTCGGCCCTCTACGGCGCGGCGCACGCGACGTACTACGGCGTCGTGCGCGTCGAGCCCACGAGCAAGGCGAGCGGGTCGTACCAGGAGTGCCGCAACCTGCTGCTCTCGGACAAGGCGGGCGCGAACCCGATCCCCGTGCTCGAGATCCTCACGAACGACGTCGCGCGGTGCGGCCACGGCGCGACCGCAGGGCGCATGGACGAGGAAGAGATCTTCTACGTGCTCTCGCGGGGGATCGACCGGAAGACCGCGGAGCAGCTCCTCGTGCGCGGCTCGTTCGCGCGCGTCATCGACCGGATCCCGGACGAGAGCGTGCGCGCGCGCGTCCTCGAGGCGCTCCGCCCGCGGATCGGCCGCGTCGCGGAGATCGAGATGGACGCCGCCGCGTGACCGAGGGCTTCATCGCCGTCGCGCGCGAGGACGAGGTCGCGCCGGGCGACGTGAAGGTCGTCGACGCGGACGGGAAGAGCATCGCCCTCGGCCACTGCGCCGACGGCTCGTGGGGCGCGATCGACAACGTGTGCACGCACGACGGCGGCATCCTCGGTGAGGGCGAGCTCGACGAGTGCACCGTGGAGTGCCCGCGCCACGGCGCGCGCTTCGACCTGCGCACCGGCGAGGTGCGCGCGCTGCCGGCGGTCTATCCCGTCAACGCCTATCCCGTGCGCGTCGTGGACGGCCGCGTCGAGGTGAAGCTCGACGTGCCCACGCGCGAGCTCGAGATCGGCTAGGGGACCGCCGCCCGCCCGAAGTCGCGCGCGAGCCGCGCCCAGCTGTCGCCGAGGACGATCTTCGGCTCGTTCACGGTGACGAACCGGTCCGCCGGCTCATCCCAGAGATGCAGCGTCCGCGTGCGCGGCTTGCCGCCGGTCACGCCCTGGATCTCGTGCACCGCCTCGACCACGCGGCGGGTGGGCGCTTCCCAGTCGCCGATCGAGCGGATGTACACGGCGAGCTGGATGCGCGCGGCCTGCTCGTCGGGCACCCCGCAGCCCTGACAGATCTGGGCGAAGGCGTCCTCCACGCTCTCGGCATGGAGCGACGCCGCGAGCGCGTAGCCGCGGTCCAGCGCGCCGAACACGCGTCGGACGGACGCGCCCCAGATGTACCCCTCGGCGACGGCGTACTGGGTGATCTCGGGGATGAGGACGTAGCCACGGCCGTCGCCGGACCGCAGCCGTGCCGCCTCAGCCGGCTCGCCGCGGACGCTGCGGATCGGTGTGTCGCTCCCCGCGTGCGCGAGCATCGCGTGCAGCACGGTGCTCTTGCCCGCGAGGCGCGGTCCCGCGAAGACGATGAACGACCGCCGCTCCGCGGCGGCGCCCGCGAGCGTCGCGGCGATCTCGGCCGACATCGTCCGGTTCCGGACGAGATCGGCGAGGCCGATCTCCATGTCCGGATGCTACGGCGCCCGCGGCATATGATCGAGGCTCAGCCACCGCCGGGAGGGAATGAGTGATCAGCAGCGCCGCGCGCGACCGGGTGAAGCTCTCCATCGACCAGCTCGAGGAGCTGTACCACGTCTTCGAAGAGCGCTCGTCCGGTGACGTGAACGATTCGTACGAGGCCGCGCTCGAGCGGGGCAAGGCCATCGCCTTCCAGGAGGCGGCGCATCTCGTCAAGTCGGCGCTCCACGACATCGACGTGAAGTCGCTCTAGCGATCTGACTCACTAGACTCCCCATATGCGCGCCGTCGTCATGGCCGGCGGCGAGGGGAGCCGGCTCCGGCCTCTCACGATCAACCGGCCGAAGCCGATGGTGCCCGTGGCCAACAAGGCCTGCCTCGGCCACATCTTCGACCTCCTGAAGCGCCACGGGATCGCCGACGCCTTCGTGACCCTCCAGTACCTCGCCACCGTCATCCAGGACGCGTACGGCGATGGCGGATCGGTCGGCATGCGCCTCCGGTACAGCATCGAGGAGACGCCGCTCGGTACCGGTGGATCCGTGCGCCAGATCGGCGATGCGCTCGGGACCGAGCCGTTCCTCGTCATCTCGGGCGACGCGCTGACGGACATCGACCTCACGAAGGTCATGGCGTTCCACCGCGAGAAGGGCGCCGCGGTGACGCTGTGCCTGAAGCACGTCCCCGACCCGCTCGAGTACGGCGTCGTCATCACGAACGGCGACGGCCGGATCACGAAGTTCCTCGAGAAGCCGTCGTGGGGCGAGGTCTTCTCGGACACGATCAACACCGGGATCTATGTCATCGACCCGCGCGTCCTCCGGCGCTACGACGTCGGCGCGAGCTTCGACTTCAGCAAGGACCTCTTCCCGCAGCTGCTCGCCGAGGGCGAGCCGCTCTACGGCCACATCGCCGACGGGTACTGGACCGACATCGGCAGCATCGCGGAGTACGCGCGCGCGAACGCCGACATCCTGCAGGGCAAGGTCCGCGTCGAGTCGCTCGGGCGCGAGGTCGTCCCGGGCGTGTGGTCGGACGGCGATCCCGAGATCGATCCGAGCGCGGTCCTCCTCGGACCGATCTTCCTCGGGACCGGCACGAAGATCGGCCCCGAGGCGCAGATCGTCGGGCCGACCGTCCTGCGCGATCACGTGATCGTCGAGCCCGGCGCGATCATCGACCGGTCGATCGTCTGGCGGAACACATACGTCGGTGAGCGCTCCGAGGTGCACGGATCGATCATCGGGCGGCAGTGCGCGCTGAAGGCACGCGTCGTCCTCGAGGAGGGGAGCGTGGTCGCGGACCATTCGATCGTCGGCGAGGGCGCGCGCATCCGCGCGCAGGTGAAGATCTGGCCCGACAAGCAGGTCGAGAGCGGGGCCGTCGTGCACACGAGCCTCATCTGGGGCGCCCAGGGCCGGCGCGCGCTCTTCGGTCGCTTCGGCGTCACCGGGCTCGTCAACGTCGACCTCACGCCCGAGCTCGCGGCCGGGCTCGGCGCCGCGTACGCGTCGACCCTTGCGCCGGGCGCGACCGTCACGCTGAACCGCGACCAGCACCGGACGAGCCGGATGCTGAAGCGCGCCCTCATGGCCGGCTGCGTCGGCGGCGGCGTGCACGTCGCCGACCTCGGCCAGGTGCCGCTCCCGATCGACCGCTACGAGACGCGGCGCATCGGCGCCGCGGGCGGGATCCACGTGCGCATCTCGCCGTTCGATGACCGCGTGTGCGACGTGAAGTTCTTCGACCAGCAGGCGCTCGACATGGGCAAGGCGCAGGAGCGCAAGGTCGAGAACGTGTACTTCCGCGAGGACTTCCGGCGCGTCACGTACGACGACGTCGGCCAGATCTACGACGTCCCTCGCGTCGGCGAGGCGTACAGCGAGGCCTTCATGAACGAGGTCGTCCATCGTCGCGAGCTCGCAACGACGAAGTTCAAGATCGTCGTCAACTACTCGCATGGCACCGGCGCGCAGTTCCTGCCGCAGCTGCTCTCCGCGCTCGGCGTCGACGTCATCGCGATCAACGCGGTCGTGTCGGAGAACGTCGGCTCGCGCTCGCTCGAGGAGTTCCAAGAGGAGATGCGCGAGCTCGCGTCGATCACCGCGACGCTGCGGGCGAGCTTCGGCGTCACCATCGACGCCGGCGGCGAGAAGGTGTTCTTCGCCGACGACCGCGGGCGGATCGCCGAGGACCGCCACTTCCTCACCGCGTTCATCGGCCTCGCCGCGCGCACGACGCCCGGCGTCGTCGCGGTGCCGGTGTTCGCGCCGGCCGCGATCGAGCAGATCGTGGCCGAGGCCGGCGGCCGCGTCCTTCGCGTTCGCAATTCGGCCGAGGCGCAGATGCGCTTCGCGGCTCGCGAGCACCCGCTCATCGTCGCCGATGGGCTCGGCGGCTTCATCTTCCCGCGGTTCCACCCGTCCTTCGACGGTCTCTTCGCGGTCGTGAAGCTCCTCGAGCTGCTCGCGATCACGCAGCGAACGCTCGCGGACGTCATCGACGCGACGCCGCCGCCGCGCATGGCGCGCCTGAAGGTCGCATGCCCGTGGGAGGAGAAGGGCCGCGTCATGCGCATGCTCGCGCAGGAGCCCGCGACCGAACGCACGAAGCAGGTCGACGGCGTGAAGCACGTGTACGACGGCGAGTGGGTGCTCGTGCTGCCGCACGCCGACCAGCCGCTGTTCGACGTGTGGGCCGAGGCCCGCGACGAGGGCCGCGCGTGGGCGCTCGCGCATCAGTACGCGGAGCGCGTCGGCTCTCTGCGGGGCGGCTCGTGACCGTGCGCGTCGCCCTCGCGCAGGTCGCGCCCGCGCTCGGGGCGTTCAAGCGGAACGTCGCGATGCACCTCGAGACCATCGAGCGGGCGCGGAGCGGCGGGGCGCGGCTCGTGGTCTTCCCCGAGCTGTCGCTCACGGGGTACTACGTGAAGGACCTCGCGCACGACCTCGCGTGCGCGCCGGACGACCCGCGCCTCGCGCCGATCGCGGACGCGTCTCGCGGCATCGACGTCCTCGCCGGCTTCGTGGAGCGCACGCCGGATGGCCGCATCCACATCGCCTCCGGGTACTGGTCGGGCGGCCGCGTGACCCACGTCCATCGCAAGGTCTACCTGCCGACCTATGGGATCTTCGACGACGGCCGCTACTTCGCGCCGGGCGAACGGTTCGACACGTTCGCGAGCGCGGCCGGCGACGCGGGGATCGCGATCTGCGAGGACATCTGGCACATGTCCACGCCGTACCTCTACGCGATCCGGGGCGCGAACGTCGTCTTCTATCCGTCCGCGAGCCCGGGGCGCGGCGTCGCCGAGGGCGGCGACCTCGGCACCGCCGAGTCGTGCCGCCTGATGGACCAGTTCTACGCGCAGTACCTCACGGTCTACGTGGTGTTCGTCAACCGCGTCGGGCACGAGGACGGGATCGGGTTCTGGGGCGGCTCCGAGATCCTCGCGCCGGACGGCACGGTCGTCGCGCGCGCGCCCGAGTTCGACGAGCACCTGCTGTTCGCCGAGATCGACCCCGCGCTCGCGGCGCGCGAGCGCGCGCGCAACCCGCTCCTGCGCGACGAACGACACGAGCTGGTCCTTCGTCACCTCGGTGAGCGCGTCGGCATCCCGGCCGCGCTGAAGGAGATCCCGGACTGACCGACCGGATCGGCGTCCGCCCACGACAAGAGCAACGCGTCGGCGCCATCCGTCCGGATCCGAAGGACCCATCTCCGCTGCGGATCGACGAAGCGCTGGTGCGCCGCATGCTCGTCTCGTTCCTGCGCGAGGAGATAGCGAAGGCCGGCCTGCGGCGCGCGGTCGTCGGCGTCTCTGGTGGCGTGGACAGCGCCGTCTCGGTGGCGCTCGCCGCCGAAGCGCTCGGGTCCGCGAACGTGCTTGCGGTCCACACGCCGTACCACACCAGCAGCGCGGCCTCGTTCGAGGATGCGCGCGCGGTCGCGACGCGGCTCGGTATCGAGCTGCGCGTCGTCCCCATCACGGCGCAGATCGATGGGTACCGCGAGCTCGTCGGCGCCGAGATGCACCAAGTCCGCCTCGGCAACAAGATGGCGCGCGAGCGGAAGTCGATCGAGTTCGACCTCGCGTGGCCCGACGGGGCGGTCATCGGCACGAGCAACAAGACCGAGCTGCTGCTCGGCTACGGCACCTGGTTCGGCGATATGGCGTCCTCGCTCAACCCCGTCGGGGACCTCTACAAGACGCAGCTGCGCGAGCTTGCCGTCCTCGTCGGGACCCCCGATCACATCGTGCGGAAAGCGCCGACCGCTGAGCTGTGGCCCGGGCAGACCGACGAAGAGGAGCTCGGGTTCAGCTATGCGGAGGCAGACCTCATCCTGTACTTCCTGGTCGACCGTCGAGCCCGTCCGGAGGAGCTCGTCACGGCGGGCTTCGATGCCCGGCTCGTCACCCGCATCCGCGAGATGGTCCGGAAGAGCCATTTCAAGCGCGTCACGCCGCTCATCGCGAAGGTCAGCCTGCGCACGATCGGCCACGACTTCCTCTACCCGCGCGACTGGGAAGCGGACTAGCGCTGAACGAGATCGCGGTGCCGGCGGAGGCAGTCGAGCCGGCGCCAACGCCGACCGATCGTTCTGTCCGGGTCGCTCTTGGCTACGGATTCGCGCTCGCCGGCGCGGCGCTGTACGCGCTCGGCGGCGTCATCGCGAAGGATGCGTTCACGGCGGGCATCGCGCCGTCCGAGATGGCGCAGTTCCGCGCGATCTTCTCGTTCGTCGTATTGCTCGTCGCGCTCGCGGTCTTCGGCCGTCGCCATCTGCGCGCCCGTCGTGCCGATCTGCCGTTGCTCGCGCTGTTCGGCGCGCTCGGCATCGCCGCGGTGAATGGGACGTACTACGAGGCGATCTCGCGCCTTCCCCTCGGCGTCGCGCTGGCGATCCAGTACACCGCGCCGCTGCTCCTGCTCGTGATCGCCCGAGCGACCGGGCGCGCCGTCGGCGGTCGGCTCTGGATCGCCGGCATGATGGCGCTCATCGGGTGCTACTTCGTGGTCGGGGCGTACGACGCGCGGCTCCGAGACGTGAACGCGGAGGGCGCGTTCGTCTCGGTCGTCGCGATGCTCACGTTCGCGGCGTACCTCCTCATGGCCGAGCGGATCCTGCGCACGTACACGCCGTGGACGCTGCTCGTGTACGGGCTCGGCTTCGCGACGGTCGCGTGGGCCATCTACCGCATCCCGACGCGCCTCCCGTGGGAGCTCGCCGCGTCGCAGTGGCCGCTCGTCGTCGGCGTCGTGTTCATCGCGACGCTGTTCCCGTACGTGCTGACGCTCGCGGCGGTGTCGCTGCTGCCCGCTGCGCGCGTCGGCCTCACCGCCACGTTCGAGCCGGTCGTCGGCGCGATCCTCGGCTTCGCGCTCCTCGGCGAGGTCCTGCAGCTGCCGCAGATCGCGGGCGGCGTGCTCGTCCTCGGGGGGATCGCGCTCGTGCAAACGGTGCGTCTCCGCAGCGGAGGCGTCTAGCGATCCTGGAGAGGCCGCGGCAGCCCGCGTTGAGTCTGTGCTGACGGCCATGGCCACCGCGTGTCCGTGGCGACCGAAGAGGCTTGCCACCGGTACTACGCTCGCTGCGCCGTGTTCCGTTTCGCGGGCCAGCTGCTGCTCCGGCCGGTCCTCGCGGCCGCAGCCGTCGCGCTCCTCATCGCGCTGCCGCTCGTCGTCCTCGGCGAGATCTCGGACGACCAGGCTCGTGCGCGCGCCGAGGCGGAGATGTTCGAGAGCGGCGCAGGTATCGCGGAGCGCGCGGGGTCCGCGATCGAGAAGCGCGCCGAGGAGTACGCCGCTGCCTTGTACCGCATGGCCGCGGGAGATCTGCGCCAGGCGGTCGTGAGGGACGACACGCGCGGCGTTGATGAGGCCGCGTTCCGCGCGATCGCCCTGACCTACCGCGACAAGACTTACCTGGCGCCACGCGTCGTGGTCACGGACGGGCAGGGAACCATCCTCACCGAGCTCAAGGGGGCGGACCAGCCGGGCCGTACGGGCACCATCCCGGGAGACGTGCTATTCGTGACCTCCGACGCGTCGCGTGGTCGCCGCGATGCGGTGGCGCTGGATCTGATGCCGGGACTGGTCTCCTCAGTCCAACGGACGACCGGCGTGACACCGCTGATCCCGTGCGAAGAACGTCGCTGCAGGTCGCGGCCGTATCTCGCCGATCGAGGGGACCGAGAGCAGCCGGTCATCGCGATCGCCGCTCCGATCTGGCCCACCGATACCCGCCGAACGTTGCTCGGTCTGCTTCTCTTGGAGCTACCGATCGACCTGCTCCGCGAGGAGGTCACACCTCTCCTTCGGGACGCCGACGACATCTATGTCGTCGACCAGAGCGGCGTCCTCGCGTTCAGTGTCCGACCCCCGGGGGCGACCCCACTGGCAGACATGACCGGCAGCGCGGTGGTCGCCAAGTCGATCCGGTCGCAGCCGGTCACGAGCCAAGCACGCGGACCTGTCACGCTGCGCGAGTACGCTCCCGATCCGCTGAGCGGCAATACACGCGCGTTCGCGACCGCCGTGATCGGCCCCTGGCACGTATTCGTCGTTCCGGATCGGACCGCCGTCCTGAACGTCGACGCGACGCTTGCGCAGCTGCGCTTGGCGCGCCTGGGGATCGCGGTGATCCTGGTCGTTGGCACGTTCGGGCTCGCGATGGCGCTGCGCGCCGTCCGCCGTCAGCGCGCGGCGCTGGCGGAGGCGCTCGAGCAGCAGACCGCAACAGCCGACGTGCTCAAGACGATCAGTCGAGCGGCCCTCGACCTCCCCGCGGTACTGCAGAGCGTTGTCGCCGCGGCCGCGAGGCTCTGCAACGCGGATGTCGGCTGGCTGAATCAGGCGGACGACCACGTTGGAAAGGTGCCTGGCGAGTCGCCAGATCCGGCGCGGTTCACGGGGCGCTGGTCGCGCGTGGGCGCCTATTACGGCCGGACGGAAGAGCTCGAAGGACAGGCGTACGCCGCATTCACCCGTGTGAAGCCGATCGGTGGTCTGTTCCCGATGTATCGCCAGACGGCGACGAGCCTCGCGATCCTCGATCGCAAGGTCATCAACGTCCCTGACTGGACCATGGAACCGGACCTGAGGGCGTCCGGCTTCGCCAGAGCGATGAACGTTCGGGCGCTGCTGGTGGTTCCGTTGATGCGCGAGAGCGACGCGATCGGAGCGATCGCGCTAGCGCGGCTCACGACACGACCGTTCACCGAACGCGAGGTAGCACTGGCGCAGACCTTTGCAGACCAGGCTGTGATCGCGATCGAGAACGCACGGCTGTTCAACGAGACGGTCGAGAAGTCACGGGAGCTCGAGGCCGCCTCCCGGCACAAGAGCGAGTTCCTCGCGAACATGAGTCATGAGCTCCGCACGCCGCTGAACGCGGTCATCGGCTTCAGCGACGTCCTCGAGCAGGGCATGGCCGGCGCGCTCAGCGACAAGCAGGCCGAGTACATCCGCGACATCTCGAGCTCGGGCAAGCATCTGCTCGACCTGGTGAACGAGATCCTCGACCTCAGCAAGGTCGAGGCGGGGCGCATGGAGCTCGAGCCGAGCGAGTTCTCGGCCACCGACGCCGTGCTCGGCACCTTCGCCTTCGTGCGCGAGCGCGCCGCGCGGCATGGCATCGAGCTCGCTGCCGACGTGCCAGCGGATCTCGGCACGCTCGTGGCCGATGAGCGCAAGGTGCGCCAGGTCCTCCTCAACCTGCTGTCGAACGCGGTGAAGTTCACCCCTGACGGCGGCTGGATCGGGGTCAGCGCGCGGCGCGAGAACGGCGAGATCACCGTGAGCGTGCGCGACACCGGCATCGGCATCGCGCCCGAGGATCAGGCGACGGTGTTCGAGGAGTTCCAACAGGTGGGCAAGCCCACCGACCGCTCACGCGAGGGCACCGGCCTCGGCCTCACGCTGGCCAAGCGCTTCGTCGAGCTGCACGACGGCCGCATCTGGTTCGAGAGCGAAGTGGGGAAGGGCACGACGTTCACGTTCGCGCTGCCCGCGGCTGCGAAGATCATCGTCTGAGGATCAGGATCCAGCTGCGGCGAGCAACTTCTCGGCGGCGCGTATCGCGTCGACCGCGAGCGCCTCTGGGACGGACCCGACCTCCTCATACTGCGCCGTGTTCCGCGCTCGGCGAGCCGCGCTCAAGAGACGGCGCTCCTGACCGAATTCCTCGGGAAGTTCCGGATACGCGAAGCGGGCCTCATGTGAGCCCGTCTTCCCGCGGAGCCGGTAGCCGTCGCGCGCAAGCACCGCATCGGCGGCATTCACCATCGCCGTCTCTGCGCTGATGACGGCTTGGTCAGCGTCACCGTTTCGCAGCGCGACGCGTGCGCGTTCCAGGTTCCGCCGCGCGAGCGCGAGCTTCTTTTCGCGCTCGTTCGGTCCGACGTCGAGCCGCTGGACGACGTCCGCGTACCTCTCGCTCCACTCCACTGATGAGTCGCTCGAACTCACGGTCATCTCCTCTGATCCAGATCTTCTCGCTCCGTTGGAGCGTGTCCAGGAATGGCGACCGGCCCTTGACGGCGCGCTCTAGGTCGTTCAGTCGCCACGCCACGAAGTTGACCTCCCGTCCGAGCTCGTCGAGGAGCTTCCTGGACTCGTCCTCGAGCGGTGCCCAGTCCGGCTCGCCGAGGACGAAGACATCGATATCGCTCGTCGGGTCGTCGTCGCCCCGCGCGTACGAACCGAAGATGAACGCGATCTCGGCACCGGGCTTCGTCTCGATGACCTGGCGCAGCCGCGCGCCGACCCCGATGGTCCGCGCGTACATCTCCCGCAGCGACCGGTACAGCGGGTGGGACGGCTCCATGCGCCAGAGCCGCAGCGGCCCCAGCCGTCTGCTCGCGATGAGACCCTGTCGCTCGAGCTTCTCCAGCGCGAGATGCACCGAGCGGGGGAGCCGACCGACGCGCCGCACCAGCTCGCGCGTGTGGAACTCCTGACCGGGCGTGCTCGTGAGCAGCGCGAGCAACTGGGCTTCCGTCGCGCTCCGGCGGATCTCGGGCACGGGGCGCATTATACAGCCGTATAACGATGTTATACGGCTGTATCAGTTCGAATCAGGCGAGCCAGCGGATCGCGCGGCGGACCGTTTCGAGCGTCAGTCCGTAGACGAGGTGGGATGCGAGCGCGTACGCGTGCGTCAGGCTCGGGAACCTGGGTTCTTCCTTCCGGATCCCGAGCTTCCACACCATGTATTCGTCCGCCGTGATCCACAGCGCCGCTCCGAAGAGCATCCCGTTGAAGGCCTTGATCGGGAGGAGCGGGATCTCGGCCAGCGCACCGTAGATCGCGCCGTTGAACGCGCCGAACCCGTAGTGGACGATCTCTCCGGCGACGGGCTTCTCCTCGTCGGACAGCTCGCGCTCGAGGATCGGCTCCGCGACGGCGGACGCGACCTTCACCGTGGACGGGTCCTCCTGCGGGCCCTCGTCCTTCGGTAGGTCCATCACGGCGGGATCCTCGGGTCCGCCCTTCGCGCCGCGCCGGCGTCCCGAGCCTTCGCGCATCAAGACGCGCTGCCGCTGGATCTGCTCGCTCGCGTTCGTCCAGGACGCTTGGAAGCTCTCCATGGCCCACGACGCGACGAGCCCCGCGACCGCGCCGGCGAGCGCGCCCCTCAGCACGGACGTGTCGGCTGCAGACGGCGGGCCAGAGTAGGGTCCGCGCCGTGGGGAAGCTGTATCTCGTGGCGACGCCGATCGGGAACCTCGACGACGTCTCTCCGCGCGCGCTGCGGGTCCTCCAGGAGGCGCACATGGTCGCGTGCGAGGACACGCGGCACACGCAGATCCTGCTGCGCAAGCACGAGATCCGGGCGAAGCATCTGACGTCCTACAACGAGTTCAACCATCGGCGGAAGGTGGGGGAGCTCATCGGCCAGCTTGACCGCGGCTGGGACGTCGCGCTCGTGACGGACGCGGGCACGCCCGCGCTCTCGGATCCCGGCGAGCCGCTCGTCGCGGCGGCGATCGCCGCCGGTCACGACGTCGTGCCGATCCCCGGGCCGGCGGCCGCGATCGCCGCCCTCGTCGCGTCGGGCCTGCCGACGCGGGAGTTCACGTTCGTCGGCTTCGTCCCGAAGAAGACGGGCGCGCGGCAGACGCTCCTGCGCGAGCTCCTTGCGGCCGGACGCACCGCGGTCGTGTACGAGAGCCCGTACCGCGTCGCCGACCTCCTCGCGGACCTTGCCGCGGTCGAGCCCGGCGCCCAGGTGGCCGTGGCGCGCGAGCTGACGAAAGTGCACGAGGAGATCGTCCGCGGGACGGCCGCCGAGGTGGCGGCTCGCTATGCTTCCGCGCGTCCGAAAGGCGAGATCACGGTCGTGATCGCGCCACCGCGCCAGGGGGAGCACTGATGCAGCGGACCTACCGGAAGTGGTGGAGCCCCGCCCTCGAGCGCGACATGGAAATGCTCGTCTTCGGCGGGCACGGGACGCCCGTCCTCGTTTTCCCGACGTCGATGGGCCGCTTCTACCAGTGGGAGGACTTCGGTCTTGTCGGCCACATGGCGCCGCGCGTCGACGCCGGCTGGCTGCAGCTGTGGTGCGTCGACAGCGTCGACGGCGAGTCCTTCTACGCGAAGGATCGGCCGCCGCACGAGCGCGCCGCGCGTCACCTCGCGTACGAGCGCTACATCCTCGACGAGGTCGTGCCCGCGATCCGCAGCGCGAACGACACGCCGTTCCTCATCGCGGCGGGCGCGTCGTTCGGCGCGACGCACGCCGCGCTGCTCGTGACGCGGCATCCCGGGCTCGTCGGCAAGGCCGTGTGCCTCTCCGGCGCGTACGACGTGTCGCGCTGGCTCGATGGCTGGCGCGAGGGCGAGGGCTACTACCTGGACCCGCTCGCGTTCCTTCCCGCCCTCACGGACGAGCAGCACCTCGGGCCGATGCGCGGGACGGAGGTGATCGTCGCGACCGGCGAGGACGATCCGAACGCCGACGACTCGCGGCGGCTCGTCGCGCTGCTGCAGGACAAGGGCGTCCCCGCCGAGCTGCACATGTGGCAAGGCTGGGCGCACGACTGGCCGTACTGGCAGGACATGGTGGACGTCTTCCTGTGAGCGAGAAGCTCGTGGGACTGCTCGTCGGGCGCGAGGACACGTTCCCCGCGCCGTTCCTCGACGCGGTCGACCGCAGGGGGGCCGCCCACGGCGTTCGCGCGGAGCTCGCGCTGCTCGGCGGCGCCAAGCTCGACGACCCGCCTCGCTACAGCGTCATCGTCGACCGCATCAGCCACGAGGTGCCGTACTACCGCGCGCACCTGAAGGGCGATGCGCTCAAGGGGACGGTCGTCGTGAACGACCCGTTCTGGTGGGAGGCCGACGAGAAGTACTTCGAGTGCGTCCTCGCGCGGCGCCTCGGCGTCGCGGTCCCGAAGACCGCCGTGCTCCCGAACAAGTCGTACATCCCCGACATCAACGAGCGCTCGCTGCGGAACCTGCGCTACCCGCTCGACTGGGACGGGATCATCGACTACATCGGCCTGCCCGCGATCCTCAAGCCGAACACCGGCGGCGGCTGGAAGGACGTGTACCGCGTCGACAGCAGGGAGGAGCTGCTCTGGGCGTACGACCAGACGGGGTCGGCGGCATTCGGGTACCGCCCGAAGACCATGATCCTCCAGGAGTTCATCCGCTGGGAGGATTACGTCCGCTGCATCTGCATCGGACGCAAGCACGTGTACCCGATGCGCTACGACCCGACCGCGCCGTTCCACGAGCGCTACGTCGTCGACCGCCCGGTCGACGGCGAGCTCCGCGAGCGCGCGACACGTGACGCGACGACGCTCGTCGAGGCGCTCGGGTACGACATGGACACCGTCGAGTTCGCGGTCCGCGACGGCACGCTCTACGCGATCGACTTCCTCAACCCCGCGCCGGACTTCGACAACTTCTCGATCAAGGACGACGCGTTCGCCTGGGTCCTCGAGCGCATGAGCGACCTCGTCATCGATTACGCGCTGGGCCGCGCGGAGCCGCCCTGGCGCGGGGAGCACCGCTGGTGGCGGTACGCACGATGAGGGCGCGGGCGCCCGCCCGTACGAAGCGCACCCCGGCCGAGGAGTACCACGCCCTCCTCGAGGACGCCGACATCGCCGCGGCCAGCGCGGCGGCGCTCGCGGCGGGCCAGCGCGACCGCCGCCTCGTCTTCGGAGAGCGGCCGCTGTGCGTGTCGCTGCGCCCGAACCTCGTCGCGAAAGGGACGTGGGAGAGCGTGCGGCGCGGCACCGAGGCGCTGCAGGGCGCGCTGGCGCGTCTCGAGCGCGCGCTGCTCGAGGAGGAGGACCTCCGTCGCGAGCTCGACCTCGACCCCGAGGAGGAGCGGCTCGCGCTGGCCGACCCGGGCTTCGCCGCGGCGTCGCCGTCGGCGCGCCTCGACGGCTTCGTCCAGGGCGGGGTCCTTCGCTGCGTCGAGTACAACGCCGAGTCGCCCGCGGGGATGGCCTATAACGACGAGCTCGTCGCGGTCTTCGAGTCGCTCCCCGTGATGGCAGCGTTCCGACGTCGCTGGCGGGTGCGCACGCTGCCCGCGCGGCGCCACCAGCTCGCCGTGATGCTCCGGGCGTACGGGAAGCGCGTGCCGGCACGCCCCGCGATCGCCATCGTCGATTGGCGCGGCCTGCCCACGCTCACGGAATTCGAGATGTTCCAGCGCTACTTCGAGGAGCAGGGCCTGCGCTGCGTCATCTGCGCGCCGGAGGACCTCGAGCTGCGCCGCGACCGCCTGTACGCGAGCGGCGAGCGCGTCCATCTCGTGTACCGGCGGGTCCTGACGAGCGAGCTCCTCGCGCGGCCGGAGGTCGCGAAGCCGCTCGTGGACGCCTACATGAAGGGCGCGGTCATCGTCGTGAACAGCTTCCGCGCGAAGCTGCTCCACAAGAAGATGAGCCTCGCCCTGCTCTCGGACGACCGCTACCAGCGGCTGTACACGCCGGCGCAGCGCGCGGCGATCGCGCGGCACGTCCCGTGGACGCGGAAGGTCCGCGAGGGGCACACCACCTACGGCCGGAAGCTCGTCGACCTCGCCGACTTCGTCCTCAAGGAGCGCGCGCGGCTCGTCCTGAAGCCGAATGACGAGTACGGCGGCAAGGGGGTCGTCCTCGGCTGGACCGTCGACGCGCACGAATGGGAGCAGGCATTCCTCGCCGCGCTCACGAGCTCGTACGTCGTGCAGGAGCGCGTCGAGATCCCCCGTGAGCCCTTCCCCGTGCTCCTCGAGAACGTCCACTTCCTCGACCTCGGCGCCGACCTCGATCCGTACCTCTTCTGGGGGAAGGTCCAGGGCGCGCTCTGCCGCCTCTCGTCGAGCGCGCTGCTGAACGTGACGGCGGGCGCCGGCAGCGTCGTCCCGACCTATATCGTCGAGGGCCGGGCGTGATGCGGATCGGCGCCGCCGACGTCCCTCGGCTCACGATCGGGATCGAGGAAGAGTTCCAGATCGTCGACGGCGAGGGACAGCTGAAGAGCCACATCGACACGCTCCTCAAGGCCGCCGCGGGACGCCTCGGCGATCAGATCAAGCCCGAGATGATGCAGTCGGTGGTCGAGATCGGGACACGGATCTGCCGCGACATCAGCGAGGCGCGCGACGAGATCGTGCGCCTGCGCGGCACCCTGTCCGGGCTGCTGCGGCCGGCCGGCCTCCGGCTCGCCTCCGCGGGGACGCATCCGTTCTCGCACTGGCAGGAGCAGGAGATCACGGAGCACGAGCGCTACAAGCTGCTCGAGGAAGAGCTGCAGGACGTCATCCGCGAGCTCCTCATCTTCGGGCTCCACGTGCACGTCGGCATCCCCGACCGCGACCGGCGCATCGAGGTGATGAACGAGGCGCGCTACTTCCTCCCGCATCTCCTCGCGCTCTCGACCTCCAGCCCGTTCTGGCTCGCACGGAACACCGGCTTGAAGTCCTACCGCCACGTCATCTGGAGCCGGTTCCCGCGGACGGGGATCCCGCCGGACTTCTCGTCGTGGGACGAGTTCGAGAACTACGTCGAGCTGCTCGTGCGCACGCGATCGATCGACGACGGCAAGAAGATCTGGTGGGACGTGCGGCCGCACGCGTTCTATCCGACGCTCGAGTTCCGGATCTGCGACGCCGCGACCGCGATCGAGGAGACGCTGTGCATCGCCGCGCTCACCCAAGCCATCTGCGCGAAGCTGCTCGTCCTGCGGGAGCGCAACCTCGGCTTCCGGAAGTACATGCCGGCGCTCATCCAGGAGAACAAGTGGCGCGCGACTCGCGCCGGCATGGACGCGAAGCTCATCGATCTCGGCAAGGAGACCGAGGTGCCGATGACGGACCTCGCCGCGGAGCTGTGCGAGTTCGTCGACGACGTCGTGGACGCGCTCGGGTCCCGCCGCGAATGCGAATACGTCCTCACGATCGCGCGCGATGGCACGAGCGCGGACCGGCAGCTCCGCGTGTGGCGCGAGACGGGCCACTTCCACAAGGTCGTGGACGCCGTCTGTGAGGAGACCGTCCGCGGCGTCCCCGAAGTGGTGCTCGATTGAGCATCTCGGCCGGGGCTCCCGCCTAGCGTCCGGCGGCCATCTCCAAGACGACGATCGCCGCGATCCGGCCGATGGTGCGGAGATGGTCGGCGTCGATCTTCTCGACGCTGTCCTCGGTCGAGTGGATGACGCGGATGTCGGACCAGTTCAGCAGGGTCGCGGGCACACCGCGCCGGTTGAACGATTCCTGATCGCTGCCGCCGCGGCCGCCGCGCGAGAACGGCACGCCGACGCGCTCCGCCGCGCGCTGGACGCGGCGCACCATGTCGTCGCTCTCGCTCGAGGTCTGCACGGTGCTCCCGCAGCAGCCGACGACATCGAGGTTGAGGTACCCGAGCAGGCTCTCGCGCCGGCCGGGGATCGCGGCGAACTGCGCGGCGAACGCCTCGGAGCCGACGGTGCCCTGCTCCTCGCCCGCGAACGCGACGAAGATCACCGAGCTCCGCAGCTCGGCCTTCCGCGACGCGAGCGCGCGCGCGACCTCGATCGTGACCGCGGGCCCCGACGCGTTGTCGTTCGCGCCCTGGAAGAGCGTCCCGTCCGGGTCGGTCCCGATCCCGTCGAGATGCCCGCCGACGAGGACCGCGCGTTTCGCCGCGTCCGCGTCGGTCCCGCGCAGGAGCCCGACGACGTTGGACGCCTGCACCTCGCGCAGGGGCGTGAGCGGGACGCTCACGCGGAGGCGCACCGGCAGCTCGAACGCGGGCGAGCTCGGCGGCGGGGACGCGCTGAGGCGCGACGCCTGGTCCTGGACCTCGCGCGCCAGCTCGCTCACGCGCTTGCCCGACGGCGCGAGCAGCTCGTCTGCGACCGTCTGCGTGACCACGATCGCCGGGAGCGTCGTGCCCTCGAAGCGGGAGATGTACGAGAACTTGAGGAGCGTGCCGCTCGTGACGTAGATCGCCGCGGAGGCGCCGCGGGCCACGAGCTCGCGGGCGGGATCCGACCGGCCCGCCGTGATGACCATGGCGATCTTGCCGCGGACATCCACGGCGTCGAAATCGCTCGAGCCGTTCGTCGTGATCCCGCTGCCGATGAACACGAGCGGTCCCTCGGCGGTGCCCGATCCGAACGTCCCGCCGACGCGCTCCGTGAAGTCGACGCGGTGGCGGTAGCTCTTCGCGTCGGGCTGCGTGCGCGCGAGCACGGGCGTCGCGGCGAGGTCGACGATCGGCATCTTGAACCGCTGGAAGTACGTCCCGCCGTCGCCCCACGGCTCGAGCCCGATCTCGGCGAACCGGTCGGCCATGTATTTCGCCGCGTTGTCGTAGCCCGCCGAGGCCGTGTACCGCCCGCCCTGCGCGGGCGCGACGAAGAAGCGGAGGTGGTCGAGCGCGCGGGCGCCGTCGACCTCGGCGGGTGGGATCGCGGCGGTCGGGACGGCCGTGCCGGCTCCGGACGATCCGACGGGCGTCGCTGACGCGGGTGCGCCACCGGTCGACGGGACCGGCGCCGGCGCGAGGACCGATCCAGCGACGAACACGATGACGACCGCCGCGAGGACGAACGCGACGACCGCCGCGAGGACGAGGCGGATCGCACGTGTCATCGGTCGATCATCACGGCTCACGACCTAGACTACGCAGATGGCGACGCAAAAGTTCTACCTGACGACGGCGATCGTGTACGTGAACGACGCCCCCGGTCTGCACTATCTGTATGAGCAGATCGGGACGGATGCCCTCGCCCGTTTCCACCGCCAGCGAGGCCGCGACGTCTTCTTCCTGACCGGTACCGACGAGAACGCGACGAAGATCGACCGCGCGGCGAAGGCGAAGGGCGAGGACACGCGCGCGTTCGTCGACCGCCTCGCCGAGCTCTACAAGCGCGCCGCCAAGGTCTACGGCATCTCGTACGACCGGTTCATCCGCACGACCGACGCGGACCACGTCGAGGGCGTCCAGTGGTTCATCCGCCGCTGGATCGAGAACGGCGACGTCTACGAGTCCACCTACGAAGGGCTGTACTGCGTCTCGTGCGAGGCGTTCTACGAGGAGACCGACCTCGTGAGCGGCCGGTGCACCTTCCACTCGGATCGGGACACGATCGAGCGGCTCAAGGAGAAGAACTACTTCTTCCGGCTGTCGAAGTACCAGAAGGCCCTCGAGGACCTCTACCGCGACCATCCCGAGTTCTGCGAGCCGGAGACGCGGCGCAACGAGGTGCTCGGGTGGATCCAGCGCGGCTTGAAGGACATCAGCGTCTCGCGGCGCGGGCTCACGTGGGGCATCCCCTGGCCGGAGGATCCGACGCAGACGGTGTACGTGTGGTTCGACGCCCTCATCAACTACGTCACCGGCGTGGGCTTCGGCACCGACGACGCCACGTTCAGGAAGTACTGGCCCGCGGACGTCCACGTCATCGGGAAGGACATCTCACGGTTCCACTGCATCTACTGGCCGGCGATGCTCCTTTCGGCAGGCATCGAGCTGCCGAAGCAGGTCTGGGTCCACGGTTTCCTGAACTACGGGGGCCAGCGCCTCTCGAAGACGAGCGGCAACATGATCGATCCGTTCGCTGCCGCGGAGGAGTGGGGCGCTGACGCCGTGCGCTACCTCGTGCTGCGTCAGGTCGGCTTCGCCACGGACGGCGACGTGTCGCCCGAGATCTTCAACTACCGCTTCAACGCCGATCTGGCGAACGGGCTCGGCAATCTCGTCTCGCGCACGACGGCGATGCTGGAGCGGTACTTCGCCGGCCGCGTTCCCGATCCCTCGCCCGTCGGGCCATCCGAGGGCGTCGTGCGCGAAGCCGCGGAGAAGGCGCTGCGCGAGCACGACGCGGCCGCCGAGCGGCTCGCGTTCGGTGACGCGCTCGCGGCGGCGTTCTCGCTCGTCGACGCTGCCAACAAGCACTACACGCGCACGCAGCCGTGGCAGCTCGCGCGCGAGCCGTCCCGCAAGGACGAGCTCGGCGCCGCGATCTACGCCGGGTGCGAGTCGCTGCGTCTCCTCGCGTACCTCCTGTGGCCGTACCTCCCCGCGACCGCCGAGCGGATCGCGGAGCAGCTGAGCGCGCCGTCGCCGGCCACGGCACGCTGGGACGAGGTCGCGCGCTGGGGTCTGCTGCGCGCGGGGGCGGAGATCCGGCCCGGCCCGGCGCTCTTCCCGCGCCTGGAGAACAAGGTCGCGTAGCGCGCGCTCGTGATCGACGCGCACGCGCACCTCACCGACGACCGCTTCTCCGCTGACATCGACGCGGTGCTGCAGCGTGCAGCCGACGCCGGCGTCGAACGCATCCTCACGTGTGGCGAGGACGTCGCGTCGAGCGAGGCCGCGATCGCTCTGGCGACAGGGTCGCCGATCGTGCGCGTGGCGGTCGGGATCCATCCGCATCGCGCGGCGCACGCCACGGCCGAGGCGCTGCGGAGGATCCGCGAGCTCGCGAGCGATCCGCGCGTCGTCGCGATCGGCGAGATCGGGATCGACCTCTCGGGACGCAGCGCCCCGCCCGCCGACCAGGAGCGCGCGTTCGTCGCGCAGCTGGAGCTCGCCGCGGATCTCGATCTCCCGGCGTGCGTCCACGTGCGCGATGCCGGAGAGGTCACGCGCTCGCTGCTCGATCGTGCGACAGCGGTGAGCGGGTACGTCCATTGCTACAGCGAAGGCCCGGGAGAGATGGATGACTGGGTCCGCCGGGGCTTCCTCGTCTCGTTCGCGGGCACCGTGACGTTCCCGCGGAACGATGCGCTGCGCGCGGCGGCCGCCCTCGTCCCGGATGACCGGATCCTCCTCGAGACCGACGCGCCGTATCTCGCGCCGCGGCCGCAGCGTGGCCGGCGCAATGAGCCGGCGCTCGTCGCCGCGACGTATGCCGAGGTCGCGCGCGTCCGCGGCGGGACGGTGGCCGGCCTCGCCGATCACGTGCGCGAGAATGCGGCATCGCTCTTCGGGGAACGCTGGTGAGGCCCTCCGCGATCGCCGCGCTCGTGCTCGCGGCGACCGTCGCGACCGCGTGCCAGAGCCCGGGCGACGCGTCGTCGCGCCTGACCCGGGCCATCGAACAGATGGAGCTGACCACGGCGCGCCTCGAGATGAACGCCGTCGCCGAGGCCCGGGGGAACGCCGTGCTCGGCGGCGGCTTCAGCCAGCTCATCCACGGCATCGGCGAGCTCGTCCCGCCCGACCGGCTGCACCTCATGCTCGACGGCGCCGGACGGGTGCAGGAGATGGTCATCGTGGGCACGCAGATGTGGGTCGACGCGGGCGACGGGATGCGCCTCGCCGACAAGGTCCCGATGGGCCCGCTGACGCATCCGACCGCACCGCTCGACTTCATCCGCGGCCCGGGACGTCCGGAGTTCGCGGGCATCGGCCTGTCGCGCGGCGTGCTCACGTACCGAGTGCGGATCGCGCTCGACAGCAGCGAGCTGCAGGCGCGGATGCGCAGCGACCAGCCGGTGGACCCTGACACGACCGGCATGGTCGAGGTCGAGATCGGCGTGTTCGACGGCCTGATCCGCCGCCAGACCTTCGAGGTGAAGGAGCCCGCTGACCCGTTCAGCGGCACCGGCCTCCAGACGGTCCGGACCACTTACACGATCGAGTACTGGGACCACGGGCGCCGCCTGGAGGTCCGGGAACCGAAATAGCCGGCTGGTCGTCTCCTCATCAGACCCATAGGAGGTGGACTGGTGAAGAAGCCGACCCGCGCGATCCTCTCGCTCCTTGTCCTCGGCGGCCTGGTCCTGGCGGCCTGCGCCACGTCGCAGGCCACGCCGGCCGCGACCGCGGCCCCCTTCGAGCTCAACAGCGGCCGCGGCGGCGTCGCGGTGGGCGCGCCGGGGGCGGTGCCGGCCCCGGCGAGCGAGTTCTCCGCGGCCAAGCCCGCGGATGCGCAGGCGCAGCAGCCCATCCCCGTCCCGCAGGCGTTCGATCCCGACCGCGCGCTCATCCTCACCGCGAACGTCTCGCTGAAGGCGAAGGATCCGTGGTCGATCTCGGACCGCGTCCAGTCGATCGCGATCGGACTCGGCGGCGACGTGATCTCGCTCGCGCAGTCCGGCAGCGGCGAGCAGCGCAGCGCGACGCTGACGCTCCGCGTCCCGCAGGCGCGCTTCAGCGACGCGCTCCGCCAGATCCGCGACATCAGCGACATCGAGGTCGTCGCCTCGAACGTCGACGGCAAGGACGTGACCGACCAGTTCGTCGACCTCCAGGCGCGCCTCACGGCGAAGAAGGCCGAGGAGGCCCGCTACCTCGCGCTCCTCGCCCGCGCCGACAAGATCGAGGACATCCTGAAGATCGATGCGGTCCTCTCCCAGGTCCGCACGCAGATCGAGCAGCTCACCGCGCAGGTGAACTCGATCAAGGCGCGCACGACCTACTCGACGATCAGCGTGCAGATCTCGCCCGTCGGCCCCGCGCCGGTCCCGACCCCCGACCCGAAGGCGTACGACCCGTCGAAGACCGTCGAGCGCGCGGTCGCGTCCCTCGCCTCCCTCGTGCGGTACATGACCGACGCCGCGATCTGGGCCCTCGTATTCGGGTGGATCCCGCTCGTGCTCTTCGGGCTCGTGCTCCTGGTCTCGCGCACGCGCTCCCGGATCACGCCCGTCGCGTAGCCTTCCACCTCCCGCGGCGGCCCGTGCTCCCCTCCGAGCACGGGCCGCCGCTTTTCGTCAGACTCGCTCGGTGCTCGAGCGGCAGCTGGACCGCCTCTTCCCGGACCTCGCGCGCGTCCGCGACGCGAGCCTCCGTGCGGCGGTGAGCGACCAGTGGCGGTACGTCAGCGAGCGCAATCCCGTGCACACGGACATCGAGCGCATCCCGGCGCACCCATCGCTCCCGGTCGAGCGCTACGGCAGCCTCGCCGCGCACATCCGCGCGCAGATGGCGCTCTCACTGGTGCTCGTCCCGACGTACGCGAAGGAATGGAAGATCGATCTCGACCTCGACCACTTCCTGGTGTGCGCCGCCGTCCACGACTCGGCGAAGGTCATCGAGTTCGTCGAGGAAGGCGGCGATCTCGTCGCAACGCCCGGATTCGACCACGCCTACGAGGGCGCGAAGATCGCGCTCCAGGTCGGCCTGCCGCGCGAGATCGCGCACATGATCGCCGTGCACACCTACCTCGGCGCGAAGCGGCTGCCGAAGACCGCGGCGGCCCAGCTGTTCCAGTTCCTCGACCCGATCTGCCTCCCGGTCTTCCCGGAGCAGGGCAAGAGCGCGGTCGAGCGGCACCTCGAGGCCAACAAGTGGGCCGCACCGCCCGCGCCGGAGGATCTCCCATGAGCGAGGCCCGCATCCGCAACCTCACCGAGCTCGACATCGACGGGATCACGCGCATCGACGAGCGGATCACCGGGCGCTACCGCCCGGACGTCTGGGAGCAGCGCGTCGTGTACTACATCCGGCGCGACGCCGAGGCGCCGAAGGTCGCGGAGCAGGACGGGAAGGTCGTCGGGTTCATGCTCGGAGAGGTGCGCGGCGGCGAGTTCGGGCTCGACGAGCCGACCGGCTGGCTCGAGTTCTTCGGCGTGGACCCGAGCGCGCGTGGCGGCGGCGTGGGCCGGCGCCTCACCGAGGCGCTCCTCGACCACTTCCGCTCGCGCGGCGCGCGGATCACGCGGACGATGGTCGCCGCGCGCGATACCGAGATCGACTCGTTCCTGCGCGCAATGGGCTTCGCGCCCGCGCCCCTCACCGCGCTCGAAAAGCCCCTTTGAATGGTATGACCATTGGCCGGTAACATCGGAGCATGAGCGAGAAGCGCCTCGACCTGCCGCGCGAGTACCACGAGGCGGTCCTGCACTGGCAGCGGCACAACTTCCCGGACTACCCCAAGCTCGCCGAGATCTGGGACAAGTACTTCCCGCGGGACGAGCCCTTCTGCCTCTGCGCCAAGGTCGCCGACGGCATGTCGAACGTCATCGAGATCGGCGACCTCGTCGGCAAGCCGAAGGCGACGAAGCCGGCGGACCTGCGGCCCGAGGCCGCGCACATCCTGCTCGGGCAGATCCGCGCGCAGGCGTCCACCGAGTTCGGCTCGATCCAGCAGCACACGGGCACGTTCCAGCGCGCGAACGACCCGCAGGACCAGGCGTGGGTGCTGCGCGTCATGGCCGAGGAGCTCCGCCACGGCTACCAGATGATCCACCTGCTGACGAGCACCGACTGGTCGCCGGTGACGGACACGAAGCCGGCCGACATGGTCGAAGAGATCCTGAGCATGCAGACGGGGTCGCACGTGCTCGCGGCGTTCAACCTCGAGTTCGACAGCTTCACCGACAACGTCGTCTTCGCCGCGTTCATCGACCGGGTCGGCAAGTACCAGCTGACGATGCAGAAGGTGTCGTCCTACAAGCCCTACGCGACGAGCATGCCGCCGATGCTGAAGGAGGAGGCCTTCCATCTCGCCGCCGGCGTGGTGCCGCTGCGGCGCTGGGTCGAGGCCGCGGCGCGCGGCGACGCGCTCGTGGGCATGGACGCGATCCAGAGGGCGTGCA
Source organism: Candidatus Limnocylindria bacterium (assembly GCA_036395035.1). Taxonomy (GTDB): domain Bacteria; phylum Chloroflexota; class Limnocylindria; order P2-11E; family P2-11E; genus JACPOT01. The sequence continues at coordinate 39,908 of DASWDY010000030.1, forward strand.
CGAAGTGGCTCTGCCGCGGTCTGGAAATGTTTGGCGATGATCGAGCCGACTCGCACGGCGGTGAGGACTCGGTGCGCCTCGGCCTGAAGGACATGACGAACCGCCAGGCGCAGGACGCGTACATCGCCGAATGCCAGCAGATGCTCGACGACCTCAACGAGCGCTACGTGCGCGCGAAGCGCCCCGACCTCTCACGCGACGACGCGGCGGCGCTGCACGCGCGCGTGAAGCGCGAGCGCACCGGCGAGGACGGCATCGCGTGGACGGACCTGCTGCGGCTCCCCGACCGTCGCTTCTTCCGCCGCCGGGGCGACGGCGCGTTCCAGATGTGGGGCTTCGACGGCGAGCGGTTCGAGGATCCCGAGCGATACATCGCGCACGTCGCCTCGCACCTGCCGGAGGCGTACCGCGCATCGGTCGACGTGAAGCACTGGGCCGACATGCTGCGCAAGGTCCACTCGGGCGAGGTGAAGCTGAAGGACGCGATCAAGAGCATGCCGCGCCTCGCGCGCGTCGGCGGTGCATGCCCGT
>DASWDY010000031.1:0-15694 GCA_036395035.1 Candidatus Limnocylindria bacterium
ACGAGCCCGAGCGGCGGCGACCACATGGTGTCGCACCTGCCGCCGCGGAGCATGCGCAACACCGTCGGCATGTGCTTCTTCCTGAAGTACGACGACCCGAAGATGCTCGAGATCGTGAACGCCGTGAGCGGCTGGGGCCTCGCGCCGCAGGAGCTGTCCGACATCGGCGAGCGGTCCCTCGCGATGGCGCGCCTCTTCAACGAGCGCGAGGGCTTCACCGCGAAGGACGACACGCTCCCGCAGCAGGCCATGCGGCCGCACGTCTCGGGGCCCCTGTCGAAGGTGCAGCTCGACCCCGAGGATCTCGCCGCACAGGTGCGCGCGTACTACGCGGGCCGGGGCTGGGACGAGACGGGGCACCCGAAGCCCGAGACGCTCGAGCGCCTCGGCATCGTTGAATACGCGGCGGCTCTGCCGTGAGCGAGGTCGGAATGGGTCTGCTCGAGGGCAAGAAGGCTCTCATCGTCGGCGTCGGGAACCAGCGGAGCATCGCGTGGGGGATCGCGACCGCGTTCCAGCGCGAGGGCGCGACGCTCGGGTTCACGTACCTGAACGAGCGGTTCAAGGAGAACGTCGCGAAGCTCGTCGCGACGCTGCCGGACCACGAGAGCGTCCCGATGGTCGCGTGCGACGCCGCGAAGCCCGACGATGTGAAGGGGCTCTACGCCGAGATCGAGCGGCGCTGGGGCGGGCTCGACATCCTCGTGCACTCGATCGCCTACGCGCCGACGGAGGACCTGCAGCGACCGTTCCACGACATCTCGCGCGATGGCGTCCTCACCGCGGTCGACGTCAGCGCGTACACGCTGATCTCGCTCTCGCGCGGGGCGCTCCCGCTGTTCACGAAGAGCGGCGGCGGTAGCGTCCTCGCGCTCACGTTCAACGCCGTCGAGCGCGTCGTACCGAGCTACAACGCGATGGCGGTCGCGAAGGCGGCGCTGGAGACGTGCGTCCGCTACCTCGCCGTGGACCTCGGTCCCTCGAACGTCCGCGTGAACGCGATCTCGGCGGGTCCGCTGAAGACGCTCTCCGCGAGCGCGGTGAAGGGCATCTCGCAGGCGCGGGACCTGATGGAGGCGAAGGCGCCGCTGCGGCGGAACATCACGCAGGAAGAGGTCGGCAACGTCGCCGTCTTCCTCGCGAGCGACTGGGCGCGCGCCGTGACCGGCGGCACGATCTACGCGGACAACGGGATCAACATCGTCGGGGTGACGGAGTAGCCGCTACCGCTCCGGCCTGAGCTCGTAGAGCACCTTCCCCCTCGTGCGGTCCTCGCCGGCCCAGCGGAAGCCGGCGCGCTCCGCCCACTGCGCCCCTGGCCCGAGCGCCTGCGCTCGCAGGCGCACGACCGTGGCGCGCCGCTCGGCGAGCTCCTCGCGGAGGTGGTCCCAGATCGCCGTCGCGACGCCTCGGCGGCGGTACGGGGTGTCGACGGCGAGGTGGAGGAAGTAGCGGCGCGGGTCGAAGGCGTCGGGCTCGTGATGGAGCTCGCCGTACGCGATCGCGACCCCCTCCTCGTCCTGCGCGACGACGCGCACCTTCTCGAACCGCGAGTGGTCCCAGCGCTCGTCGTAGCGCCGGAGGTCCTCGACCGTGACCTGCTCGCCCTCGGCCTCGCATTTCATCTTCGCGATGCGCGGGTAGTCATGCGGGTGGAACGGGCGGACCTTGATCTCCATGTCAGTCGGCAAAGCGGAAGCCCTTCAGCCAGGGGAGCTCGTCGGCGATGGTCGTCAGCGGGCCGTGGCCGGGATGGACGCGCGTCTCCGGAGGGAGGGCGGCCACGCGCGCGAGGCTCGCCTCCATCAGCCGCGGGTCGCCGCCGGGCAGGTCGACGCGGCCGACGGCACCGCTGAACAGGACGTCGCCCGTGAACAGCAGTCCCTCCGCCGGGAGGTAGTAGCAGGTCGAGCCCTCGGTGTGCCCCGGGGTATGGAGGGCCTTCATCTCGACGTCGGCGAGGTACGTGAGCGGCCCCTCGTCGATGAGATCGTCCGCGACCGCGAGCGGCGCGGGCGGCAGAGGCGACGTCCCAGGCCGTGCGGCGAGCTCGAGGCGATACGCGTCGAGGCGGTGGATCGCGAGACGCGCGTGCGTTGCGGCCTTCACGGGCGCGTCCGCGTAGATATGGTCCGGATGGCCGTGCGTGTTGAGGATCGCGAGGACGCGCAGGCGCTCTTCGCGCACCGTCCGCAACACCTCCGCCTCCGCCATCGAGGGATCGATGACGATCGCGTCGCGCCGATCATCGACGAGGATGTACATCCCGTTATCGAACGGTGCGACGCGGAACGCCATGGCCCGCACGGCGCTCTGAGGGTAGGACCTTTACGCTCTGCATGCCGTGAGAGCGACGCCCATCGTCGACACCGCTCCGCCGACCGCGTCCACGAAAGGTCGCCCCGCGGTCCTCGGCTCGAAGCACATGGTCAGCTCGACGCATTACCTCTCATCGCTCGCGGGACTGCGCATGTTCCCGCGCGGAGGGAACGCGGTCGATGCCGGCGTCGCGGCGGGGATCGCGCTCAACGTGGTCGAGCCGCACCTCACGTCGTTCGGCGGCGTCGCGCCGATCGTGATCTTCGGTCCCGGCATGAGCGAGCCCGTCACGATCGATGGCCTGGGACGGTGGCCGCGCGGGCTGGATCTCGCGACGTATCGCGCGCGGCACGGCGACGACATGCCTCTCGGCGCGCCGCGTATGGTCACGCCCGGCGCGCCGGATGCGTGGCTCACCGCGCTCGCGCAGTACGGCCGTCTCACGCTGGCGGAGGTGCTCGCGCCGGCGATCGAGCTGTGCGACGGTTTCCCGGTGTTCCCGCGGCTGGCGCGCGCGCTCGACATGTGGGCCGATCGGATCCGCGAATGGCCAACGCCAGCCGCCGTGTTCTTGCCCGGTGGGCGCGCGCCGCGGGCCGGGGAGATCCTGGTACAGCGCGAGCTCGGGGATCTGTTCCGCCGGCTCATCGCCGTCGAGCGCGCGCACGACACGCGCGGCCGCGCCGCCGCGATCATGGCGGCGCGCGACGCCATGTATCACGGCGACATCGCGCGCGAGATCGCGGCGTTCGTCGAGCGCGAGGGCGGCGCGGTCACGTACGACGATCTGGCCGCGTACCGCGTCTCGATCGGGCCCGCCGCACACACGACGTACCGCGGGATCGACGTGTACGCGTGCGGCCCGTGGTCGCAGGGGCCGCTCGTGCCGATGACGCTGAACATGCTCGAGCGTTACGACGTCGCATCGATGGGCCCGTGCTCCGTAGAGTTCCTCCACACGTACGCGGAGGCGATGAAGCTCGCGGCGGCCGACCGCGAAGGCTTCTTCGGGGATCCCGATCTCGTGGACGTCCCGATCCGTGGGATGCTCGACAAGGGCTACGCGGCCGAGCGCGCGGCGCTCATCCGCGCCGACCGCGCGTGGCCGGAGCTCCCGCCGCCGGGCGATCCGTGGCGGCACGAGGGGCGCACCGGCGCGGCCGGCTACCGGCCCAAGCGAGCGGAGGGCGCCGACTTCCCCGACACGTCGTACGCGTGCGCCATGGATGCCGAGGGCTGGGCGTTCTCAGCGACGCCGTCCGACCCGGCGGCGCACGCGCCGCTCGTCGCCGGGCTGGGGATGATCGTCTCGTCGCGCGGCGCGCAGCTCTGGACGACGCCCGGCCATCCGTCGGCGATCGCGCCGTGGAAGCGGCCGCGCCTCACGCCGAATCCCGCGCTCCTCGTGCGCGACGGCCGCGCGTACATGCCGTTCGGCTGCCCGGGCGAGGATGCGCAGTGCCAGGGCATGGTGCAGACGGTCTGCGGCATCGTCGACTTCGGCATGGACACGCAGGAGGCGATCGAGATGCCGCGCGTCATCTCGCGGAGCTTCCCGTGGACGTTCCATCCGCACCGGTACGCGCCCGGCGAGCTCGGCGTCGAGGGCCGCATCCCGGCGCCCGTGCGCGAGCAGCTCGAGCGCCTCGGGCATCGCGTCGTCGTGTGGCCCGACATGACGCCGGCCGCATCCGGGGTCTGCGCGGTCCGCCGTCTCGACAGCGGGGCGCTCGAGGGCGGCGCGGATCCGCGGCGCGAGAGCTACGCCGTCGGGTGGTGACGATGCTCTCGCCGGTGGAGCGGGCCTGGCTCGACGCGGCGCAGCGCACGTCGATCGTGACGCCTAGCCCGAGATCCCTTTGATGAGGGCTTCGGCCGACGTGTGCTGGTCGCGAGCGGGTGGTGTCTCCTGGAGGGATGCATGTATTTCCGCATCAAATTGATGCGACCTCGCCGCAAATTGATGCGGAAATACAGACATGGCTAGAGCATCACCGCTGCCGAGACGCGCGCAGCTGCGCTACGACGGTCAAGAAGTCGCCCCCACCATCCTCAAAGGAAGCAACACCGCCCGCTGTCCGTTCCCCCTGGATCACATAGGCCCGTAGCCGGTCGACCGGGAGGAGCGGGTCAGCGAGGTTCTTGGGATCGTGGTCGATCCCCGCGCGCTCGCGCGCGAGCCGGCGGGTCTCCACCCAGCGCACGATCGCGTCGCGGTCGCTCTCGGGGAGACGGGCGTACGCCTCGGGGTCGGCCAGCGCGTCGCGGTACGGGCCGAGGCGTCGTAGCTCGGTCCCGCGCGGATGCTCGATCGCGAGGCGGATCTCCTTCTCGTCGATCACGCCCGCGACGCTAGATCAGCCGCGCGCTCCGCGTGCGTTGCCGGATCTTGCCCGTTGGGGGGTGTCCTCGCCACGGCCCTCTTCGCAGCATGGCGCGTTCCGTATCGTGGCCCCATGGCCGATGACCAGCTGCGGATGGAGGACGCGCGCGCCGAGCGTGACCTTCTTGTCGTGGCCAAGGTGGTCGGATCGAGCGAGTTCCCGGTCGAGCGGCCCTCGATCGTCGGCGTCGACCGCGAGACCGGAGCGCTCGCGCGGCTCAGCCCGTTCCCGTGGAAGGGCGCGGACACGGAGCCGCCGATCCCGAAGTGGTCGTGGATCCACGCCGCCACGCGCGCGTCGGAGTACGACCCGCGGCCGGAGTCGCATAAAGTGGTCGGTGACGTGTCGCTGACGGCGTACGTCGAGGCGAGGGACGGCTGGCGGCTCCGCTGGCCATTCGTGCGGCCGCACGTCCTGGGGTCCGTCGAGGACGTGCAGCAGCGCGCGCGCGACGGCATCGCGACGGCCGCGTTCGTCCGCCCCGCGCCGGACGCGGACGTCATGCAGCTCCCACTGCGCTTGCGCTTCCGCTGCGACGACGACGCGTGCGCCGCGCAGCACGAGCTCCCGATCCTCGACTGGGAGCTGCACGAGATGGCGCGCGCGACCCGCGAGCGCTACGGCGCGCAGTGGGCGACGCAGTTCCGCCGGACATGGGGCATGCCGCTCTTCGAGCGGTACGACGTGCACGTGCTCGTGTCGACGTACGCGCAGGCGATCACGAAGCCGTACGTCGCGGGGCTGTTCTACCCGCCCCGTTCAGGCGAGGACGCGCACGCGCACGCGCATCACCTGGAGCATCGCCAGCACCAGGCACGTTCCGGAAGCGCGCGACGCTCGTCGGCCGCTGACCCCGATCCGGGACAGCGCGTCTAGACCCTGCCGGCGAACTCCCGCGGCGTGTCCTTGCGCTCGGTGCCGAGCTCGCCTTTCTTGCCGTGATACCCGTGCGGGTAGAGCCGCAGCAGCAGATACGTCCCCGTGTTCGGATCCTCGGCGCGCTCGATGACGAGCGACGGTCCCCACGGTGAGTCGAACGTGTCGCCGATCACCGGCTGAGGCCGCCCGAGATCGAAGCCCTGCTTGTCCCACTGCAGGACCGCGTAGCCGCGGACGACGCGCTCTTCCTCGCCGGCCTCGTCGGGCCGCCAGAGGTGCGCACCCGGATGCTCGCGCTGGCACACCGCCGGCGAGGCCGAGTGCATCGTGACCCACTTGTGCACGTCGGCGTCCTTCGACTGCGCGCCGGTCGGATATGCCTCCCGATGGAGCTTCTCGCCGGTCGTGCAGAGGTAGTGGAAGAGCACGAAGGCATCATAGGTAGCGACATGGAGCAGCGCACGATCCGCGTGGACGGGCTCCGTGTCCGCGTCGTCGAGGCGAGCCCGCGCGCAGAGCGTGACGATCCGGTCCTGATGATCCACGGGCTCGGCGGGTGGGCCGAGAACTGGCGCGAGCTGATGCCCGCCATCGCCGCGAGCGGACGGCGCGCGATCGCGGTCGATCTCCCAGGGTTCGGTGCGAGCGAGCGTCCGCGGCGATCGCGCTACTTCGATCCGGACGAGCCGTCGTACGCGCGTTTCGTGGCCGCGGCGCTCGACACGCTCGGCGTCCCGCAAGCGCACATCGCGGGGCATTCGCTCGGCGGCGCGGTGGCGTACACGGCCGCGGTGACGTCGCCCGAGCGTGTGCGGTCGTTGACGCTCGTCGCACCCGGCGGCCTCGGGCGCGAGCTCATTCGCGAGCTGCGCATGCTGACGCTGCCGGGGATGGAGCTGCTCGCGCGGTTGCGCCGCTCGCCGGCGGTGACGCGGCAGGTGCTCTACTCGTGCTTCCACGATCCCGCGCGCTGCCCGGAGGAGGTCGTCGCGGAGGCGCTTCGCTACGGCGCGCCCGCCGCGCCCGAGATGGTGCGCGCGCTGCGCAGCGCGGTGAGCTTCCGCCACGGGATCCGCGACGACGTCCGCCTGCCGTGGATCGCGCGGGCGCCCCGCCACCGCGGTCCGACGCTGGTCGTCTGGGGCATCGAGGACCGCGTCATCCCTGCGTCCGCCGTCGAAGAGGCGCGGCGTATCACGCCGGAGGCCGAGGTGGTCCTCATCCCGTCGTGCGGGCACCTGGTCATGATCGAGCGCCCGGGCGAGATGCTCGATGCGTTCCTGCCGTTCCTCGACCGCGCCGCGGTGGCAGTGGCACCATGACGCGGAGATGAGGACGCGCGCCCGGCCGAGCGTCCGAACATCGGCCGGGATGACGCTCACGGCCGACCGGGTCATCGCCGACTACCGCCTCGCGGTGCGGAGCCGTGCTGCCAGCGTCATCGCGCGCCGCGAGGTCCTCACCGGCAAGGCGCCGTTCGGCATCTCGGGCGAGGGCAAGGAGGTCGCCCAGCTCGCGATGGCGAAGCAGTTCCGCGACGGCGACTGGCGGTCGGGGTACTACCGGGACCAGACGTTCCACTTCGCGGCCGGCATCGCCACCATCCCGCAGTACTTCGCGCAGCTGTACACGGACACGGACCGCGACCCGTTCTCTGCGGGCCGCCAGATGGTCAGCCACTTCGCGACCCGGAGCATCGACGCCGACGGCGCGTGGCAGCCGATCGCGCGCACGAAGAACAGCGCGTCGGATCTTTCGCCGGTCTCGGCGCAGATGGCGCGATCGCTCGGGCTCGCCTACGCCTCGAAGCTGTACCGCCGCCACGACGGGTTCCGCGCGCTCGGGAAGGGCACGTTCACCCAGGACGGCAGCGAGGTCTGCTTCGCCACCGTCGGGAACGCCGGATGCGCCGAGGGCATCTTCTGGGAGGTCCTCAACGCCGCCGGCGTGCTGCAGGTCCCGCTCGCGATCTCGGTGTGGGATGACGGCTTCGGCATCTCCGTCCCGAACGAGCTGCAGGTCACGAAGGGGTCGATCTCGGAGATCGTGCGCGGGTTCGCCCCGAAGGGCGGCGTCCCCGGTGTCGACGTGCACGTCGTTCGCGGCTGGGACTACCCGGCGCTCTGCGACACGTACGCGGCGGCGATCGACAAGGTGCGGCGCGACCACGCCCCGGCGCTCATCCACGTGACGGAGATGACCCAGCCGCAAGGGCATTCCACGAGCGGCAGCCACGAGCGATACAAGAGCCGCGAGCGCTTGCGGTACGAGACGGAGATGGACCCGATCGCGCGCATGCGCGAATGGATGATCCGCGAGGAGCTCGCGACCGCCGCGGAGCTCGACGGGCACGAGCGCGAGGACCGCGGGTACGTCGAGCGCGTCCGCGAGGAAGCCTGGCACGCGTACTCGCGGCCGATCCTCGAGGAGCGCGAGCGCGTCGCCGCGCTGATCGAGCGCGCGGGACGCGAGGCCGGGGTCGCGAGCGTGACGGGCCTCGCCCGCGACCTGCGCGGCCAGGCCGAGCCCGGGCGCCGCTTCGCGCACATCGCGCTCGCGAAGGCGCTGGTGGAGCTGCGCGACCGCGACGTCCCGGTGCGCACCGAGCTGCGCGCGCTGATGCGCGCGCGCGAGGAGGAGGACCGCGAGCGGTTCACGACGCACCTCTACAGCGCGTCGCCGCGCTCGCCGCTGCGCATCCCCGCCGTGGCTCCGGCGTACGGCGGCGATGCGGCGCAGGTCGACGGACGGATGATCCTCGTGCGCTGCTTCGACGAGCTGCTCGCGCGCGACCCGCGCGTGTTCATCATCGGCGAGGACGTCGGGAGGCTCGGCGACGTGAACCTCGTGTTCGAGGGCCTGCAGGCGAAGCACGGCGAGCTGCGCCTGACCGACACCGGCATCCGCGAGGCGACGATCCTCGGGCAGGGCCTCGGCGCGGCGATGCGCGGGCTGCGGCCCATCGTCGACATCCAGTACCTCGACTACCTGCTGTACGCGCTGCAGCTCGCGTCCGACGACCTCGCGACGCTGCGTTATCGCACCGCGGGCGGACAGATGGCGCCGGTCGTCATCCGCACGAAGGGCCACCGCCTCCAGGGGATCTGGCACACCGGCTCGCCGATGTCGATGCTCCTCGGCGCGCTCGCCGGGATCCGCATCTGCGTGCCGCGCAACATGACGCAGGCCGCGGGCATGTACAACACGCTCTTCGAGAGCGACGACCCCGCGGTCGTCATCGAGGTCCTCTCGGGATATCGCCTGAAGGAGCGCATGCCGTCGAACCTCGGCCAGATGCGCATCGCGCTCGGCGTGCCTGAGGTCATCCGTGAGGGGACCGACCTCACGCTCGTCACGTATGGCGCGTGCTGCCGCTTCGCGCTCGAGGCGGCGACCGAGCTCGCGACGCTCGGCATCGAGATCGAGATCGTCGACGTCCAGACGCTCGACCCGCTCGACCTCGGCGGCGTGATCGGCCGGTCGATCGAGCGGACCGGCGCGCTGCTCGTGGTCGACGAAGACCTTCCGGGCGGCGCGTCGGCGCACATCCTTTGGCATGCGCTCGAGGTCCAGCGCGCGCAGGACCGGCTCGAGGTCCCCGCGCGGACCGTCACCGCCACGCCGAACCGCACCCCCGTCGGGCAGGATGGCGACTTCTATACGAAGCCGAACACCACGGACATCGTGCGCGCCGCGTACGCGATCGCGCGCGAACGCGACCCGCGGCGGTACCCGGAGATCTGGTCGTGACCGAGAAGAGCAACGTCCAGGCGGTGCACGACACCCTCCTCGAGGAGTTCCGCCGCGACGACCGCGTGATGATCCTCGGCGAGGACGTCGGCAAGCGCGGTGGGGTGTTCCGCGTCACCGATGGGTTCATCGAGGAGTTCGGCCCGCTCCGGGTCCTGGACACGCCGCTCGCCGAAGCGGCGATCGTCGGCGTCGCGATCGGTCTGGCGCTCGCCGGATTCCGGCCGATCGCGGAGATGCAGTTCGCGGACTTCTCGACGCCGGCGTTCGACCAGATCGTGCAGGAGGCCGCGCGCATCCGGTACCGCTCGAACGGCCACTGGGGCGTCCCGATGGTCATCCGCATGCCGTGGGGCGCGGGTGTGCGCGGCGCCCTCTACCACTCGCAGTCGCTCGAGGCCTTCTACGCGCACGTCCCGGGGCTCAAGGTGGTCGCGCCGAGCACACCGAAGGACATCACGGGGATGCTGCGCGCGGCGATCCGCGACCCCGACCCGGTCATCTTCCTCGAGCACAAGGCCACGTACCGCGCCGTGAAGGGCGACGTGCCGGACGGCGACTGGACGATCCCGCTCGGGCCGGCCGACGTGAAGCGCGAAGGGACGGACATCACCGTCTTCGCGTACGGCCTCATGCTCCACCACTGCTTGAAGGCGGCCGAGGCGCTCGCGGGCGACGGGATCTCCGCGGCGATCGTCGACGTCCGCAGCCTGCGTCCCCTCGACGCCGCGACGATCCTGCGCGAAGCGCGCAAGACCGGGAAATGCCTCATCGTGTACGAGGACAACCGCATGTTCGGCGCGGGCGCGGAGATCGCGGCGCTCATCGCCGAGGAGGCCTTCGACGACCTCGACGCGCCGGTCATGCGGTACGGTGGACCGGAGTCGCCGGCGACGCCGTTCAACAAGCCGCAAGAGGACGCGTTCATGCCGGATCCGGAGCGGATCGCTCAGAAGATGCGCGAGCTGGCCGCGTACTAGGAGGCGAAGCGAATGGCGACGTTCGAGCTGAAGATGCCCAAGCTCGGTGAGTCCGTGACGGAAGGGACCATCGGGAAGTGGCTGAAGAACGCCGGCGACACGGTCGAGAAGTACGACCTGCTCGTCGAGGTCCAGACGGACAAGGTGAACACCGAGATCCCCTCGGAGGTCTCCGGAACGCTGAAGGAGATCAAGGTCAAGGAAGGCGAGACGGTCCCGGTCGGCGCGCTCCTCGCGGTGTTCGAGACCGCCGAGGGCGCGGCCGCCGCGGCGAAGCAGGTCGAGACCAGCGCCGGCGAGGGCACGATCTCACCGAAGGTCCAGCCGCAGCAGCCCGCACCGGCCGCGCCGGTGGGCGCGCCCGCGCCCCCCGCGGCGCCGATGGCCCGTTCCGGTGACGGTCGTGCGGCAGCGGCCACGGCCACCGCGCCGGCGCCGAGCGGGGTCGCGCCGGAGGACATCCGCGCGACGCCCGCCGTCCGCAAGCTCGCGTCGGAGCACGGTATCGACCTCGGGCGCATCCAGGGGACCGGTCTGAACGGCCGCGTCTCGCGCAAGGACGTCGAGGACGCGGTCACCCAGACGGAGGCGGGCGGCGGTCGCGCCGCTGCGGCGCCGGCGCCCGCGCCGACGGCGCCCGCGCGTCCCGCGTACGCGCCGATCTCGGGCGACCAGCCGGTGAAGCTGACGCCGATGCGGCGCGCCATCGCCGAGAACATGGCACAGGCGTGGACGGCGCCCCACGCGCACGCGGTCATGGAGATCGACATGACCGACCTCATGCGGTATCGCGAGCAGGTGCGTCACGACTTCAAGGCGCGCGAGGGCTTCGATCTGTCGCCGGCCGCGTTCATCGTGAAGGCGTCGGTCGAGGGGCTGCGCGCCGTCCCGCTCGTGAACGCGAGCTGGAACGACCAGGGCATCGTGCTGCACGGCGCGGTGAACGTCGGCTACGCCGTCGCCCTCGGGGACGAGGGCCTCGTCGTGCCGGTCATCAAGGCCGCGGACGAGAAGAGCATCGCGGGCCTCATGCGGGCGATCCGCGACATCGTCGACCGCGCGAAGGCGAAGAAGCTCACGTTCGACGACTTCTCCGGCGGCACGTTCACCGTGAACAACACCGGGCCGCTCGGCACGATCGTGTCGAGCCCCATCGTCCCGCCGGGCCAGGCCGCGATCTGCTCGAGCGAGTCGATCGTGAAGCGCCTCGTCGTCCTGGATGACGACACGATCGCGATCCGCCACCGGATGAATCTCGTCATCGGCTTCGATCACCGGGTCGTCGACGGCGCGACCGCCGCGCGATTCCTGCAGACGATGCGCGACTGGCTCGAGGCCGTCGGTCCCGGGGTGACCGTGTACTGATGGGGGTGGAAGGGGGCGCAGCCCCTGCGATGGATAGTGGCTGAGCTGGCGCCGATCACGTTCGAGGTCCCAGGCGAGGTCGAGCGGCCGCGCTCGCGCGGCCGCGGACCGGCGAACACGACCGTGCCGATCGACCGCCAGCGGCCCGAGTGGCTGAAGGTCCGCCTGCCGATGGGCCCGCAGGTCGAGGAGCTGCGGCGCCTGATGCGCGCGAAGTCGCTGCACACCGTCTGCGAGGAAGCGCGCTGCCCGAACATGGCCGAGTGCTGGGGCGCCGGCACGGCGACGTTCATGATCCTCGGCGACACCTGCACGCGGTCGTGCGGGTTCTGCGCGGTGAGGACGGGACGCCCGCTCGAGGTCGACGCTGACGAGCCCGCCCACGTCGGCGACGCCGTCGCGCGCATGGGCCTCGGCCATGCGGTCGTGACGAGCGTGGACCGCGACGAGCTGCCCGACGGCGGCGCGTCCGTGTTCGCGGCGACGATCAACGAGATCCGCCGCCGCTCGCCCGGCACGACGGTCGAGGTGCTGACCCCGGACTTCCGCGGGGACAGCGACGCGCTGGCCGTCGTGCTCGCCGCGCGGCCCGAGATCATGGCGCACAACGTCGAGACCGTGGCGCGCCTGTACCGGCGCGTGCGGCCGCAGGCGGTCTACGAGCGATCGCTCGAGGTCCTGCGGCGCACCAAGGAGCGCGCCCCGGATCTCGTGTGCAAGACCGGGATCATGGTCGGCCTCGGCGAGAGCGAGGACGAGGTGGTCGCGACGATGCGTGACATCCGCGCGCAGGACACCGACGTGCTCACGATCGGCCAGTACCTGCGACCCTCGCCCGTGCACCTCCCGATCGAGCGCTACTGGTCGCCCGACGAGTTCGCGCGGCTCCGCGACGCCGGGATGGCGATGGGCTACGCGCACGTCGAGTCGGGACCTCTGGTGCGTTCCTCGTATCACGCTGAGCGTCACGTGGGTCTGATCGCGGAGCGGCGCGTGAATGTCTAAGGAGCTCGTCGCGACGTGGCTCGGCCGCGTGGGGTACGTGGACGGATGGCGGCTCCAGGAGGCGATCGCGACGCGCGTCCGCGCGGGCGGTCCCGACCGGCTCCTGCTGCTCGAGCACGATCCGGTGTACACGATCGGGCGTCGCGGCTCCGTCGCGAACCTCGTGGCCTCGCCCGCCGAGCTGCGGGCGCACGGCGCGAGCGCGTACCGCGTGGACCGCGGCGGCGACATCACCTACCACGGGCCGGGCCAGCTCGTCGGCTATCCGGTCGTCGCGCTCGGCGACGCGCCCGACCTCGTCGGGTACGTGCGCGCGCTCGAGTCCGGGCTCATCGAGGCGCTCGCGACGTATGGCGTCGCGGCTCGGCGCGTCGAGCGCAAGACCGGCGCGTGGGTCGACCTGGGCGCGGGCGTGGCGAAGATCGCCGCGATCGGCGTGCGCGTCTCGCGCGGCGTGTCGACGCACGGGTTCGCGCTGAACGTGTCGACCGATCTCGCGGCCTTCGAGCGCATGATCCCGTGCGGGTTCGCGCATGACGTCGCGTCCCTCCAGCGGCTCGGCGTGCGCGCGAGCGTGCGCGCGGTGGGGGAGCGCGTCGCGGACGTGCTCGCGGCCCGCCTCGGTCGTGAGCTGCGGTGGGAGCGCGACCTCGCGCCCGCGGGCGAGGACGAGGTGCCCGCGGAGGCGCCCGTCCGTACGGCCGAGGATCTCCTCGCGCGCGTCGGCGCGGGAACAGCGGAGGCGCTCGCGTCCTGAGCCTGCTCATCCGCGAGGGCCCCGCGACCGAGCTCACCGTCGCGACACGGATCCTCTCGCATCTCGGTCTCCTCTCCGCGGACGGCCGCGTCGCGCTGCTCGTCGGCAGCGAGGTCGTGTACGTCGGCGGACGCGGCGCGACCGCCGCCAGGATGACCCCGTACGACGTCGCCGCGGTGCGTCTGTCCGACGGTCTCGAGCTCGCGGGGAGCGCGCCCGACGACGCGGACCAGTATCGTCGGGCGCTCCGATCGGATCCGTCGGCGCGCGTCGCGGCCCTCGTCGCATCCGGGGATCTCGTGACGGCCGGCGACGTCGCGGACCTCCTCCAGCGGGTCGCTCGCCTGCCATGGACGGAGGCGGAGGCCCGCGCGCGGGCGGCCGGTGCGCTCGTGGGGGCATATCCGACCGAGTGAGGCCGGGACGGTACGGCCGTACCAGGGGAGGGGCCTTCCGGATCATTGCGCCGGCGGGACCCGCCCGACACAGTCGTACGCAGTGGGACTTCTGCGCGCGTTCGGACGCAAGCACGACGACCGTCCGATGGAGATGCTCGACGTCGAGGATCTGAGGAGCCGCATCGGCGAGCCGCTGCCGCCGAGGCAGCCGCCGCCTCCCGTGCCCGGCTACGTGCGGTCCGATGGGCGTCCGCGGGAGATCGAGCGCAGCTGGCGCAAGGTGGCGGGCCTCAACCGCTAGCCGCGCGTCGCTAGGCGTTCACCTCGACGCGGCCGACCCACTTGATCCACTGGACGCCCCGCCGCCCCGGAACGACGAGGCGCACCGGTGCTCCGTGCCCGGCGCTGAGCGGCTCGCCACCCACGTGCGTCGCGAGGAGCGCGTCCCTGAGGTCGTCGATCCCGAACGTCCATGCATGGCCCGCCACCGACGTGACGGTGACCGAGCGGGCGCTGCCGTCGTAGCCGCGCGCGCTGAGGACGTCGATGAGGGCGGCGCCGCGCCAGCGCTGCTCGCTCCACCAGCCGCCGGTGCAGTCGATGATCGCGTCGAGCTCGCGCTGCGGCCGCGCCGCGATGTCGGCGAGCACGAGCGGCGCGGCGTCGCGGACGCCGCGCAGGTCGATGCGCCATGACGCCGGGTCGGCCAGCGGGACGCTGTCGAACGACCAGATCGTGACCGGGAAGTCGTTGCCCGTGAACGAGCCCGCGTGCTTCGATCCCGTGACGCGCCGGCCGGCGGGGATCCGCTCCGCGACCGCGCCGATCGCGACCGCGAGCGCGCCGAGCCCGAGCAGGCGGATCGCCGCGCGACGGCTGAGCAGGTCGCGGGCACGCGGGCGCTCCCACCGGCGGGCGAGATGCCACGCGGTGAGCGGAACGAGCGCGAGCCCCGCGAACACGTGGAGGTTCATCGCCGAGTAGGGGATCGGCCGGTCGAAGGACACGAGGCCGACCGTCCACGCCGCGCCCAGGCCCACGGTGAGCGCGAGCGCGACCCCGGCCAGCACCCCCGGCAGCGCCGATCCCACGATCCGGCGGCGGAGGCGCCGCGCGATCGAGGTCCGCGCGATCAGCTCCTTCCAGGGCAGCGCGAGGAGGAGCGCGGCGCCGGTGATGCGGTGGAGGTCGTAGAGCGGCGTCGCCGTCGTCTCGGGGAGCGCCCACGCGATGAGGCCCGTGGCGACGAGGACGATGACCGCGGCAAGGAGCAGGACGTTCGTCAGGCGGCGCGGCATCGCCCTGGCTCGGGTGCGCTAGCCCGGTGGGTCGAGGCTCGGCGGACGATCGGGCTCAGGCACGTCGGGCGGGGTCTGGCCGCTGACCCCGTAGACCTTCTTGCGGCGCTTGCGCTTCTCGAGCGGCGCGCGGACGTCGAAGCCGAGCTGGAACTGCGTCGCCGCGTGGAGCAGCGCGTCAGGGGGCTCTAGCCCGGTGACGCGGACGAGATCGTCATAGAGGCGGTCGAAGCGCTCTCGGTCCTCGTCCGTCTTGACGATGTCGGGGTACGCGGGAGGAGCGACGCGCGGCGGCACTAGCGTCCCTTGCGGGCCACGGCGCGGATGAACGTCTCGACCGGCAGCGCCGGGAGCGTCTCGATGTGCACGGTCCCGCGCGCGCCGAGGTTCGCGGAGACGCGCGCGATGGTCTCGTTGTCCTTCGCCTCGACGATGTTCACGAAGTCGTAGCGGCCGAGCGTCGCGTACTGCGCGACGATGCGGCAGCCGAGCGACTCGATCTCCTTGTTGACCTCTTTGATGCGCCGCGGGTTCGACTGGATCGTCTTCACGCCCGCGG
>DASWDY010000032.1:0-4371 GCA_036395035.1 Candidatus Limnocylindria bacterium
TCGAGCACGGCGCGACGAAGGACGGTCGTCTCGTGTACGTCCGCGCCTCGCTCGTCCTCGACGGCGGCGCGTACGCGTCGTCGAGCTCGGCGGTGATCGCGAACGCGTCGTGCTTTGCCGCGGGTCCGTACCGCGTGCCGAACGCCCTCATTCACGGCGTCGCGGTGTACACGACGAACCCGCCGACGGGCGCGATGCGTGGATTCGGCGCGGTGCAGACGTGCTTCGCGTACGAGGCGCAGATGGACCGCCTCGCCGAGGCGTGCGGGCTCGATCCGGTCGAGATCCGCGTGCGCAACGGCCTGCGCGAGGGCGACGCGATCGCCACGGGCCAGCCGATGATCGGATCCGCTCCGATCGCCGAGATCGTGCGGCGCTGCGCGGACCTCCCCGCGCCGCGCGAAGCGATCCCGACGGATCCGCTCCTGCTGCCCGGCGGCACCGGCAACCTCACGCACGGCGAGGGCGTCGTGCGCGCGACCGGCTACGCGGTCGGCTTCAAGAACGTCTGCTATTCGCACGGCTTCGACGACCCGTGCACCGCCCGCGTCCGCCTCATGAAGGACGCGCGCGGCCCCATCGCGCGCGTTCACACCGCCTCCGCGGAGGTCGGTCAGGGCATCGTCGGCGTGATGCTCCAGATCGCGCGGACCGAGCTCGGCCTCGAGCGCGTCGAGCTCGACACGCCCGATACGAGCATCGGATCCGCCGGATCGAGCTCGGCCTCGCGCCAGACATGGATGACCGGCGGCGCGGTCCAGGCCGTGTGCCGCGAGGTCGTGGCGGAGCTCGACGGCCGCGCGAGCGCGCGTGGCGTGCGGCGCGAGGACGTGGGCCTCGCGGCGCTCCTCGACGAGCCGATCGACCGCACCGTCACCTACCGGCACCGCCCGACGGAGCCGCGCGACGACACGACGCAGAACCAGGGGCACGTCGCGTTCCTCTTCGCGGCGCACCGCGCGACGGTCGACGTCGACCTCGGCACCGGGCTCGTCCGCGTGGTGCAGATCGCGACCGCGCAGGACGTCGGCAAGGCGATCGATCCGGTCGCGGTGATCGGCCAGCTCGAGGGCGGGATCGCGCAGGGGCTCGGCCTCGCCGTGATGGAGGAGATCCAGCTGAAGGACGGGCACGTGCGCAACGCGTCCTTCACCGACTACCTCCTGCCGACGATCCTCGACATGCCGCCGGTCGTGTGCGACGTCATCGAGCATCCGCACCCCGACGCGCCGTACGGCGCGAAGGGGATCGGTGAGCCGCCGACGATCTCGAGCACGCCCGCGATCGTCGCGGCGATCCGCGCCGCGACGGGGAAGGCGCTGGACCGGGTGCCCGTGCGGCCGGACGACATCGTGTTCGGCGTACCGTCGCGCTCCGGATGGCGGATCGAGCCCGGCGCGGACCCCGCGACGGCGGTGCCGGCGTGATCACCGGCGAGCAGCGCGGACTCCTCCGCGCGTTCGCGTTCCTCGTCATGGCCGCCGGGATCGCCTGGGGCGCGCTCTACCTCGCGTACGGCGAGACGCTCGCGGCGATCCCGCCGCTCGGATTCGGGACCGCCGTCCTGCTCAGCCTCGTCGCGTACCGGTGGCATCGCAGCGACACCGTGCTGCGCGACACCCTGATCGCGCTCATCATCCCGCTCCCCTTCGTCCTTCAGCTCATTCTCGGCGGATTCGCCGCGTCCGGCGCCGTCGTCATGTGGTCCGTCATGGCGGTGTTCGGGTCGCTGGTGCTCGCGGGCACCCGCGCCGCGGCGTTCTGGCTCGGGGTGTTCGCGATCGAGATAACGGCAGCCGCCGTCCTCGACCCCGCGATCGCGCATCCGAACAAGCTGCCGCAGCCGATCGTGCTCGGGTTCTTCGCCGCGAACATCGTCGCGATGGCGGCGATCGCGTTCGCGACGATCGCCATGTTCCTGGTGCAGCGCGACCGCGCCATGGCCGCGCTCGCGCGGGAGCAGGAGCGCTCCGAGGCCCTGCTCCTGAACGTGCTGCCGAAGGAGATCGTGCCTCGCCTCAAGGCGGGCGAAGATCCGATCGCCGATGCCTACGACGAGGCCACCGTGCTGTTCGCGGACATCGTGGGCTCGACCAAGCTCGCCGAACGGCTCGACGCGAAGGAGCTCGTCGCGCTCCTCAACGAGGTGTTCTCGCGGTTCGATCTCCTCGCGGAACGCCACGGCGTCGAGAAGATCCGGACCATCGGCGACAACTACATGTGCGTAGCGGGAGTGCCGCGTGCGCGTCCGGATCACGCGCAAGCGGTGGCGCGGCTGGCGCTCGACATGTGCGCGTCCCTCGACGAGCTGCGCGCGCGTGGGGAGCATCGGATCGACGTCCGCATCGGCATGAACAGCGGGCCCTGCGTCGGCGGCGTCATCGGCCGGCGCAAGTTCGAGTTCGACATCTGGGGCGATCCCGTCAACACGGCGAGCCGGATGGAGTCGCACGGTGTCCCCGGGCGTATCCACCTGAGCGACGCGACCTACGACCTGCTCGGCGATGGATTCGACTACGAGGCGCGTGGCTTCATCGACGTCAAGGGAAAGGGCCTGATGCGCACCTGGTTCCTGCTCGGCGAGCGCACGGCATCGGCCGCGACGCCCGCGGACGTGGCGGTGGGCGGCCGCCGGTCGTGACCGGATCCGCTACTGCTGTGAGGCGGTAGAGCGGATCAGGGCCCAGAGCTCTCGGGCGATCGGCTCATATCGTGCGCGGTCTCCCGCGGTCGAACGATCGAACATCCCAACGAATACGGAATGGATCACGTCCATGAGCTCGGCAACGGAGCGGACATCCTTCGCTCCCGCGAGGATCCGACCGACCTCCGGCTCGTACTCATCACGGCGGGACGCAATGTGGATCGGGTCGTACCTGAAGAGGATGTTCGCCAGATCGTCGTAGAGCGTCTTGTACTTACGCCGCAACCGCCGCCGTTCGGCGAGGATCTCTTGTCGACCCGGAAGCGACGTCGTTCTCACATGCGCTCCCATCCGAAGCGTTCGGTCAGGCGCTCGATCTCGTGGCGGCGGACCCTCCGGTCCGACACGGTGACGATCAACTCCTGTTCGGCGTTCTCCACGACGTAGAAGTATCTCCCCGGCTCGGTCTCCAGCAGGTGGATCCTTGCACCGTCCCTCTGGATGAACTTCACGCCCTCATCGCGAGCTCGACCGATGTCAGCGTCGGTGATACCGCGACGCGCGGCCGACAGCGCTGCGTGGCGTGACAGGCGGATAGCTCCACAAGTCGACGGCCTCTTGCGAGCTCGGCGGTCATAGGATCTACCTGAAGTGACGGTTCCGCTCGAGACGCTGCGCGCGGCGCCGAAGGTGATGCTGCACGACCACCTCGACGGCGGCCTGCGGCCGGCGACGATCGTCGAGCTCGCACACGACCTCGGGTACGCGGGACTGCCGACGACGGACGCGGCGGCGCTTGCGCGTTGGTTCCACGAGAGCGCCGCGAGCGGGTCCCTGCCGCTGTACCTACGCGGCTTCGCGCACACGATCGCGGTCATGCAGACCGCGGACGGGATCGAGCGCGTCGCGTTCGAATGCGGCGAGGACCTCGCGCGCGACGGCGTCGTGTACGCGGAGATCCGCTACGCGCCGGTGTTCCACATCCAGCGCGGCCTCAACCTCGAGCAGGTCGTCGATGCGGTCGCGCGCGGGTTCGAGCGTGCGGAGAGGCGATACGGGATCACGCTGCGGCAGATCATCGCGGCGATGCGCGACCGCACGGACTCGCTCGAGATGGCCGAACTCGCCGTCGCGTTCCGCGAGCGCGGGGTCGTCGGCTTCGATATCGCCGGAGAGGAGGAAGGCCATCCGCCGAAGGCGCACATCGAGGCCTTCTACTACTGCCGCCGTGAGAACTTCTCGATCACGATCCACGCGGGCGAGGCGTTCGGCCCGCCGTCGATCTGGCAGGCCCTGCAGTACTGCGGCGCACATCGCATCGGCCACGGCGTCCGGTTGGTCGAGGACATGGCCATCGCCGACGGGAAGGTCGTGAAGCTCGGCCCGCTCGCGCAGTACGTGAAGGACAAGCGCATCCCCCTCGAGCTGTGCCCGACGAGCAACGTCGACACCGGCGCGGTGGCGACGCTGTCGGACCATCCGATCCGCCACTTCCTCGCCGAGCACTTCCGCGTGACCGTGAGCACGGACAACCGGCTCATGTCGGACATCACGCTCTCCGAGGAGCTGCGCCGGCTCTCGGCGACGTTCGGCCTCACCCTCGCCGACGTGGAACGCCTGCAGATCAACGCGATGAAGAGCGCGTTCGTCGACTACGACCAGCGCGTCGCGCTGATCTACGGGAAGATCAAGCCCGGCTTCGCGCGTCTCCGCGGCGAGCCCGCGCT
>DASWDY010000033.1:0-10471 GCA_036395035.1 Candidatus Limnocylindria bacterium
GCCAGGAGCGCGTCGAAGCTCGCCACGGTCATCGCGCCCGCGGCGCCGTTCGCGAGGCCGACGCCACCGAGCGCTGCCGCGACGATCAGCCACGATCGATCGGTGGTCATCGCGAAGATCGCGTAACTGGCGATCGGCAGCGCCGTCCCCGCGACGAGGAAGCGGCGGCGCCCGAACCGGTCTGCGAGGATCCCGCTGAACGCGACGAGCGATGACGTCACGAACCCCGAGATCGTGAAGAGCAGACCGATGAATGCGGGGTCGAGCCCGACCCGGGCCAGATAGAGGGGCACGACGACCATGAGGAAGCCCATCGGCACGGTCGCGAGGTAGCCGTTCAGCAGGAGGAGCCGCGTCCCCCGCGGGAAGAGCGCGGCTATGTCCGTGCGGACCCCGTCCCGGCGAGGCGGTCGATCGTGCGCGCGAGGTCGACGTCCGAGCGGCTGATGCCCTTGCTGACGTGCGTCGTCAGGACGACGCGGACCTTCTTGTAGCCCTCGACGTGGATGTCGGGATGGTGGTCGGCCGCGGTCGCCGCCTCGGCGATCGCGTTCACGAGCGCGATCGCGCTCTTCCAGCCGCTCCGGACAAAGGTCTTCTCGATCCGCGTTCCGTCGCTCGTCCACCCGTGGAGCTCGCTGACGAGCTCCGTGAGCAGCGGCTCCTCGAGGCGGCGCTCCTCTGGACGCGTTGCCATCGATCTCGAGGGTACGACGTGCTCCCGCTGTACGGCTGTCGTACAGCGACGCTGACCGGTGCTATCCTGCTCCCGCTGAAACTGTGATCTGTCCGGTCACTGGGGCACGCCGTCCCTGTGGCCGTTATCCGCGCAGACGTCCCCCGGGCGCGCAGACCGAGGCGCCGCAGCGACGAGGTCGAGCACCCGGGCCCGAGGGAGGGGTTCCCCCGACCGAGGGTCGGAATAGGTGCGGCGATCGAGAAAGGGATCTTTGCCATGCCCGACATCCTCGTCGTGGGCCTGGTGGCCCTCGCCGCGGGTCTCGTCGGCTTCGTGCTCGCGCTGGTCCTCCGCTTCGCGTTCGCTCTCTCGGGTGAGACGACCGCCCGCGCCACAGCGGACCGGCTCGTCGCCGAGGCGCGCGCGAAGCAGAAAGAGATCATCCTCGAGGCGAAGGACGAGGCCCTCCGCATCGCGAAACAGCGTGAGGCCGAGGACCGCGAACGGCGGTCCGAGCTCCAGCGCTACGAGACGCGCCTGGACAAGAAGGACGAGCAGCTCGACACGAAGATCGAGCAGGTGGACGCGCGCGACCGCCGCCTCACCGACAAGGAGAAGGAGCTCGAGACCGAACGGGCCGAGATCGCCCGCCTGCAGGACGAGCAGAAGGCCGAGCTCGCGCGCGTGGCGGGGCTGACGCAGGACGAGGCCAAGCGCGTCCTGCTCGAACAGATCGAGCAGGAGGTCCGCGACGCGGCCAACCGCCGCGCCCACGAGATCGAGCAGGAGTTCCGCGAGCGCGCCGACGACCGTGCGCGCGACATCATCACCATGGCCCTCCAGCGGTATGCCGCGGATCACACCGCGGAGCACACCGTCACGAGCGTCGGCATCCCGAGCGACGACATGAAGGGCCGCATCATCGGCCGCGAAGGTCGCAACATCCGCACCCTCGAGCAGCTCACCGGCGTGGACGTGATCATCGACGACACGCCCGAGACGGTCGTCCTCTCCGGATTCGATCCGATCCGACGCGAGGTCGCGAAGCGCGCCCTCGAGCGTCTGCTCATCGACGGCCGCATCCACCCGGCCCGCATCGAGGAAGCGGTCGCGAAGGCCCGCACGGAGATCGATCAGAGCGTCCGCGAGGCGGGGGAGACGGCCGTGTACGAGGTGGGCCTCGGCGGGCTGCACCCGGACCTCGTGAAGCTCCTCGGGCGGCTCGCGTTCCGCACGTCGTACGGCCAGAACGTCCTGAAGCACTCCATCGAGGTCGCGCACGTGGCGGGCATGCTCGCCGCGGAGACCGGGTACGACCAGCAGACCATGAAGCGCGCCGGGCTCCTCCACGACATCGGGAAGGCCATCGACCACGAGGTCGAGGGCCCGCACACGGTGATCGGGGGCGAGCTCCTCAAGCGGTACGGCTTCTCGCAGGCCGTCATCGACGGCGTCGTGGGACATCACGGCGACGTCGAGCCGGTGACGATGGTCGGGACGCTCATCTCCGCCGCGGACGCGATCAGCGCCGCGCGGCCCGGTGCGCGCAGCGAGATCGTCTCCAACTACATCCAGCGGCTCCAAGAGCTCGAGTCGATCGCGAACGGGTTCACGGGCGTCGAGAAGTCCTACGCCATCCAGGCCGGCCGCGAGGTGCGCGTCATCGTGAAGCCCGAGGAGATCGACGACCTCACCGCCACGCGTCTCGCCCGCGACATCTCGCAGAAGATCCAGGACACGCTCCAGTACCCGGGCCAGATCAAGATCACGGTCATCCGGGAGACGCGCGCCGTCGAATACGCGAAGTAGCCCGTGCGGATCCTGTTCGTCGGCGACGTCGTCGGTCGACCCGGCCGCGAAGCGGTCCAGGCGCTCCTGCCCGCCCTGCGGGAGGAGCTCCGCGTCGACCTCGCCGTCGTCAACGGCGAGAACGCCGCGGGCGGCGCGGGACTGACCGCCGCGGTCGCCCAGGAGCTCCGTGCGGCCGGCGCCGACGTCCTGACGAACGGCAACCATGTGTGGGACCAGCGCGCGTTCCTCGCGGAGATCGACCAGCTCGAGGACTGCATCCGTCCCCTCAACCTCCCACCGGGGAATCCGGGGAAGGGCTGGACGGTCGCGAAGGGCGTCCTCGTCGTGAACGCGATCGGCCGCGTGTTCATGGCGGCATACGACGATCCGTTCCGCGCGCTCGACGCGCTGCTCGAGGAGCTCGGCGATCGGGCACCGGCGGTGCGGATCCTCGACTGGCACGCCGAGGCGACGAGCGAGAAGGTCGCGATGGGGTGGCACCTCGACGGGCGCTTCTCCGCCGTCGTGGGGAGCCACACGCACGTCCCGACCGCGGACGCGCGCGTGCTGCCGGGCGGCACCGCGTTCGTCGCGGACACGGGGATGGTCGGCCCCCGCGATTCGGTCCTCGGCGTCCGGACCGAGATCATCCTCGACCGCTTCCGGACCATGATCCCGAAGCGCTTCGAGATCGCCGACGGGCCCTCGGTGTTCAACAGCGTCCTCATCAACGTCGACGAGCGCACCGGCACGGCGCGCTCGATCGAGCGGATCGACCGTACGCATCCGTGACGGAGCCGCTCGGCTACAGCATCGACCTGCACACGCACTCACTGCGCTCCGACGGCGCGTTCGCGCCGGCCGAGGTCGTGCGGCGCGCGGCGGCGCGCGGCGTCCGCATCCAGGCGCTCTCCGACCACGACACGCTCGCCGGCGCGGCCGAGGCCGTCGCGGAGGGGGAGCGACTCGGCGTGCGGGTGATCCCGTCCACCGAGCTCAACACGGAGTCCGAGTGGGGCGACGTGCACGTGCTCGGGTACTTCCTCGACCCGAACGACGCGGCCCTCGAGGACCGCCTCCGCTGGCTGCGCGAGAACCGCGGCCGGCGGATCGAGCTCATGGTCGAGAAGCTGAACGCGCTCGGCCATCCGGTCCGGCTCGAGCGGGTGATGGAGATCGCCCAAGGGGGCGCCCTCGGGCGGCCGCATCTCGCGCAGGCGCTCTTCGAGGCAGGGCACGTGACGACGTACGACCAGGCCTTCGCGACGCTCATCAACAAGTCGTCACCGGCGTATGTGACGCGCGTCGGGCTCACGCCGCTCGAGGCGGTGCGCCTCGTCCGCGCGCATGGCGGCGTGCCGTCGCTCGCGCATCCGGGCACCGTCATCGATCTCGACGAGCTCATGCCGCAGCTCGTCGACGCCGGCCTGGCGGGCGTCGAGTGCTACTACGGCTCGCACACGCCCGAAGCGGCGATGCGCTACCTCGCGCTCGCGGCGCGATACGACCTCGTCCCGACCGGAGGCAGCGACTACCACGGGCGCGGTGCGCACGGCGCGCCGCTGGGTGGCGTGCGTGTACCCGAGGGATCGATCGCTGCATTGGAGGCCAGGCGGGGGGATGGCGGGGGGCAGAGCCCCCCGCCGAGTGCGTACCATTCCGATCCCGTGGGAAGGGCGCGCTAGTTGGCCGTCGCGCTGCGCCCTGCGGTCCTGCTCATCGGCGTCGCGTCGCTCCTGTTCGTCCTCGCCGGCTTCCTCGACAGCGCGAACGGCATCGGCATCGCCTCCATCGAGTCGTGGGCCTTCGGTCTAGCGAACCTGCTCGTGGCGCTGTTCATCGCGCGGGGCAACGAGCGGATGCTCGCGCTGCGCATCGGGCTCGCGGCGTTCTTCATGGTCGAGCGCCCCGTGACCGCCGTCGCGTTCGGCGAGAAGCCGATCGCCTCGATCGCGCTGCACATGCTCGCCGCGATCGTCGAGGGGGTCATCCTCGTCAGCACGCTGCGGCTGTGGCGCCTCGGCCACTCCGTCGGGCAGTCGGATCTCGCGTTCCTCGCGCTGCCGTCGAGCCCGTCGCCGCTCGCGGCCACGGCGGGCGTCGCGCCGGCCGACGTCCCCGTCGCCGGCCCGGTGATGGGGGTCGCGGCGCGGAAGTCGAAGAGGCAGAAGGCACCGAAGCCGGAGCTGCCCCTCGACACGCCCGCGCGCCCGGGGTGGGGCTTCGGCCTCATCGGGCTGCTCTCGCTGCTGCTCGCCGTCAGTCTCATCGGCGATGCCGTCATCCGCGGCATCGTCCCCGGCGCGACCGTCGATCTCGGATCCCCGGAGTGGCTCGTGTACGTCTTCGCGCTCGTCGTCCTCATCGTCGCGGCGCGTGCGGTCCATCAGGGCCGGTTCGCCGTGCGGCTCCTCCTCGTCGTGGCGCTCATCACGTTCGTCGAGCGCGCCTTCAGCCCCTTCGCGCTCGCGGTCGACGACACGACGTCCCTCGGGCTGCACGCGGTCGCCGCGATCCTCGCGCTCGGCCTCGGCATCGCGTGCGCGGCCTCGCTGCGCGCGACCCGATCGCCGCGCTCGGCCGCGCCGCTGTGACGGCCGGCAGCGTCCGGGACGCCGCCGAGCGTCTCGTCGCGCAGGTCGGACAGGTCGTGGTGGGCAAGGATCACGTCGCGGAGCAGCTCCTCGCGGCCCTCCTCGTGAACGGCCACGTCCTCCTCGACGACGTGCCCGGCGTCGGGAAGACGACGCTCGCGCGCGCCGTCGCCCGGTCGCTCGACCTCGACTTCCACCGCATCCAATGCACGCCCGACCTCGTGCCGTCGGACGTCACCGGCGTCTCCATCTTCGATCAGCGGACGTCGCGTTTCGAGTACCGCCCCGGGCCGGTCATGGCGAACGTGCTCCTCGTCGACGAGATCAACCGCGCGACGCCGCGCGCGCAGTCGGCGCTCCTCGAGTCGATGCAGGAAGGCCAGGTCACGGTCGACGAGGTGACGCACCCGCTCCCGGACCCCTTCTTCGTCATCGCGACGCAGAACCCGATCGAGCTCGAGGGGACGTTCCCGCTGCCCGAGGCGCAGCTCGACCGGTTCCTCCTGATGCTCGACCTCGGGTACCCCTCGGGCGACGAGGAGGACCGCATCCTGCGCGTCCACGGCCCGCAGCAGATCTCGACGGACACGCTCGCGCCGCTCTTCGACCGCGAGCGCGTCGCCGAGCTGCGCGAGGCGGTCCGGTCGGTCCGCGTCGGCGACGCGGTGCGGCGGTACATCGTCGAGGTCGTCCGCGCGACCCGGGGCGCCGAGGGCGTCGAGCTCGGCGCGAGCCCGCGCGCCGCGCTCGCCCTGTTCCGCGCGACGCAGGCGCACGCGGCGATGCGCGGCCGCGAGTTCGCGCTCCCGGACGACGTGAAGTCGCAGGCGCCCGCCGTGCTCCGCCACCGGCTCTTCCTCGACGCGAACGCGCAGATGCGCGGCCGGACCGCCGACCAGATCGTCGGCGAGATCCTCACGCGCGTCCCGGTGCCGGCGGAGCAGGCCGCGGCGAGCTGACCCCGCGTGCTCACCGTCTGGCGCGCTCGCTTCGGCGAGTTCCCATGGGTCGAGGTCCTCGTCGTCCTCGCCCTCGCGCTCTTCACGCGATCGCCCGCGATCATCGTCATCGCGGCCGCGGGACTGGTCGCGTGGGGGATCGTCGAGGTCACGGGGCGGCTCGCTCTCGTCGCGCTCGAGGTCGAGGCGACGCTCGAGCCGCGCCGGCTGGTCGCGGGCGAGACGGCGACGCTCACGGTCCGCGTCACGAACCGCAAGCCGCTGCCCATCCCCTGGATGGACCTGAGCGTGGAGCTGCCCGACGGGATCGCGCCGCCTCGCCTGCCGCATGGCATGCCCGCGACGTCCGTCAGCGCGAGCTTCGCGCCGCGCGCGCGCGAGCGCGTCACCCTCCGGTTCCCGCTCGAGGTCGCACGGCGTGGCGCCTACGTCGTGGGTCCGATGCGGGTGCGGGCCGGTGACTGGCTCGGCTTCATGCAGGAGGAGCGGCGCGTCGCGGTCGCGCTCGAGATCGTCGCGCACCCCGCCCCCGTCGGCGTGCGCGACCGCCATCTCGCGTCGCTGCGACCCGTCGCCGAGACCGCCACGCGACGCGGGCTCGTGCCCGACCCGCTCCGCTTCCGGGGCGTCCGGGAGTACCGCGGCGGCGATCCGGTCAAGGAGATCCACTGGAAGACGACCGCGCGCCTGGGCGCGCTGCACACGAAGGTGTACGAGCCCGCGACGAGCCTCGACGCGGTCTTCCTCGTGAACGTCGCGTCGTACGACCAGTACTGGGTGCAGGTCGACCCGGACGGCGCCGAGCTCGTCATCGCCGCGTCGGCGGAGCTCGTCCGCCTCGCCGCCGAGGCCGGCCGCCAGGTCGGGCTCATCACGAACGGACTCGACAACCTGACCCACGAGCGGCCGCGGTCGGCGCTCTCGCGCGGTCCGCGCGCTCTCACACGCTGCCTCGACATCCTCGCTCGGCTGGGCCCGTACGCGGGCGCCGCGCCGGAGACGGTCTTCCTGAAGGAGCGCGGCCGCATGCCTTCGGGCGCGACGCTCATCGCCGTCACGCCGAACCTCCGTCCGCGCCTCGCCGCGGCGCTCGTCGTGCTGCGCCGGTCGGGACACCGTGTCCTCGCGATCGCGAAGGACGCGCCCGAGCGCCGCGTCACGAGCCACCTGCACGCCGCTGATGTCACGCTCGTCGTCCTCGATCCGGCCATCACGACCGCCGAGGGACTGCCCCGTGCGGTCTGACAGGCGCACGGCCATCCTCATCGTCACGTCGCGCGCGCTGAGCGAGGCGGTCGCGCTCGCGGCGCTCGCGGGGATCCTGCACGCGATCGTGCTCGGTCGCGACCCGATCCCGATGATCGCGACCACGCTCGCCCTCTTCGGGATCACGCTCGTCCTCGCCGCGCTCCTGCGCGAGCGCGGGACGACGCGGCAGAGCGTCGGCCTCGTCGCGGTCGTCCTGCTGGCATGGGTGGCGTGGGGGATGGCGCAGCCGGCACGCTCGCCTGACGGGGTCGCGACGATCGCTCGGCTGATCGGCTTCGGGATCCTCGGCGAGGTGCACCTGTGGCGAGCGCTCGGCGTCGCTCGCGGCCTGCAGCGCTGGCGCGAGGTACGGAACGACGCGCTCTTCGCGCTCGCGGCGGTCGTCGTGGCGTCGCTGTTCCAGGGGCCGGTCGACCGCGACGCGTTCACGGTCCTCGGGCTCGCGGTCGCGTGCAGCGGCGCGGTCGCGCTGTCGCTCGCACGATCGCAGGAGGAGCTCGCGCTGTCGACGGCACAGGTACGCGGACGGCAGACCGGCGGGTCGGCGACCGGTACCGCGTTCGCGCTCGGCATCCTCGCGTTCGCGCTCGCGCTCGCGCTGCCGTCCCTGGAGGCGCTCGTGGCGGCGACCGGCCGCATCCTCGGCCCGCTCGTCTCGGACGTCCTCTTCGTGATCCTGCTGCCGCTCGGGTACCTCGCGGCCTACCTCGTCAACGTCGTGGTGTGGATCCGCGAACGCTTCATCAGACGAACGCCCGAGGAGCAGACCGAACCGGTCCAGCCCTTCACCCCCCAGGACGACACGGAGCGCATGCGCCAGATACAACCGTACGTGTACGGCACGCTCGAGCTGATCGTCGCGGCGGTCGTCGTGATCGTCGCGCTCCTCCTCATCGCTCGTCTGGTGCAGGAGCGGCGCGCACGCCTCACGGAGGGTGTGACGCTCGAGCGCGAGACCGTCGACGGCATCGGCTTCCGCGCGACGCTCCGCGGGCTCTTTCCCCGCGGCGCGGTCCCGCGCCGCGCGCCACGGGACGATGGCACCCCCGCGGGCGCGCTGCGGCGCCTCTACTGGCGCCTCCTCGAGATCGCGGAGCGCGACGGCCCGGGCTGGCGCGCCCCCGCGGAGACGCCGGCCGAGCATGAGGCGCGCCTCGCCGCGAGCGCGACGCGGTGGCGCGAGGCCGGCCCGCTCGTTCGTGCGTTCGAGGCGCTCCGCTACGGAGAGCGCGATCCCGATCCGGCGACCCTGGCGACCGCGCGCGACGCGCTGCGGCGTGTGGAGGTCGCGAGCTGACGGTCGTCGCGATCGTCGGGCCGACCGCGTCGGGCAAGACCGCCGTCGCGATGCGACTGGCGGAGCGGCGTGCGGCGGAGATCGTGTCCGCCGACTCGCGGCAGGTGTACCGCGGGATGGACATCGGGACGGCGAAGGCGACGGCAGAGGAGCGCCGTCGCGTGCCGCATCACATGATCGACGTCGCGGATCCGGAGGAGCGGTACGACGTCTCGCGATACCAGCGCGAGGCGCGCGCCGTCCTCGCGGCCGTGGCAGCGCGCCGGCGGACGGCCGTCGTCGTCGGCGGGACCGGCCTCTACGTGCGCGCGCTCCTCGACGGCCTCGACCTCGCGGCCTTGCCGCGCGATCCCGCGCTACGCGCGGCCCTCGAGCGCGACGCGGAGCGCGAGGGGGGACCATCGTTGCATCGGCGCCTCGAGAAGATCGATCCCGACGCGGCGGCGACGGTCGACGCGCGCAACGTCCGCCGGGTGATCCGCTATCTCGAGGTGGCGACGATCGCCGGGTCCATCAGCGCGCTCTGGCGACGGGCCGACGCGGTGCCCGCCAGGCGCATCGGGCTCGACCCGCCCCGCGAGCTCGTCGCGCGACGCATCGAGGAGCGAGCCCGCGACATGGTCGCGCGCGGCGTGCTCGACGAGACGGCGCGCTTGCTCGCGCGAGGGATCGACCTCACGCTGCCGAGCATGACGGGCCATGGGTACCCGCACTGGGCGCGCCACCTGCGCGGCGAGATCGACGTCGAGACCGCGATCCGACTGACGGTGCGCGACACGAAGGCGTACTCGAAGCGGCAGATGACGTGGTTCCGCACGGACCCGAACGTCCGGTGGTGTGACCCGACGCGCGAGGACCCGGTAGCGATCTGCCTGGGGGTGGAAGGGGACGAGGTCCCCTGCGACGAATGAGATTCGAGAAATGGCAGGGATGCGGCAACGACTTCGTGATCGTGGAGGAGAGCGAGCTCGACGGCGGGCTCGACGCCGATCGGGTCCGCGCGCTCTGCGATCGCCGCTTCGGCATCGGCGCGGACGGGATCCTCGTCGTCGGCCGGCCGACCGGGCGGCGCTGGCCGCTCGCCATCCACAACGCGGACGGCTCGACCGCGGAGAGCTGCGGCAACGGCTCGCGCTGCGTCGCCCGCTACCTCGTCGACCGGCATGGCGGCGACGCATGCGAGCTCGTGACCGCTGGCGGGACAGTCCGCGCGCGCCGCGACGGCGACGCCATCGGCATCGAGCTGGACGCTCCGCGCGTGCTCGGCGAGGTCGAGAGCGAGCGCGGCCGCGGCGTCCGCGTCGCCGTCGGGAACCCGCACGTCGTGGCGTTCGTCGAGGACCCGGCGCGCATCGATCTCCCAGCGCTCGCTCGCGCGATGCGCGCGGCGGCCGGTGATGCGAACGTCGAAGCCGCCGCCGTCAGGACGCGCGACGCGATCGACCTTCGCGTCGACGAGCGCGGAGTAGGGGAGACGCTCGCGTGCGGTACCGGCGCATGCGCCGCGGTGGCCGCTGCGGCGAGCTTGGGCCTGGTCGACCGTGAGGTGTCGATCGGTCTGCCGGGCGGGACGCTCGTGGTCAGGACGGGCGCGCGCTATGAGCTGTGGGGCCCGGCCGAGCGCGTGTTCGCAGGGAGCCTCTGAGCCCGAGCCGCCATACACTCGGTCGGGGATGGGATGTGGAGCTGGAGCGATCCAATTCACATCAGGAGGGAACCCATACGTGCGAAGGCTCACGACGCTGATCGCCGCCCTCGTCCTCGCGCTCGCGACGATGCCGAGTCCCGCGAACGCGATCACGGATGGCGGACTGGATGGCGATCGTCATCCGTACGTCGGGCTCATGGTGGCCCAGGATGCGAAGGGCAACCCGCTCTGGCG
>DASWDY010000034.1:0-5152 GCA_036395035.1 Candidatus Limnocylindria bacterium
AGCTTGTCGTCGCCACCGCGGATCGGGTCGTTCGTGACGAACACGGGCTGCAGCACGCAGTCCGAGCGGTCGCCCGTCGCCTGGTTCGTGCTCGATCCGTCGTAGGCCCAGATCGGCGGCTCCTCGCCCTTCGGGACGATCTTGGTCTTGGAGCGCAGCTTCTTCGTGGGCTCGGTGCCGTCGATCCAGATGTACTCCGCGCGATACACGCTCACGATGTGTTCCCCTCCTACGTCGTCGCTAGTCGCCGTCGTACGTGTAGCTGAGGCTCTGCTCGCGCAGCCATGTCTCGAGCTCGTCCTGCATGCCGTCGAGCGGCAGGCGCGTCCACTTCGAGACGCGGCGCGTGCGCGGCGGCTCCGGGAGCGGCCGCTTCGCCCAGTGCAGCCCAAGGGTCGCACGCTGACCGTGCGTGCGCATGACGCTCCGATCCATCGCAGCCACCTCCCTGGTCGATCTGCCGCTCTGCGGAGCAACGCTCACGCCACGGCGGATACGGGACAACGCTCCGAAGGTCGCGGAACAGTTGCGGAACGGTGCCATGGCGACGCCCGAAGCGCGACGGTCATCTCACCGATGCGGCGCTGAAGGAAGCGCATCGCTTCCGTACGTTCACGCCACTTCCCGGAACAGCGAAGGAGAGGTGGACGTGGACAAGATCGATTCGGGCGATACCGCCTGGCTGCTGGCTTCCGCAGCGCTCGTGATGCTGATGACCCCCGCCCTCGGATTCTTTTACGGCGGGCTCGTCCGTCGCAAGAACGTCCTCGCGACGATCATGCACAGCTTCTTCATCCTGTGCCTGATCAGCGTCCAGTGGGTGCTGTGGGGCTACTCGCTGGCGTTCGGTCCCGACAAGGGCGGCCTCATCGGCGGCCTCGACTGGATCGCGCTGAAGGGTGTCGGCCAGGAGCCTGGCCCGTACGGGGCGACCGTCCCGCACCTCGCCTTCATGGTCTTCCAGATGATGTTCGCGGTCATCACGCCGGCGCTCATCACCGGTGCCTTCGCCGAGCGCAAGCGCTTCAAGGCCTTCGTCGTGTTCTCGCTCCTCTGGGCGACGCTCGTCTACGACCCGGTCGCGCACTGGGTCTGGGGCGGCGGCTGGCTCGCGCAGCTCGGCGCCCTCGACTTCGCGGGCGGCACCGTCGTGCACATCACGAGCGGCGTCTCGGCGCTCGTCGCCGCGCTCGTCCTCGGCCGGCGTGTCGGCCTCGGCCGGGAGCCGATCGAGCCGCACGACGCCACGATGACGGTCCTCGGCGCGTCGCTCCTCTGGTTCGGCTGGTTCGGCTTCAACGCCGGCAGCGCGCTCTCTTCGGGCGGGCTCGCGGCGAACGCCTTCGTCGTGACGAACACGGCCGCGGCCATGGCGGCGCTCACGTGGATGACCGTCTCGTGGATCCACAAGGGCGCGCCGAGCGTGCTCGGCGCGGCGGCCGGCGCGGTCGCCGGCCTCGTCGCGATCACCCCCGCGTCCGGCTACGTCGACGTGTCGGCGTCGATCCTCATCGGGCTCGGCGCGGGCTCGTTCTGCTACGCCGCGATCCAGGTCACCAAGCGCCTCAAGGTCGACGACGCGCTCGACGTCTTCGGGGTCCACGGCATCGGCGGGACCTGGGGCGCCATCGCGACGGGCATCTTCGCCACGGTGGCGGTGAACAGCGCCGCGAAGGACGGCCTCATCGCCGGCAACCCCTCGCAGCTCGGGATCCAGCTCATCGCGGTCGCGGCCTCGATCGGCTACTCAGCGGTCATGACCTTCGTCATCCTCAAGGTCATCGACCTCTTCGTCGGGCTCCGCGTCCCGGAGCACGAGGAGGTCCTCGGCCTCGACGCGAGCCAGCACCGCGAGGCGGCTTACCAGATCTGATCCACGTGCGGCGTGGGCGCCGTCACCGATCCGAAACGGTGCACGGCGCCCACGCGCTACTGAACCGGCGAACCCAACGCACATAGGCTCCGAACACGGAATACAGGGAGGACTGAACAGATGCCAGAGCTCGACGGGACCTCGATGATCGCGATCGCGTCCTTCGCCGCCCTGGTGGTCGCCTGGCTGATGGCCCCGGCCGAGACGGTCGCCGTCGCCCAGCGCGAGCCGCTCCCCGCCGCCGCTTAGCGCACGTCCAGCACGGCGCAGCCGGCGTCGCAGGCGTAGGCGATCCGCTTGGTCGCCACGTCGATGACGCCGGTGCGCACCGTCACCGGCTGGCCGGGGGTGTACTCGGAGAACGCGACGTAGCGCCCATCGCGTGACGGCTTCGGGAAGTACACCCGGCCGAGGTCCTTCGCCACCCGCACCGGTGTCTCCCCCACCGCGATCAGCCAGATCGAGCGCGGCCCCTCGCCGTCGCCCGTCTGCGATTCCACGAACGCGACGCGCCCCGCGCCCGCGACCGCGGGCAGCAGCGGGACGCCGTCGAGGTCGAGGAGCGTCTCCGAGGCCGCGCCGTCCGGCCGCCGCGCGACGATGTGCGCGCCCTCGTCGTCGAGCACGCTCACGAGGACGCGACCGTCGCCGAGCCAGGCGGCGAACGACTCGCCCTCGCCCGCCGTGATGCGGCGCTGCGTCGCGAGCTCGTAGAGGATCCCCACGTCCTGGCGGTGATCGACCGCGAGGAGCCACTTCCCGTCGGGCGACGTGGCGTACGGCGCGAGCTCGAGCGGCAGGTCGCGCTGGTCGAGGATCGTCCCCCCGCGAGAGTCGAGGCGCATCAGCCACTGCTGCTGGCCCGTGCGCGTGACCGCGACGAGCAGCTCGTTGTCGCCGCTCCAGACCGCGGGGCCGGTCGGCTGCAGGTCGCCGAGGTCGGTCAGCTGCCGGACCTGGCCATCGCGGTCGCCAGCGAACAGGCGCGTGCCCGAGCTCGCGACGAAGCGCTCCCCGTTCGGCGACCACGTGCCGGTGTAGAGCGGCGCTTCGAGGAGGCGCGCTGCTTTCCCCGGGAGCGCGCCCGACGCGAACATGAGCCGCGCGTCGGCGGCCTCGGGATCCGTCGCCGCCACGGGGTCGCTCTCGTCGACCTCGAGGTAATAGGCGGCCCACTGCGCCGGGAAGACGCGGTCGACCGCCGAGCGCGCGCCTTCGACGACGCGGTCGCGCAGGAACGGGAACCCACCGACGGCGCCGGCGATGAGCACCACGAACATGCCTGCCGTCGCCAGCTCGATGCGGCCCCGGCGCGACCGCGGCGGCGCCTGCGCGACGGGGTCGTCGATCACCACGACAGTGTGAGCGGGCGTCCAAGGCAGGGCCGTCAGACGTGGCACCCCGCGTGCACATGTGGCCCTCGCCGATGCTGACCCGTACGACGCCCACATCCTTCGGGGCGCCGCTTGCGACGGAGCGCGCCGGGCGGTTCCGGCCGGTCTGGCCGACGATCCTCGTCGTCGCGGACGATGCGACCGCGCGCCTGCGGCACGTCGAGACGCTGCGCGCCGAGGGCTACACCGTGCACGTCGCGGACGCCTGCCAGAGCGCGATGGTCATCCTCCGCGACCTCGACCCATCGCTCACGGTCGTCGACCTCGCGCCCCTCGAGCGGATGAAGCTCGTCGATGCGCTCATGCAGCTCGACACCGAGGCGCCGCTGTTCGTCATGCACGACGACGCGGGCCAGGACCTGCGGACGGCGGTCGCGTCGCTGCGCCGCCGCGACGAGGAGCAGCCGCCCGCGGCGTAGCGCGTCAGCTCATATCGCTGGCGTGACCTCAGCCGGCGGTGATGACGACCTTGGCCCGAGCCTGTCCGGTCCCGACATAGCGGACCGCCTCAGCGCCTTCGCTCAGGGGATACGTCCGATCGATCACCGGGCGCAGCTTGCCGGCTTCGATGAGCTCCGTCAGGAAGACGAGATCGTCCATGCCCGCCTGCGCTATGTAGAACCGGACCCGCTGGCGCAGCACGCGCGACCGCACGAGCACGCCGATGATGCGCGCGAAGATGGCGATCCCGCCGGCCTTCGCGGCGCCCGCGGCGACGAGGATCCCGCCCGGGGCGAGAACTCGTCTGAGATCCCCGAGCGAGCGCGTGGCCGCGACGTCGTAGACGGCGTCGTAGCGCTGCGGCCGTCGCGTGAAGTCGCCCTTCGTCCGGTCGATGACCTCGTCCGCGCCGAGCGCGCTGACGACGTCGACGTTCCTCGGTCCCGTCACCGCGGTCACGTACGCGCCGAGCGCCTTCGCGATCTGGACCGCGAACGTGCCGACGCCGCCGCCGGCGCCGTCGATGAGGACGCGCTGGCCGGCCCTGATCTCCGCCTTGTCACGCAGGCCTTGCAGCGCCGTGCGCCCGGCCACGCCGATGGCCGCCGCCTGCTCGAACGACAGACCGCGCGGCTTCGGCAGCAGCCGATCCTCGCGAGCGCTGACGTATTCGGCGAACGCGGCGGGCGCGCCGCCGAAGACCTCGTCGCCGGGCTTGAAACGTGTCACGTTCGGACCGACGGCCTCGACGACGCCGGACAGATCCACGCCGCGGACGGGGATCTCCTGCTGTCGCATCAGCTTCGCCACCGTCTTGATGAGCCGCCCGCCGTGGACCGAATGCCAGTCGAGCGCGTTGACGGATGCCGCACGCATCCGCACCAGCACGCGGCCCTCCGTGAGGGGCGGCACGTCGATCTCTCGCAGGTGCAGGACGTCGGCCGAGCCGGTCCCCTCCTGGACGAGCGCCTTCATCCTCGTCGCAGCCATCGGCGCGGTCGCGGGCCCGCTGGGCGTCCTGACCTCACTGACCATGTCGCACCTCCCTTTCGGTGCCCCAAGCGTGGGCCGCCGCTGTGAAGGGCGTGTGAAGGGAGCGTGGGATCGCTGCGCGTGTTCAGCCCAGGCGATACCCCACGCCGCGCACGTTCACCGGCACCGGGCCCCCGGCCGCCTCGAGCTTCGAGCGCAGCCGCGCCAGGTGCGCCTTCAGCCACTCCGGGTCGGGATCGCGTTCGTCGGGCCACGCCGCCCGGAGGAGCGTGCGCCGGTCGACGACCTCGCCCGAGCGAGCGGCGAGCGCCGCGAGGAGGCGGAACTCCGTCGGCGTGAGCGCGAGCGCCGTCCCGTTCACGCTCGCGTGATGTGTGCGCGCGTCGACGACGAGGCCACCGATGCGCACGGCCTGCGCGGGCCGCTTCGTCCCGCCGCCGCGGCGCAGCAG
>DASWDY010000035.1:0-3990 GCA_036395035.1 Candidatus Limnocylindria bacterium
CATCGTCCCGTTCGACGGCTTGCCGAGCGCCGCGGCGGTCTCGCGGCTCATGAGGTAGCCGACGAAGATCCCGTCCTTCACCGCCCAGCCCTCGCTCGCGGGCACGCCCTCGTCGTCCCAGCCGAACGAGCCGAGCCCGCCCGGCGTCGTCGAGTCGATGCGCATGCTGATCTTCTCGCTGCCGTAGCGGAACGATCCGAGGCGGTCCGTCGTGAGGAAGGACGTCCCCGCGAACGCGGCCTCCGTGCCGAGCGCGCGGTCGAGCTCGATCGGGTGGCCGCAGCTCTCGTGCACCTGGAGCATGAGCTGCGCGTCGCCGATGACGACGGTCGTGCGCACGTCCTGCGGGCACGGCTTCGCGGTCAGCAGCGCGACGGCTTCCTCCGCGATCCGCGGCGCGTGCGCGACGAGGTCCCACTTCGTCACGAATTCCCAGCCCGCCTGGTTCTGCGTGCGCCCGCCCGCGGCCGGGTACGAGCGGATCTGCAGCTCGCCGTCGCCGACCGCTTCGGCCGAGATGCCGCACCCCGTCTCGAAGAGCGTCTGCTCGAGGTCCGCGCCCTCGCTCGAGACGAACAGCTTGTCCTCGCGCCAGATCTCGTAGTTCGCGCGCGTCGTGCGCAGTCCCTTCACCGCGCGCATCGCGGCCTCGGCCGCGACGAGGAGGCCGATGCGGTCCTCGAACGGCACGGCGAACGGATCGACCTCGACCTTCGTGCGGTACGTGCCTCGCTGCGGCGCGACGGGCGCGAGCGCGACGTCGCGCGCCTTCGCGATGGCCGACGCCTTCGCGATCTCGACCGCGAGCGCAGCGACGCGGTCGACCTCCTCGGCCCGCGGGACCGCCGACGCGGCGAAGCCCCACGCGCCGTCCGCGATGACGCGCACGCCGAACCCGAACGTGTCGGTGCGATCGATGCTGTCGACGTGCCCGTTCTTCACGAACGCGTCCTCGACCGTTCGGCGTACGAAGCGGACGTCGGCGTACGAGGCTCCCCTCGTCCTCGCGGTGTCGATGCCGCGATGAGCGAGGTCCCGCTCCACGCCGAACGACATCAGGCGCGGATCCGGTACTGCGTACAGGCGTCGCTCGTTCTCACCCGTGAACTGCGGTTCACGGTCTCGGCCTCGCTAGCCTGTAGTTGGGCGGTTCGGTCGTGATGTGAACGCTGTGCGGGTGCGACTCGCGCAGGCCCGCGCCCGAGATGCGGATGAACCGCGCCTTCGTGCGCAGGTCCTCGATCGTCGCGGCGCCGACGTAGCCCATGCCCGCGCGCAGCCCGCCGACGAGCTGATGCACGAGCGGCGCGAGCGGTCCCTGCGCCGGCACCAGGCCCTCGACGCCCTCCGGCACGAGCTTGCTGAACTCGCCGACGTCCTGCTGGCCGTAGCGGTCCTTTGTCCCTCCCGGGGGGACCCGTGTCCCTCCCGGGGGGACCCGCGACTTCTCGGTGCGCGCGGTCATGGCACCCATCGATCCCATGCCGCGGTAGGTCTTCATGCGGCCCTCGGGCGTCGTGACGAGCTCGCCGGGCGACTCGTCCACGCCGGCGAGGAGCCCGCCGAGCATCACCGTGTGCGCGCCGGCGCCGATGGCCTTGGCGACGTCCCCCGAGTGCTGGATCCCGCCGTCGGCGCAGATCGGGATGCCGTGCTTCGCGGCGACCTCGGCGCAGTCGAACACCGCCGTGATCTGCGGCATGCCCGCGCCCGCGACGATCCGCGTCGTGCAGATCGCGCCCGGCCCCATGCCGACCTTCACCGCGTCCGCGCCCGCGCTGATGAGCTCCTCGGCGCCCTCGGCGGTCGCGACGTTGCCGGCCATGACCTGCACGCGGTGGCGCGCCTTGATCTTCTCGACCATGCGGATGACGCTCGCCGAGTGGCCGTGCGCGGTGTCGACGACGACCAGGTCGCAGCCTGCCGCGACGAGGGCCTGGACGCGCTCGTCGGCGTCGCCGCTCACCCCGACGGCCGCGCCGACGCGGACACCGGCGTCCTTCGCCTTCTTCACCTCGGCCACCTGCGCTTCCACGGTGAGGTTGCGGTGGAGGACGCCGAGCCCGCCGAGTCGGCCGAGCGCGATCGCCATGGGCGCTTCGGTGACGGTGTCCATCGCGGCGGAGAGGATGGGGAGGTCGAGCGGGATGTCCTTCGTGAGGAGGGTCTTCGTCGAGACCTGCGTGGGGAGGACGTCGCTCTTCTGCGGGATCAGCAGGACGTCGTCGAAGGTGAGACCTTCCTTGCCGAACTTCTCCTCCCGCCCCATCCACGCATTTTAGGGAGTCAGGGCGTCGCGGTCGCGCTCGGGCTGTCGGCGCTCGTGAACGACGAGATGGCCGTCCGCACGACGTATTGGTAGGTGCCGGCCGTGGGCGTGTCGGTGTAGGAGACCGCGCTCGTGCGGGCGATCGCGAGGAACGACGTCGCGCCGATCTGACGCCGCAGGACGACGTACTCGACCGCGCGCGACGCGGCCGACGGGGACGTTCCCCACTGCAGGTCGATCGTGCCGTCGCCCATCGCGTTCGCCGCCAGCCACGGCGGCGGCTCGAGGAGGATCGTCCCGAGGACGTTGGCGGGGCTCGCGCTCGATGCGGTGAAGGCCAGCGGCGCGCTGGGCGTGCTCGCGGTCAGGAGGGGAAGGAGGAGGGCGACCGCGAGCGGATGGGTGACGAGGTCAGGCGTGCGCGGGAAAGGGGAGCGGCCGGCGCTCCCGGACCAGCCAGGCCGCGAGGACGAGCGCGAGCGCGACCGAGGCGACGCGCCCGTACGCCTGCAGGAGGCCGAGGACGTAGCCGGCGAGCGGGACCTGCGCGACGAGCAGGCCGACCTGGTCGTCGAACGACACGCGCTCGGGATCGGCGGCCTCGTTCGCATCTCCCTTCGTCGTGAAGACGCGCCCGTCGCCGAATTCGTCGATTGCGGCGATGCGGTGCGTGAGCGTGCGTCCCTTGTGCTGGTACGTGACGACGTCGCCGACGATCAGCGCGGCCGGGACCGTCGGCCGCACGACGACGAGCGTCCCGTTCGCGATCGCCGGCTCCATGGACGCGCCGGCCACGACGAAGAGGTGGTGGCCGGTGAGGTCGAGCGTGACGACGAGGACGAGGAGCGCGAGGACCGCCGCGATCAGAAGGGCCTCGACGTGGCGCATCAGCGCGCGGTCCCACCGAGCTGCGTCGCCGTGTACGTGATCGTGAACGTCTGGGTCAGCCCCTGGAACGAGTTGTCCGCCGTGCTCGGGAGACTGAATACGAAGGTGAGCGTGTCGGTGGCCGAGGGCGCGATCGTCGACGACGCGGGTATCGCCAGGTTCTTCAGCGCGCCGCTGTAGAGCGATGTCGCGCCGCGCTTCACTTCGACCTGGAGGCCTTTGACCGTGTCGGTCCAAAGAACAGTCTGGATCCCGGTTGCAATCGCACCCGAATACGCGAAACCGGCCGATCCGCTGTTGCTGACCGTCACAGTTCGCGTCGCCGTGTCGCCCGGGACAAGGTTCGAGATGCTGACGAGGTCGCCGTCGTTCGGCTTGTCGTTGGAGATCGACAGCAGTGCGGTCCCGAGCAGGTTGTTCAGGTTCACGGTCGTCGCGGTGAACGAGGCATTGGTGCCGCCGGCCATGGAGGCGAGCGCGAGGAGGCCGAGCGCTGAGGCGGCGAGTGCATCGCCGATGGACATCCTGCGCAAGGGCTTCCTCCTGGCTCGCCGCTGTACCGGCGGCGAGCCAGGGTCAACGGACGCGCCTTGCTTAGATGCGCACCCCGGCGAGCTCGGAGGCCTTGCGCGCCTCGGCGTAGGCGTCCGCGGGCTGCTTCCGGTCGGCGAGCGCGTCGGCGTAGGACTGGTGCGCCCGCGCCTGCTCGCGCGGGCTCTCGTCCTTGTGAGCGGCGATCGCCTCGTCGAACGCCTTCCGCATCTCGGCGACCGACCCACCAGCGGAGGCGATGGCCCGAGCGCGCAGAAGGAGCGCGCGTGCTTTCAGGCGCT
>DASWDY010000036.1:0-5195 GCA_036395035.1 Candidatus Limnocylindria bacterium
CAGGCGCTCGAGCGCGCGCGCCGTGGTCTCCTCGCTGTCGGGGGTCCTCTTGGCCGCGAGGAACTCCGCGGCCTCCGTCGCGAGCGGCCGCCCGATGAGGCTGCCGACGGCGCCGATCGCGCGGTGCTTGTTGCCGGGATCCATCGTCGCGATCCGCGCGTCCCAGTGCTGCCGTGTCGCGCGCCACGCCGCGTCGCGGGAGTGGCGCTCCCCGAGGAGCGTCGTGAGCATCAGCGAGCGATCCTGCACGCGGATGAGGTCGGTGAAGACGTCGTCGGCGATGCGGCGTGTGAGCGCGCCGTCGCGGAACTGCGTGAGGCCGTTCCGGAAGCGGCCCTCCTCCTGCGCGTCGGTCTTCTCGCTCTCCTTCATGCGCGCGACGTAGCGCTCGTACAGCGCCGCGTCGCCGTCGATGGCGGACACGCCGACGATCGCGCCAGCGACGTCGGGGTCGAGCCGCGCGCCGCCCGAGAGGTGCGCCTCGAGCCGGCGCCGCGCCTCGCGGCGCACGTCGGCGTCGGCACCGTGGAAGCCGAGCGCCGCGATCGCGATCGAGCGGCGCTCGCGCTCGTCGGCCGAGTCGTCGGCACGCCGGTCCCAGCCGAGCGCCACCAGCTCCGGCCCGAAGATCGAGGCGACGAACCGCTCGAACGCCGGGCGCGCCGCGTCGGTCACGGCGTGGCCGCTCAGCCACGCGATCGCCGAGCCGATGCTCTGCAGGACCGCGCGGTCGGTGTCCCCGCGCGCGCCCGCGGCGAGCGCGATGTACTGGGCGATGCCCGCCTTGCGCGCTCGCGCGAGCGCCCACTGGTCGTCGAGAAGTGACAGGCGCTCCTCGGACCGCAGCTCGCGGATCGCGGGCGCGAGGAGCGACACCGAACCGTCGTCGAACGCGTAGCGATAGAAGCCCGCGGCGCCCCCGTTCGGGAAGTACCAGCGCGCGCCGGCGAGGCGCACCGCCGTTTCGCGTCCCTCGAGGACGGCACGCTCCTCGCGGCGGCCCGCCGCTGTCCCATATGCGACGACCATGGGGACCGGCCACGCCTGGCCGGTGTCCTTGACGTCGGGGTCGGCGAAGAATCGCTCCTGCCGGAAGGTCACCGCGAGCGCGCCGTCCTCCTCGCGCACGGAGCAGTGGACGAGCGGGTGGCCCGGCTCGCGGATCCACGCGTTCGCGAGGCGCGTCACGTCGCGCCCCGAGGACTCGTCGAGCGCGCGCCAGAAGTCGTCGGCGGTGGCGTTCGCCTCGCGGTGACGCTGGAGGTAGATGCGGACCCCATCGCGGAACGCCGCCTCGCCGAGGAAGTTCTCGATCATGCGCAGGACGGCCTGCCCCTTGTTGTACGTGATCGCGTCGAACCGCTCGGACGCCTCGTCGGCGTTGCGGACCTCCATCGAGATCGGATGCGTCGAGACGAGCGAGTCGAGGTCGAACGCTGGTTTCGAATCCCCCACGATGTCGCGCTTCATCTGCCACTCGGGGTTCAGCGCGTCGGTGCACTTGTCGCCGACGAAGCTCGCGAAGGACTCGTTCAGCCAGATGTCGTTCCACCACCGCATCGTCACGAGGTCGCCCCACCACATGTGCGTGAGCTCGTGCGCCGCGACGGCGAACACGGTCTTGAACACTTGGATCGACGCCGTCTCCTTGTCCGCGGCGAGGAGGCGCACGCGGTACGTGATCGCGCCCGGGTTCTCCATCGCGCCGGCCTCGAAGTCGGGCAGGCCGATGGCGTCCACCTTCCGGTACTGGTAGGGGATGGCGGTGTATTCCTCGAGCCACTCGACCGAGCGCAGATGCGCGTCGCGCGCGTATTCCCCGCGCACCGCGAGGCCAGGCGGGAGCACCACGCGCGTCGGGATCCCCGTCCGCGTCGTCGCGACCGAAGTCGCTTCGTACGGCCCGACGGTGAACGCGACGAGGTACGAGGAGATGATCGGCGTCTCCTCGAAGGCCGTGCGCGTGCGGCCGTCGTCCGCCGGTCCCTGCGACGAAATGGGCATGTTCCCGACCGCCATGAGGCCCGCCGGATGGACGAGCTCGACGGAGAAGCGCGCCTTGAACTCGGGCTCGTCGAAGCAGGGGAACGCCCGCCGCGCGTCGGCGGCCTCGAACTGCGTCGCGGCGTAGCGCTCCTCGCCGCGCACCGACCGGTACAGGCCGCGCAGCGCGGAGCGGATCTCCCCGTGCCATTCGATCTCGAGCACGTGCTCGCCCGCACCGATGTCGGACGCGAACTCGAGCGACGCGGTCTGGGTGTCCTCGTCATACGAGATGTCGATCGCGGGCTCCCCGTCGAGGCGCGCGGCACCGATGTCGAGGTCGACGGAGTGGAGGACGATCTCCTTCGTCGGGCGTTCCGTCGCGAGGTCGATGCGCGCGGTGCCCGCGGAGCGCCACGCGTCGAGATCGAGGTCGAACCGGAGCTGATAGCGCCGCGGGCGGACGTCCGTCGCGAGGCGGAAGTCGTTCATGGGCGGTCGATCGTACCCGGTAGGCTGGGGTCGTGCCGCCCTTCATCTTCAGCATGCGCGAGCTCGGCAAGGTCGTGCACAGCCCGACGCAGCGCGAGGTGCTGCGTGGGATCTACCTGTCCTTCTATCACGGCGCGAAGATCGGTGTCCTCGGCCCGAATGGCGCGGGCAAGAGCACGCTGCTACGGATCATGGCCGGCGTCGACACGGAGTTCGTCGGCGAAGCGCGCCTCTCGCCGGGCTACACCGTCGGCTTCCTGCCGCAGGAGCCGGCGCTCGATCCACTGAAGGACGTCCGCGGCAATGTGGAGGAGGGCGTCGCGTCGTCACGCGCGGTGCTCGACCGGTACCAAGCCCTCTCGGCGAAGTTCGGCGAGGAGCTCTCGCCCGAGGAGATGGAGCGCGTCTCGGAGGACTTCCAGAAGGCCCAGGACGAGATCGAGGCCAAAGGGCTGTGGGACCTCGACGCGAAGCTCGACGTCGCGATGGACGCGCTGCGCCTGCCCCCGGGCGATCAGGACGTCGCGACGCTCTCGGGTGGCGAGCGGCGCCGCGTCGCGCTCTGCCGCCTCCTGCTGAGCGCGCCCGACCTCTTGCTCCTCGACGAGCCCACGAACCACCTCGACGCGGAGTCCGTCGAATGGCTCGAGCGCTTCCTCGCCGAGTACAGGGGCACCGTCGTCGC
This sequence comes from Candidatus Limnocylindria bacterium, assembly GCA_036395035.1. Lineage (GTDB taxonomy): Bacteria > Chloroflexota > Limnocylindria > P2-11E > P2-11E > JACPOT01. The sequence continues at coordinate 3,161 of DASWDY010000036.1, forward strand.
GGTGACGCACGACCGCTACTTCCTCGACAACGTCGCGGGCTGGATCCTCGAGCTCGATCGCGGCTACGGCATCCCGTGGGAGGGCAACTACTCCTCGTGGCTCGATCAGAAGCGCAGGCGCCTCGCCGACGAGGAGAAGGCGGAGTCCGCGCGCCAGCGCACCCTGGCACGCGAGCTCGAGTGGGTGAAGCTGTCGCCGCGCGCGCGCCAGGCGAAGAGCAAGGCCCGCCTGAACGCGTACGAGCAGCTGCTCGCGGAGCGGCCCGAGGAGCGCGAGCGTGACCTCGAGATCTGGATCCCACCGGGGCCGCGGCTCGGCGACGTCGTGATCGAGGCGAAGGGACTGCGGAAGGCGTTCGGCGACAAGCTCCTGTTCGACGACCTCACGTTCACGCTGCCGCGCGCTGGGATCGTCGGGATCATCGGCCCGAACGGGGCGGGGAAGACGACGCTCTTCCGCATACTCACGGGAGAGCAGACGGCGGACGGCGGGACGCTGCGCGTCGGCGAGACCGTCAAGCTCGCGTACTCGACGCAGGAGCGCGTGCTCGATCCCCAGCGGGCCGTCTGGGAGGAGATCGGCGACGGCCAGGAGACGGTCGACGTCGGCGGGCGCGCGCGTCCCGTGCGCGCGTACGCGGCGTCGCTCGGGTTCCGCGGCTCGGACCAGCAGAAGCGCGTCGGCGACCTCTCCGGCGGCGAGCGCAACCGCCTCCACCTCGCGAAGGTCCTGCGCGCCGGCGGCAACGTGCTCCTCGTCGACGAGCCGACGAACGACCTCGACGTCGACACCCTTCGCGCGCTCGAGGACGCCCTCGTCGACTTCGCCGGCTGCGTCCTCGTCATCAGCCACGACCGCTGGTTCATCGACCGCATCGCGACGCACATCCTCTCGTTCGAGGGCGACAGCGCGGTGCGCTGGTTCGAGGGGAACTACAGCGAGTTCGAGGAATGGAAGAAGAAGGAGCTCGGCGAGGACGCGGTGCGTCCGCACCGCATCCGGTACCGGCCGCTGATCCGGGCCTAGGCTTCGCCGCCCTCGCGCCGGTAGAACGCCGAGCGCCTTCCCGCGGTGATGTTCTGCAGCTCCGTGCCCGAGACGCCGAGGCGCCCGAGCGTGTGGCGGATCACCTCGACGCCGGCCTCGAACTCGGGCTGCACGACCTCGGTCGCGCCGGCGTCGCGCAAGCGGCTGACGTCGTCGGCGCTCTCGGCGCGCGCGACGATGTCGAGGCGCGGACCGTGAGCGCGCGCGAAGCGCGTCACCGCCTCGGCCGTCGCGCGGTCCGGGACGAGCACGGCGAGGAGGATCGCGGTGTCGATGCCCGCGTGCTCGAGGAGCTGCGGGTTCGCCGGATCGCCGTAGATCGCGCGCACTCCGCGGCCGCGCAGCTCGCGCACCGCGCCGAGCTCGTAGGCGATGACGACGTACTGGAAGCGCCGGCGATCGAGCGCGTCCGCGAGCTCGCGCGCCACGCGGCCGAAGCCGCAGATGACGATGTGCCGGCGGAGGCCGCCCGCACCTTCGCCGAGATCGACCGGCGGACGGAGCGCACGGCCGATCCGGGGCGCGCGCTCGAGGAGCGGCAGCGCCAGCGCCGGGACGCGCATGACGAGCGGGGCGAGCACGATGCTCACGACGGCGCCGGCGAGGACGACGTCGAAGAGCGACCGCGGCACCGTTCCGGTCTCCACGCCGAGGCGCGCGAGGACGAACGAGAACTCGCCCATCTGGCCGAGCGCGGCGCCCGCGAGGAGCGCGGTCCGCGCGTGCGTGCCCGCGGCGACGAGCGCGCCCGCGGCGATGAGCGGCTTCGCCAGGAGCACGACGGCGAGTACGACGGCGAGCTCGAGCGGCCGGGCGAGGATCGCGCCGGGGTCCACGAGCGTGCCGATCGAGACGAAGAAGAGCGAGATGAACAGGTCGCGGAGAGGGAGCACCTCGGCGAGCACCTGCGTGCGGTATTCCGAGCCGGCGAGGACGAGCCCCGCGACGAACGCGCCGAACGCCGGCGAGAGCCCGAGGAGGTCCGTC
>DASWDY010000037.1:0-8234 GCA_036395035.1 Candidatus Limnocylindria bacterium
ACGACGCGCGCGACATGACGACCGCCGAGGCGGAGCGCCTCGTCGAAGAGCAGGCCCTCGCGTTCGAGGACCGGACGCCGTACCTGCGCCGGCGCTGGGGAACGGGGCCGCTGCCGGCGTGAGCGTCTCGCTCAAGGAGGATGCGCTCGGCCTGGTGACCGAGGACGACGGCAGCCTGCCGCGCGGCGGCGGCAGCCCGCTCGGGCTCTACTACCACGACACGCAGTTCCTCTCGGGCTTCGCGCTCCGCGTGAACGGCGATCGCCCGCTGCTCCTCTCCATGAACCACGAGCAGAACTACGTCGCGACATTCCAGCTCATGCACGCCGCCGGGGCGGCGCTCGGGACCGCGCGCCACGTGCAGGACACGCTCTCGATCCGCCGGACGCGCTTCCTCGCGGACGGGCTCCGCGAGCGCATCGGGATCCTCAACGCGACGCCGGCCGCGATCGACCTCGTCGTCGAGCTCGAGTTCGACGCGACGTTCAAGGACATGTTCGCCGTGCGCGGCTATCGCGAGATGGATGACGGCAACGCGTCGGCAGCGGCGCGCTGGGCGGAGGACCGCCTCGTCTTCGAGCGCATCGGCCGCGACGGCGTGCGCCGCGCGACCGAGATCTCGTCCCGGCCGGCGCCGACGGAGCAGGACGGCGGGACGCTCACGTACCGCCACCGTCTCGAGCCGCAGGGCGTCCTGCAGATCGAGCTCTCGATCGTGCCCAAGGAGGACGGCGCCGGCGAGGACGCGTCACCCGGCGGCTTCGATGAGGCGCTCGACGCGCTGAACGCGCGATACCGGCGGTTCCTGCGCTCGTGCACGCGCTTCCGCACGAGCTCGGAGATCCTCGACGAGGGCCTCATCCACCGGAGCGCGCTCGACATGCGCGCGCTCCTCGACTTCGAGGACACGGGACCGTTCCCGACCGCGGGGATCCCCTGGTACGCCGTGCCGTTCGGGCGCGACGCGATCATCTGCGCGTACCAGACGCTCGGGTGGCACCCGGACATCGCGCGCGGCACGCTCCGGCTCCTCGCGCGGTGCCAGGGCACGAAGGTCGACGAGGCCACGGAAGAGGCACCCGGCAAGATCTTCCACGAGCTGCGCCGTGGCGAGCTCGCGCGGATCGGCGCGATCCCGCACCACCCGTTCTACGGATCGGTCGACGCGACGCCGCTCTTCGTCGTCCTCTTCGCGGAGACGGTGCGATGGACGGCCGACCGCGAGCTCTGGCGCGAGATCCTGCCCGTGGCCGAGCGCGCGCTCGAGTGGTGCGACGGGCCGCACGGCGATCCGGACCGCGACGGCTACGTCGAATACGGCGCGCGAGAGAGCGAGATGCGCAACCAGGGCTGGAAGGACTCGGCCATGTCGCTCTCCCAGCGCGACGGCGAATGGGCCGCGCTCCCGGCCGCGCTCGTCGAGGTCCAGGGCTACGTGTACGCGGCGAAGATGGGCCTCGCCGAGCTCTACGAGATCGACGGCGACCGCGCGCGGGCCGATCGCCTCCGCGGCGAGGCGCGCGAGCTCGCGCAGCGGTTCGAGCGCGACTTCTGGATGGAGGACGAGCGCTGCTACGCGCAGGCGCTCGACGCGCGCAAGGCGCAGGTGCCCGCGGTCACGAGCAACGCGGGCCACGCGCTCTGGTCCGGGATCGCGGGCATGGACCGCGCCGCGCACGTCGTCCGCCGCCTCATGCAGCCGGACATGTTCACGGGCTGGGGCATCCGCACGCTCTCGAGCGCATACCCGACGTACAACCCGATGAGCTATCACAACGGATCCGTGTGGCCGCACGACAACGCGCTCATCGCCGACGGTTTCGCGCGGTACGGCCACCGCGAGGAGGCATCGGCCGTGATCGAGGGGCTGTTCGAGGCCGGGAAGCGCTTCCCGAACGCGCGGCTGCCCGAGCTCTTCTGCGGCTTCTCGCGCGACCTGCGGTTCTCGTCCCGCCCCGCGGACTACCTCGTCGCGTGCATCCCGCAGGCGTGGTCGGCAGGCGTCGTGTTCCTCTGCCTGCGCACGCTCCTCGGGCTGCAGCCGCGCCTGGCCGAGCGACGGATCGCGGTGGACCCCGCGCTCCCCGCGTGGCTGACGTCGATCGAGGTCGAGGACATGCGCGTGCACGACACGAAGGTGAGCTTCCGCGCGTCGCGCACGCGCAAGGGCGTCATCGTCGAAGGCGGCGGGTCGCACGTCGTCCACGCCGGGAAGGAACGGGCGGCCGGCGAGCGTCAGCTCGCCAGCGCCTAGGGACCCGCTGCCGAAGCCGCACGTCGTCCTCCTCCATTACACGGCGCCTCCCGTGCTCGGCGGGGTCGAGCAGGTCATGGCGGCGCACGCGGTCGCGCTGCGTGACGCCGGCGCCGCCGTGACGATCGTCGCCGCGCGCGGCAGCGCCCCGCACGGCACGCGGATGGTCCGGATCCCCGCGGTGAGCTCGAAGCATCCGGCGGTGCTGCGCGACCTCGCCGAGCTCGCGCGCGGCCACGTCACCGCGGGGCATGCGCGCCTGGTGGCGGATCTCGTTCGCGTGCTGCGCCCGATCGTGCGCACCGCCGACCGCGTCGTCGTGCACAACGTGCTCACGATGCATCTCTCGCTCGCGCTGACCGAGGCGCTCGCCGCGCTCGCGCAGGAGCGCCGCGGCACGTTCATCGCGTGGACGCACGACATCGCGTGGGTCGACCCGCGCTACGCCAGCGAGCGCCACCCGGGCGATCCATGGGACATCGTCGCGCGCGCGATCCCGAACGTGCGCTACGTCACCGTGTCCGAGGAGCGCGCGGCACAGCTCTCCGCGCTCACCGGGCTCGCGCGCGGCAGGATCACGGTCGTCCCGAACGGGATCGACCTGCGGCTGCGGCTCGCGCTGTCCTCGGCCGGGATCGCGCTCGCGGAGCGGCTCGGGCTGTTCGACGCGGATCCGCTGCTCCTGCTGCCGGCGCGCCTCACGCGGCGGAAGCGCATCGAGGTCGCCATCGACGCCGTCGGCGCGCTGCGGAAGCGCCATCCGAGCGCCGCGCTCGTCATCACCGGATCGCCGGGACCGCACAACCCCGCGAACCTGCGCTATGCGGACGAGCTCGCGGTCCGCGCGCGACGCACCGGCGGTGCGCACCTCCTGCACACCCTGCGCGGGCGCGTGAGCGACCGCGTCATGGCCGACCTCTTCGCGCTCGCGGACGCGCTCGTGCTCCCGAGCGAGAGCGAGGGCTTCGGGATCCCCGTCCTCGAGGCGGGTGCGCATGGGCTGCCCGTGATCTGCTCCGACCTGCCGGTCCTGCGCGAGACGTGCGGCGATGCCGCGACGTACGTCGATCCTCGAGCGGACGGGCGCGCGATCGCGGCGGCGGTCGAGGCGCGCCTCGCGTCCGACCCGGTCGCGCGCCTGCGCCGTACCGCGAAGGCGCACGCCTGGCCCCGGATCCTGCGGGAACGCGTCGTCCCGGTGATCCTTTCCGGGGACGCCCGATGAAGGTCCTCGTCGTCCTCACCGATCTCGAGCGCGAGCGGCACCTCGCGGACCTCGGCGTCGCCATCGCGGGCGAGGACGAGGTCGTGCTCGCGTCCGTGCTCGAGGTCGGCGCCGAGCGCTCGCTCGCGGCCGAGCAGCCGCAGGCGAAGGCGCGCCGCCGCGAGCTCGACGCGCTCGCGACGGAGATCGCGCGCGGGCGCGCGCGCGTCCGGACCGTCGTGACGGTCGCGCGCCGGGGCTGGGACGCGGTGGTCGAGAGCGTGCGCCGCGAGCGCCCGGACCTGCTGCTGCTCGCGTGGCGGCGCCCCGGATGGGACGTCCTCGGCACGACGCTCGACGAGATCCTCCGTGACCCGCCCTGCGACATCGCCGTCGTGCGTGGCTCGTTCGCGCGCGTGCGCCGCCTGCTCGTCCCGGTCCGTGGCGGCCGGTATGCGCAGCTCTCCGTCGCCATGGCCGTCGGCTTCGCGCGCCGGCGCGACGCGAGCCTCACGCTGCTGCACGTCACCGAGCCGGACCGGCGCAGCCCGCTCGGGATCTACCGCCTCGTCGGCGACTCGGCATTCGACCCACGCGTCGAGCAGCTCGTGTCGCGCAGCGGCGATCCCGCCGAGGTGATCTCCGAGGAGCTCGAGCGGAACGACGCGATCGTGTTCGGCGCGACGGGCCGCGAGGGCTCGAGCGACCAGGTCGGTCCGGTCGGCGCGGCGCTCCTGCGGAGCGGCAAGCCGGCGATCATCGTGCGGACGCGGACGCCGGTCGCCTCCGCGGTCTTCCTGCCCCGCCCGACGCTCCCGGGAGGTCGCGAGGAGCGGAGCCAGGCCATCAGTGAGCTCGTCGACCGCTGGTTCGCCGAGAACACGTTCTCGAGCACTGAGTTCGCCGATCTCCGCCGGCTCGTCGAGGCGAAGGAGGCGCAGGGCGTGCGCATCTCCGTGGCCCTCCCCGCCCTGAACGAGGAGGCCACGATCGCGAAGGTGATCCGCGCGATCCGCTCGCGGCTGGTCGAACGCGTCCCGCTCGTCGACGAGCTCGTCGTCATCGACTCGGACAGCACGGACCGCACCCGCGAGATCGCGCGAGCGGAGGGCGTGCCGGTGCACGTGCACCAGCGCCTCCTCACCGAGCACGGCTCCTATCGCGGGAAGGGCGAGGCCCTGTGGAAGAGCCTGTACGTCCTGACGGGCGACCTCATCGTCTGGTGCGACACCGACATCACGAGCTTCCATCCGAAGTTCGTGTACGGGATCCTCGGGCCGCTGCTCCTCCGTCCCGAGATCCAGTTCGTGAAGGCGTTCTACCGCCGGCCCCTGCGTGTCGGCGGCGAGCTCATGGCGACCGGCGGCGGTCGCGTCACGGAGCTCACGGCGCGTCCGCTGCTCAATCTCTTCTTCCCCGAGCTGTCCGGGATCATCCAGCCCCTGTCGGGCGAGCAGGGCGGGCGCCGCACGCTGCTCGAGCAGCTGCCGTTCTTCAGCACGTACGGGGTCGAGACGGGACTGCTCATCGACACGCTGCAGCGCGCCGGGCTTGCCGCGATCGCCCAGGTGGACATGAAGCAGCGGATCCATCGCAACCAGGACCTCTATGCGCTCTCGAAGCAGGCGTTCGAGATCCTCCAGGTCGCGACGCGGCGCGTCGGCGAGGCGCGCGGCGAGCGCCTATGGGAGGATGCGAACGCGACGATGAAGCTCATCCGGCCGCAGAACGGCGGCTTCCACCTCGACCTCCACGACATCGTGTCCGTCGAGCGGCCCCCGATGGTCACGATCCCGGCGTACCGGGCCAAGCGTGGGCTGTAGCCGCACCGCCATCGGCATCAGCGTCCTCCGCACGGTCCGCGACCTGCGCGAATGGCGGGGTCGCGCCCGCGACGTCGGCCTCGTCGCGACGATGGGTGCGCTGCACGCGGGTCATCTGTCGCTCGTCGAGCGCGCCGTGCGCGAGAACGAGCGCGCCGTCGCGTCGATCTTCGTCAACCCGACGCAGTTCGGGCCCGGCGAGGACTACCGCGCGTACCCGCGTGACGAGGCGAAGGACCTCGCGCTGCTCGAGCGCGCGGGCTGCGCGGCGGCCTTCGTGCCGGGCGTCGACGAGATGTACCCCGCGGGCGACGACACGCGGATCGTGCCCGGCGACATCGCCGCGCGGCTCGAGGGGGCCGCGCGGCCCGGCCACTTCACGGGCGTGTGCACCGTGGTCGCCAAGCTCTTCGAGATGGGGCGCCCCACGCGCGCCTATTTCGGCCAGAAGGACTTCCAGCAGCTGCGCGTGATCCAGACGATGATCCGGCACCTCGCGATGGACGTCCGCATCGTCCCCTGCCCCACCGTCCGCGAGCAGGGTCTCCTCGCGCTCTCGTCGCGCAACGCGTATCTCTCCGACGAAGAGCGCCGCTCCGCGCTCGCGCTGTCGCGCGGCCTGCAGGCCGCCGAGAGCGAATGGCAGCGCGGCGAGCGCGACGCGAAGCGCCTGCGGTCGTCCGTGCTCGCCGGCATCGAGGCTGCCGGCCTCGCGCCCGAGTACGTCTCCGTCGCGGATCCGCTCACGCTGCGCGAGCTCGACGGCCGGGCCGATCGCGCGGTCGTCTCGCTCGCGTGCCGCGTCGGACGTGCGCGGCTCATCGACAACGTCCTCCTCGGGATGACGCTGGACGAGCTCGCGGCGCTGTGACCTCGACGGAGCTGACGCCGGAAGAAGTCCTCGCGGCGCGGCCGGAGCTCGAGATCCGCTCCCCGCGCGGGCGTGCCGTGATCGCCGGGTTCTCGGTCGCGCACTTCTCGCACCACGTGACGAACTCGATGCTGAACGCGCTCCTCCCGCTCATCCGCGACACGTTCGCGCTGACGTACACGCAGTCCGGCTTCGCGGTGTCCGCGTTCAGCCTCAGCCTCGGGCTCGCGAACGCCCCGATGGGCGTGCTCGCGGACCGCATCGGCCCGCGCGTCGTCCTCGCCGGTGGCCTCGTCCTCATCGGTGCCGCGAGCATCGCGGTCGCGCTCTCAGGCGCGTACTGGCAGCTGCTCGTCGCGCTCGTCGCGATGGGGATCGTCTCGGGGACGTATCACGCGCCGGCGGCGTCGCTGCTCGCGCGCGCGTTCCCGGAGCGCGCGCGCGGCGCGGCGATGGGCTTCCACATCACCGGCGGGCACTTCTCGTTCTTCGCCATCCCTCTCGTCGCCGGCTCTCTCGCCGCCGCGAGCGGCACGTGGCGCACGCCCTATCTCTGGTTCGCCCTCGCGCCGATCGCCTCGGGCCTCGTGGTGTGGGCGCTCGCGCCGCGCGTGCACGCGCGTCCGCCGGCACGCGGCCGGATGGCGGCGCTCATCGACCTCGTCGCGGTGGCCCGCAGGGTCGGCCCCGTCGTGGGGCTGTCGATCGGCTTCCAGGTGGGTTTCGCGGCGTTCGTCGCGTTCCTCTCCGTGTATCTCGTCGACTCCCGCGGGATCGGGATCGCCCTCGCCGCCGCGCTGTTCGCCGTGCCGAACCTCGGCGGCATCTTCGGCGCCCCGCTCGGCGGTTGGCTCTCCGACAAGCTCGGCCGCCGCGCTGTGATCGTGCTCGGCCTCGTGGTGCTCGGTCCGGCGATCTGGCTCTTCACGGTCACGCCCACGGAGCTGGTGATCCTGCCGCTGCTCCTCATCGGGATCGTCAGCTCGATGCGGCAGACGGTGACGGAGGTGCTCGTCGCGGAAAGCGCGACGCCCGAGCGTCGCGCGACGATCCTCGGGACGTACTACCTGCTGTCGGCGGAGGTCGGCGGGGTCGCGGCACCGGCGCTCGGCGCGCTCGCGACCGCGATCGGGCTCGCCGCGGCGTTCTCGTGGACGGGCCTCGTCCTGGCCGCCCTCTCCGCGATCGTCGCGGTGCTCGCGCTCACGCGGAGGCTGTGACCCGCCGCGGTCTCACGGCGGCTCCATACGTAGTCGGAACATGTGCGTCTCCTCGCCGCCCGTGACGACGAACGACCACACGACGTTCGCGACCACCTCATACGTGTGCCCGGCAGTGAGCGCACGTGGTGCGTACGTGCCGCCGCGCGCGGGCAGCGTGACCTCCTCGAGCGGGCCGCCCGGCGGTGCGTCTACGTCATAGATGAAGAGTCGGACCGACGTCGCGCCCGATCCGGCCTCGAAGCGGACCTCCGACGTCTTCGCGATCGCCGTCACCGGAACGTTCTGCGGGAACGCGTCACCGTGGATCGTCGAACACGCGGTCCGCTCGGTCGTGCTGCCGAGGACCATCGCAACGGTCTTCCCGTCGAGGGAGACCGTGAGGCCGGGACGGCCCCCGCACGACGCGAGCACGACCGCGACGAGGATCGCCCCGAGAGGGAGGCGCGCTCGCATCATGCTGGCTCGAGCCGCAGGGTCTCCTTCGTCGCCTTCGCGACGGCCTCTTCGCTGAACGGCATCGGCACCGCATCGCCGCGACGCCAGAGCGGGAGCTGGTCGTCGTAATGGGGCGAGCACGGGTTCCCCGACTGTCCGGCAGGGAGGACGAAACGCGCCTCGTCCCAGCCCCCCACGTCGATGACGGTGCGCACCGTCGGGATCGCGAGCGGGTTCGACGTCGGGAGCAGCGGGTCCACCGCCGCCTGCGCGACGGTGTTCGCGTCGCCGCCCCACGGGAACGGGCCGAGGTCGAACGCCTTGTCGATCGGGCGCCGTCCGGTGAACGCGTGCCGCAGCCGGAGCGGGCGGATCTCGCCCCACGCGGGAAGGCGCCCGTCCTTCGAGCGGCCGCGCAGCGACG
>DASWDY010000038.1:0-18673 GCA_036395035.1 Candidatus Limnocylindria bacterium
TCGGCATGACGAAGCTGTCGAGGATCTCGAGGGAGGTCACGCGTCAGCTGGGCGCGAACGCCCCGCGACGCGAGCTCGCGGCCTCGTACTGAGAGCGGCCGCACCGGCAGGGACGGCGAGCGGAAGGAAGCACGCTCGCCGTCCCTTTATTTCGTGCTTCTGGCAGAATTGCAGGCACGCGACGGGCGTCGCGTGATCCGGTCCCGTGGTGCAGCGGCCTAGCATACGTCCCTGTCAAGGACGAGATCGCCGGTTCGAATCCGGTCGGGACCGCAGTCTTCGGTCTGGGTCCATGATCCTCCTCCGCCTCTCCTGTGCTGTCGCGCTCGCGATCGTCGCGTGCGCTCCGCCGGGCCCGCCGGCGCCGCCCTATCTGGCGATCGACTCGGCCGAGGCGACGCGTTTCGTCCGCGTCGAGATCGCGGAGACGGACGCGACGCGCGAACGCGGGCTCATGGGCCGCACCACCCTCGACGAGGACGCGGGCATGCTCTTCATCTGGTCTGAGGACAGCTCGAGCGCGTTCTGGATGAAGGACACGCCGCTGCGCCTCACGGTCGCGTTCATCTCGGCCGACGGCCGGATCCTGCGCACGCTCGACATGGAGCCGTGCACCGCGGATCCATGCCCCGTGTACGACCCGCGCGAGACGTATCGCATGGCGCTCGAGGTGCGCCAGGGCGCGCTCGATCGGACCGGCGTCCGCGTCGGCGACCGCGTGCGCCTCGTACGCTGACGGCGTGACCGCGCCGGCGGCGACCGACCTCGCGTGGCTCTCGCTCGAAGAGGTCGTCGGGCAGATCAGGGATCGTCGCACGAGCGCCGAGGAGGTCGTGCGCGCGTCCCTCGCGCGCATCGAGCGGCTCGAGCCGCGGCTCCACGCCTTCATCACCATCACGGCCGACCGCGCGCTCGCCAGCGCGCGAGCGACGTCGCCGTCGGCCGCGCTCGCGGGCGCGCCGATCGCGCTGAAGGACCTCTTCGACACCGCCGGCGTGCGCACGACGGCCGGATCGCGGATCCTCGCGGACCGCGTTCCCGACGCGGACGCGCCCGTCGTCGCGCGGCTGCGCCCGGCGGGTGCCGTCACGGTCGGCAAGACGAACATGCACGAGTGGGCGTTCGGCGTCACGAACCAGAACCCCCACTTCGGCGGCACGCGGAACCCGTGGGATCTCGCGCGCATCCCCGGCGGCTCGAGCGGCGGCAGCGCGGCCGCGCTCGCGGCGGGCTGCTGCTACGGCGCGCTCGGCAGCGACACCGGCGGGTCGATCCGCATCCCGTCGTCGCTGTGCGGCGTCGTGGGGCTGAAGCCGACGTTCGGACGCGTGAGCCTGCGCGGCGTCATCCCGCTCAGCTGGACGCTCGATCACGCGGGCCCGATGGCACGGACCGTCCGCGACGTCGCGCTCCTCTACGCGACGATCGCCGGCCACGACGCGCTCGACCCCGGATCCGTCGACATCGCGGCCGAGGACCCGCTCGCCGCGATCGAGGCCGGCGCGCGCGGCATGCGCATCGGCCTGCCGCGCGCGCACTTCTTCGAGCGCAGCGACGACGAGGTCGCGACGCTCGTGCGCGCCGCCATCGCGACTCTCGAGCGCGAAGGCGCGACGGTGGAGGAATGCACCTTCCCGCCGTCGGACCTGCTGCTCGAGACGCAGCGCACGATCCTCGCGACGGACGCGGCCGCATACCACGCCGAGCATCTGCGCGACCGCGCGGACGACATCGGCGCCGATGTGCTCGCGCGGCTGCGCGTCGGACAAGACGTGAGCGGCGCGCAATACGCGCTCGCGCGCCGCCGGCGGGACGAGATCCGCCGCGAGGTCCTGACGCTCTTCGCGCGATACGACGTGCTCGCGACGCCCGCGACGGCGATCGTCGCGCCGCTCGCAGAGGGAGCGGACGCGCTCGCCGCGGCCGCGCGGCTCACTGCGACGACGTCCCCTTTCAACCTCACGGGCCTGCCGGCGATCTCGGTCCCGTGCGGCTACACGACCGGCGGTCTCCCCGTCGGCCTGCAGATCGCCGGGGGTCCGTGGCGCGAGGCCACCGTGCTACGCGTCGCCCGCGCTTACGAGCGCGCGACGAGCTGGGGCACGCGCCGTCCGGCGATGGCGATCAGCGCATAGCCGACCGCGATCGCGACCGCCTGCTCCACCGGGGCGCCCGTGTCCGTCGCGCCGAAGGTGAACAGGTAGAGGAGGAAGCCGAGGAGCGCGACGAGGAGCAGGCAGCCGCAGCCGGTGATGAGCTAGTGGCCGCCGCAGGCGCAACCGGCGCCGCCACCGCCGCAGCCGCCCGTACCGTGGCCGGTGCCACCGCACGCGCACTCGCCCCCGAAGCGCTCGTTCGTGACGACGAAGCCCGCGCCCTCGGACGATTCGACGTAGTCGATCCGCGCGCCGTCGACGTACTGCATGCTCATCGGGTCGATGGCGACGCGGATGCCGCCCTGCTCGAAGACGGCGTCGTCCTCGGCCGCGGCCTCGTCGAGCGCGAGCCCGTACACGTAGCCCGAGCAGCTCTTCCCGCGCACATAGACGCGCAGGATCTGGCGCGCGGGCTCGATACCGCGGACCTCGAGGAGCTTCGTCTGGGCGACCGGCGTGACTTCGATCATCACCGGAAGCGTAGCGCAGGTAGGATCGGCCCCGTGACGCGCGACGAGGCGTGGGCGCTGCTCTGCGAGCACACCAAGAGCGAGAGCCTGCGCAAGCACGCGCTCGCCGTCGAGGCGACGATGCGCCACTTCGCGCGGAAGAACGCCGAGGACGAGACGACGTGGGCCGTCACGGGCCTGCTGCATGACTTCGACTACGAGCGCAACCCGCAGGGCCACCCGCAGAACGGCCGGCCCATCCTCGAGCAGGCGGGTGTCCCCGGCCCGATCGTCCACGCCATCCAGACGCACGGCGACCACCTCGGGCTCCCCCGCGTCACGGCGATGGAGAAGACCCTCTACGCGGTCGACGAGCTCACGGGGTTCATCGCGGCGGTCGCGCTCGTGCGGCCGTCGAAACGCGTCGCGGACGTCGACGCCGCGGCCGTGCGCAAGAAGATGAAGGACAAGGCCTTCGCGCGGGCGGTCGGCCGCGACGCGATGCTGCGCGGCGCGAGCGATCTCGGGATCGAGTTCGACGCGCTCGTCGGCGAGGTCGTCAGCGCGATGAGCGCGAAGGCCGAGGAGCTGGGGCTCGCCGGAGCGAGCTAGGTCCTAGCTCGCGCGCTTCAGCGGACGCTCGCCCCTGCGCACGACCTCGTGCTCGAACCGCTCGAGGAAGAGCTGGCCGCCGCAGCGCGGGCAGCGCGGCTGGCCCGCGTCCCAGACCGGCGCGCCGTCCTCGGGCGTGGTCGCGTAGGCGGCCTCGAGCTGCTCGGAGCTCGGACGACGAGCCACACCGGGGATGAGCACTTCCCCGCAGCCGTGGCCGCAGAAGTAGCAGTAGAGCTCAGCGCGGAATGCCATTGCCGGGACCTCCTGGACCCACCCTTACGAACGACGCTAGGCGCACGGATGTTCCATCCATCCATACGTGGCAAGCGCCGTTCCGGTTCGCTTTGGTGGTGATCGATACAGAGAGCGCCCCCGAGCGGGAGCGCTGTTGTGCGACGCCTAAGAAAGCCCTGTGCCGCTAGCCGGCGGCCTCCAGGGCATGCGGCGCGCTAACGCCCGGACGCAGCACCTTGATGTCGCGGATGACGCCCTTCGGGATGATGTGGAAATCGTTGTGGCGGTAGTCCTTGCCGGCGTTGGTGATGTCGTAGTCGCCGACCACGACCACGTATTCGTCGGTCTCCTTCCACATGATCCCGCAGGTGAGCTTGCGGAGCCGGTAGGGCTCGAAGTCCTCCGGGATCGCGGTCCGCGAATACGCGGTGATGTCCTCCCACTCGACAGCCACGAGCTGGGCCGAGTCGACGTCCACGCTTACCCCTCCCGCCTCCGCGGGGATCGTCCCCGCTGAGTACACCGAGGGCGACGGATCGTCACCCTCGCGTACAGGAACGGAAGATATGAGGCAGCGTGGCGCTGTCAACGGGTCGGGCGTGAGATCGATACGCCGTGGAGAGCGAGCGAACGACGGTCGCTCTCCCGCCCGACCACCGTGGAGGACGGTGAGCGTCGTCAGCTCGCCTGCCGTCCGCGCGCGATCAGCTCGGCGACCTTCTGGCCGCCCTTCTTGCCGATCTCCTCGAAGTGCTCGTGCCCGTACTTCTCGGAGACCGCGTCGCCGCCGATCTTCCCGATGCGGCCGTAGAAGCGAGGGCCGTACAGCTCCTTGACCTTCTGACCGCCCTGCTTCCCGATCTGCTCGTAGAAGTCGGCGCCATGGCGCTGCGCGGTGGTCTTGCCGCCTTTGCGGCCGATCTGCTCGTAGAACTCGGGACCGTGGCGCTGGGCGGTCGTCGCGCCTCCACGGCGCCCGGCCTCCGCAACGGTCATCGCGCCTTTGTTCCGCGTCATGCTCTCCTCCTGCTCAGACGGGCCCTAACTGGGGGCCTGCCTGGTGACCCTGCAAGTTGCATACCTACGCTCGGACGGCCGGTGGGTACCCGTCCGGACGACCGCACGGTCTACGCACGCTGGACCGTTCGATCGCACGCCAAACGGCCGGTCGTGCTGTTACCCGCGCCGCGACTAGCGGAGCACGGTCATCCGGACGGTGCAGAGGTCCGAGCAGCGCAGCGCGATCTTCGTGGCGTTGGACAGGTCGAGCGTGCGGCCCCCGATGTACGGGCCGCGGTCGATCACGGGCACGGTCACCGTCACGCCCGCGGGCGACGTGATGCGGATCTGCGTGCCGCAGGGGAGCGTCCGGTGGGCGACGCCGAGGATCTCGGGTGTGTACGTGTGACCGCACGCCGTGCGATTGCCATAGAACCCAGGCCCGTACCAGGAGGCGGCCACGACGCCGTCGAGGATGAGCGGGTCCGGCGGTGGGACCGGCGCTGGCGCCGCCGCGAGCACGACCGGCTGCGGGGTCGGCGTCGGCGTCGCCGTCTCCTCGACGGTCGACGTCGCGGCGAGCGCGATCCCCGGCGCGACGCGCGGGAGACGGAGCTCGGGGAGGTCGCCCAGGACCAAGGCAGCGTCGATCGGCGCGAGCGCGTCCTCCGCGACGCCCGCGACCATGACCGACGCCTGCGCGCTCGCAGGGGAGAGCGTGACCGGCAGTCCGAGGACCACCGCGAACACGAGCGTCCCCACTTTCGCGACGAGCGCGCGCTCCACCCTGCGCTGCATTCGCGCCCGCCCGCTCTGCAGGCACGGGTCCACCGCCTGTCAGGCCGCTCGACACGCTGGCGTTCGCTCGACGATCCCGTGCTTACGGAGCGCTCGCTCGGCTGCAGCATCTTTCCGCGATACGCGACGCCCGGACTATGGGCGTGGCAGCGCGATGACCACGAAGCGCGGGTCGGACGGGCTCGGGCCGGTCGAGGTCTGCAGCGTGAGCCGCTCGTCCGGCGTGGGCTGCACGACCGAGACGTCGTCCGGCGCGACGCGCGGTCGTACCTCGCTGACGACGTACGTCAGCGTGCGCGCGTCGGGCGTCGTGATCTGGATCTCGTCGCCGACGCGGACGTCCCACAGCGAGAGGAACATGCCGACGCGCGCGTGCGAGTAGAGGTACGCGTTGCCGCGCTCGCCTGGGACGACCGTGCCCGGCAGATGGAACGCAAAGCCCTCGGGCGTCCGCTGCTCCTGGATGTCGCGCTCGACGATCCCCTCCGCGATCGGGAGGTCGATGAGCAGGCGCGGCACGCGCACGCGGAAGCCGTCCGGGATCGGGAGGGCGCGGGGCGATGCCGTGTTCCCGACGACGGCGAGGCCGGACGGATCGGCGGCGCTCGCGTGTGGTGGGGCCGAGGCGGGTCCTGATGCCGGCGCTGGCCGCATGAGCAGCACGGCGGCGGCGACCAACGCGACGACGCCGGTCAAACGGAGCAGCACGGATATCCTCGGTGCACTCCCGATGCCCATCGACAGCGCCGTGATGCGCGCCCGACGCGAGCGAGCCGCGAAGATCGGGGTCGGCGCGGGCATCGGCGCGCTGCTCACCTCGCCCGGATCGGACCTCGCCTATCTCAGCGGGCACCGCATCCATGGCAGTGAGCGCCTCACGTGCCTCGTGCTCGACGCGGACGGTGGCGCGACGCTCGTCGTGCCGGAGCTCGAGGCGCCGCGTGCGCGGACCGCTGCGCCCGGCCTGGACGTGCGCACGTGGGGTGAGACCGACGACCCCGTCGCGCTCGTCGCCGCTCTCGTTCCGAAGGGCGGCTGGATCGCGCTCGACGACCGCATGTGGGCGACGTTCGTCCTGAAGCTCGAGGCTGCGCTGGGCGGCCGGCGCTTCGTCCCGGCATCGACCGTCACCGCGCCGCTGCGGATGCAGAAGGACGCCGGAGAGATCGAGGCGCTGCGGACGGTCGCGCACGGGGCCGACCGCGCGTACGCGACGCTGCGCGAACGCGCGTTCGCCGGTCGGCGCGAGCGGGAGGTCTCGGCGGAGATCGGCGCGCTGCTACGCGGGGAGGGCCACGACGAGGTCGGCTTCGCGATCGTCGCGTCCGGGCCGAACGGCGCGTCGCCGCACCACGACAGCGGTGACCGCGTCATCGCGCCCGGCGACGCCATCGTCCTCGACTTCGGCGGCGTCGAGGACTGGTATTGCTCGGACATCACGCGGACGGTGCACGTCGGGCCGACGGTCGATGCCGAGGTGCGGCGCGTGCACGACGTCGTGCTGCGCGCGCAGGAGGCGGGCTATCACGCGGCGCGCGAAGGCGCGACCGCGGCGTCCGTCGACGCGGCGGCGCGTGCCGTCATCGACGACGCCGGCTACGGCGCGTACTTCATCCACCGGCTCGGCCACGGCATCGGCCTCGACGGGCACGAGCCGCCGTACCTCGTCCGCGGCAACGACGTGCGCCTGCTGCCCGGCATGGCGTTCTCGATCGAGCCCGGCATCTACCTTCCGGGCCGCTTCGGCGTGCGCATCGAGGACACCGCGTTCCTGGACGCGCGCGGCATCGCGGAGCCCCTCAACCTGGCGGACCGCTTGCTCGCGATCGTGGCCTAGGTTGGCGGTCCCGCGCCTCGTCGCGTCCGTGTTCGCGTGCACCGTCGGCCTCGCGTTCTGGTGGGCGCTCACGGAGCCGCTTCCCGTCCCGGCGCTCGTCCTGTACGGCGTCGCGGCGCTGCTCCTCTTCGCGTGCGGCGTGATCGCGGGCCGCTTCGGCGCCGTCTCCGCGCCGATCGCATACCTGTTCTCGCTTCTGCTCGGGAGCCTCATCGCGACGCGGCTGCATCAGGCATTCGTGCCGGCGAGCCTCCCCGTCTCGCGCTTCGGCGGCGTCGCGATCGAGGGCGCCGAGCTGCTCGCGCCGCTCATCTTCGCGTCACTGGCCGGGTTGATGGGTGGTGTCCTCGGCGAGCGTCTCCTGCCGACGCGCCGGGAGTGGCCCGGCCGGTAGGCGATCAGCGCGAGGCCGGGTGATGTCGTGCGGCCGCCGCGCCGCGATCTCGCGAGCGGGAGTGGAGGGGTACCGAGCGCCCCGAGGAGCGCAGCGACGAGGGGAGGGATCGGGGAGGCCAAACCGCGAGCGAGGTGCGGCGGCGGCCAGCCGGGTGCGTCACCCGGCCGAGCGCTGATCCATCGACCCGAGCGCTGATCAGTCCTACCGGATGACGACAGGCTCGGCGCCGCGGAGCGCGAACGCGTAGACGGGGTCCGGCAGGACCCCGAGCAGGATCGTGATGACCGCGACGACGACGAGGCTGACCGAGAGGATGCGCGCCCCCTCGATCCGCGGAGCGCCTGCCTCGGGGTCGTACATGAACATGTGAACGACCACGCGGAGGTAGTAGAAGGCCGCGAGCGCGGCGTTCAGCGCGATCGCGACGGCGACCCACCCGAAGCCCGCATCGAGCACGGGCTGGATCATGAGGAACTTCCCGAGGAAGCCGATCGTCGGCGGGATCCCCGTGAGGTTGACGAGGAAGATCGTGAATGCGAGCGCGCCACTGGAGTGCCGGCTCCAGAGCCCGTTCAGCTCGTCGAGCGTGGCGCCGCGCGTGCCTTCGAGATCGAGAAGCGTCAGCGACGCGAAGGCGCCGAGGTTCATGATCCCGTAGGCGAAGAGATAGAAGAGGACGGCCGCGCCCGCGGACGTGCCCGCGGCGAGCGCCGCGACGCCCGCGAGGATGTACCCGGTGTGGGCGATGCTCGAGTACGCGAGCATCCGCTTCACGTTCGTCTGGACGAGGGCGACGACGTTCCCGCCCGTCATCGTCACCACCGCGAGGACCGCGAAGACGAGCGCCCAGTCGAGCTGCACCGGCCCGAGCGCCGTCGCCATCACGCGCAGGATCGCGGCGAACGCGGCGGCCTTCGGCGCGACCGACATGAACGCGGTCGATGGGGTCGGCGCGCCGTCGTACGCGTCGGGGGTCCACTGGTGGAACGGGACGACGGCGGCCTTGAAGCCGAGCCCGGCCGTCACGAGCGCGAGCGCGACCACGACCTCGGGGCTGCCGAGCCCCGCCTTCGCGACCGCGGCCGAGACGTGGACGAGGTCCGTCGAGCCCGCGATCCCGAACAGCCAGGCGAACCCGTACACGAGGATCGCGGAGCTGAAGGCGCCGAGGAGGAAGTACTTCAGCGCGGCCTCGTTGGCGTAGCGGTCGCGCCGCTGGAGGCCCGCGAGCACGTAGACCGGGATGCTCATGAGCTCGATGCCGACGAAGAGCGTGATGAGGTCGGTCGCGAGCGCGATCGTCATCGCGCCGACGGTCGAGAAGAGCACCGTGGCGTAGAACTCCGCCTCCGGCACGCCCTCCCGCCTGAGGTACGGCGGCGCGATGACCGCGGTGAACGCCGCGAGGACGATGAACGTCAGGCGGAAGAACGCCGTGAACTGGTCCACGACGGCGAACCCGCCGAAGAAGAGCCCGCTCGCGGGATACGCGATAGGGCTCGCGAGCGCGGCGATGAGCCCGAGGAGCGTCAGCCACGGCAGCCACGCCCGCACGCGCGCGTCGCCCCAGATCGCGGCGACGGCGAGGACGACGACCGCGGCGGCGGTGACGATGGTCTCCGGCAGGATCGCGACGAGGTCGGTCACTTCACGGCCACCGCCGCCGCCGACGCGAACGCGAGCATCCGCTCGAGGGACGGCTCGATGATCCGGATGAACGGCTGCGGGAAGACGCCGAGCGCGATCGTGAGGACGAGGAGCGGCAGCGCCGACGCGACCTCGACCGGCGACAGGTCCGGCAGGTCCTTGTAGGCCTCACGCACGGGCCCGTACATGACGCGCTGGAACATCCAGAGCAGGTACACGGCCGCCAGGATCACGCCGATCGCGGCCAGCGGACCCCACACGAGGCCGGACACCGGCTGCCCGTCGAACTTGAACGCCCCGACGAGCACCAGGAACTCGCCGACGAAGCCGTTCAGCCCCGGGAGACCGAGCGATGCGAGCACGAAGATCCCGAAGAACGTCGTGTAGAGGGGCCACTTGTTCGCGAGGCCGCCGAGGTCCGCGATGAGCCGGCGATGCGTGCGCTCGTACTGGATGCCGACGAACAGGAAAAGCGCACCCGTGACCACGCCGTGGTTGAGCATCTGGAGGATCGCGCCGACGCCGCCCTGCACGTTCAGGACGAAGATCCCGAGCGTGACGAACCCCATGTGCGCGACCGACGAGTACGCGACGAGCTTCTTCAGGTCCTTCTGCACCGTCGAGACCGCGGCGCCGTAGATGATCGCGACGACGGAGAGCAGGAGGATGAGCGGGAGCCACGCCTGCGCGCCGAGCGGGAAGAGCGGGAGCGCGAAGCGGATGAGCCCGTACCCACCCGCCTTCAGGAGGATGCCGGCGAGGATGATCGACCCCGCCGTCGGGGCCTCGACGTGGGCGTCGGGCAGCCACGTGTGGAAGGGGACCATCGGGAGCTTGATCGCGAACGCGAGCGCGAACGCGAAGAAGGCCCAGAACTGGAAGTCCGGCGGGAAGCGGCTCGTGTCGTTGACGAGGTCGGCGAACGACAGCGTGCGTGACCCGGCGTCGCCGCTCGCGAGGTACACGGCGACGATGGCCACGAGCATGATCAGCGAGCCGGCGAGCGTGAAGAGCACGAACTTCAGCGTCGCGTAGATGCGCCGCGTGCCGCCCCAGATCCCGATGATCAGGTACATCGGGACGAGCATCAGCTCGAAGAAGACATAGAAGAGGAACAGGTCGAGCGCCACGAAGACGCCGACCATCCCGACCTCGAGCAGAAGGAACGCGGCCATGAACTCGCCGACGCGCGTCTTGATCGCGCCGCCGCTCGAGTAGAGGACCGAGATGAACGTGAGCAGCGTCGTGAGCACGACGAGCAGGACGGAGATCCCGTCGACACCGACCTCGTAGCGGATCCCGAGGCTCGGCAGCCACATCACCGAGTCGGTCATCTGGAAGCCGGCCTCGCCGATGCGGAACTGGCCGAGCACGACGAGCGAGACGACGAGCTCGACGAACGTCGTGACGATCGCGACCTGCTTCGCGGCGCGCTCGTCGCGCATGAAGAAGAGCAGCGGGACGAGCCCGACGAGCGGGATGACGATGAGGAGGGTCAGCGCGTGGTCGAGGATCTGCCGCTCGAGGATCATCGGCGCAGCACCCCCATCGCGTAGCCGCCGTAGACGGCGATGAGCAGGACGAGACCCGCCGCGATCGAGAGCGCGTAGTTCCCGACGACGCCGGTCTGCGCGCGGCGGATGCCGCCGCCGACGAGGCCCGCGACCCAGCCGAGCCGGTTCACGATCCCATCGATGATGTGGATGTCGAACGCCCACGCCGCGCCGAACGCGGCGCGCATGAGCTCGACGAAGCGGTGGTCGTAGAGCTCGTCGACGTAGTACTTGTTCCGCAGCAGCGTGTAGACGGGGCCCGCGGCGCGCGAGACCGCGGCCGGGTCCGGACGGCGGCGCCCGTACATCGCGAGCCCGAGGACGATCCCGATGAGGCCGGCGGCGACGCTCGTCGCGGCGAGCCCGAGGATCGCGACGAGCTCCGGCTCGGCGTGCTGCGCTGCGCCCTCGACCGCGACGGCCGGCTCGAGGAACCGGTGCACGAAGCCGCCCTCCGGCGGGAAGCCGAGGACGACGCCGGCGAGGACGCTCCCCGCCGCGAGGAGCAGGAGCGGGATCGTCATCACCGCGGGCGATTCGTGCGCGTGCTCGTAGAGGTGGTGGTCGCGCGGCTCGCCGTGGAACGTCATGTAGAGCGCGCGCGTGACGTAGAACGCCGTGAGGAGGCCGGTGAGCACGCCGATCCCCGAGAGGATGGGGTAGCCGTTCGTGAACGCCGCCCCGACGATCTCGTCCTTCGACCAGAAGCCGGCGAGCGGCGGGATCGCGGCGAGCGCGCCGCCGGCGAGGAGCATCGTCCAATACGTGATGGGCAGCTTCCGCCGCAGGCCGCCCATCCGCCGCATGTCCTGCTCCTCGGTCGCGTGGATGACGGAGCCCGACCCGAGGAAGAGGAGGGCCTTGAAGAACGCGTGCGTGGCGAGGTGGAAGATCGCGGCGATGGGCGCACCGACGCCGAGGGCGAGGAACATGTAGCCGAGCTGGCTGACGGTCGAGTACGCCATCACGCGCTTGATGTCGAACTGCACGATGGCGATGGTCGCCGCGAAGACCGCGGTGGCCGCGCCGACGATCGCGACGACGAGGAGCGCGGGACCCGCGGCCGCGAAGAGCGCGGTCGAGCGCGCGACGAGGTAGACGCCCGCGGTGACCATGGTGGCGGCGTGGATGAGCGCCGACACGGGCGTCGGGCCCTCCATCGCGTCGGGCAGCCACGAGTAGAGCGGCAGCTGCGCGGACTTCCCCGTCGCCCCGAGGAAGAACGCGAGCGCGATGACCGTGAGCATCGTCGGATCGACGCCGTGGACCTCCGCGACCTTCGGGAAGACCTCGCCGAACCGCACCGAGCCGAAGGTGAAGAACGTGAGGATCATCCCGATCGTGAAGCCCCAGTCGCCGATGCGGTTCATGACGAACGCCTTCTTCGCGGCGACGTACGGCTCGGGCCGCTCGAACCAGAACCCGATGAGGAGGTACGAGCACAGCCCGACGCCCTCCCACCCGACGAACATGAGGACGTAGTTGTCGGCGAGGACGAGGACGAGCATGAAGAAGACGAATAGCGGGAGCCACGTGAAGAACCGGTGGACGCCGCGGTCGTGCGCCATGTAGCCGTTCGAATAGACATGGATGAGGAACGAGACGACCGTGACGACCGTGACCATCGTCGCCGAGAGCGGGTCGACGAGGGCGGCGACCGGGACGTGGAAGTCACCGACGCCGATCCATTCGTACAGCGTCACGATCCGCTTCGCCTCGTGCCCGAGGCCGATGGTCTCGAACAGGACCGCGACGCCGAGCGCCGCGGAGATGCCGAGGGCGACCGTCGCGACCCCGCCCGTCCACTTGCCGAGCCACCGCCGGCCGAGGACGCCGTTCACGACGGCCGCGGCGAGCGGGAGGATCGCGATCAGCCAGACGAGGTCGATCGCGTCCGCGACGCGGGAGGCTTCGGCCGGCAGCATCAGCCTTTCATCTCCCTGACCTCATCGACGTCCACGGTCGGCCGGTTGCGATACAGCGCGAGGACGATCGCGAGGCCGACGGCCACCTCGGCCGCGGCAATGACGAAGACGAAGACCACGAAGACGCTGCCGCGCTCGTCGATCAGGCCGAGGCGGCGGGAGAACGCGACGAGCGCGAGGTTCGCCGCGTTCAGCATGAGCTCGACGCACATGAGGATCACGACGGCGTTGCGCCGCACCAGCACGCCGGCCATGCCGATGAAGAAGAGCGCCGCCGAGAGCGCGATGAACGCCCCGAGCGGGACGAGCGTCGTCACTCCCTCGCTCTTCCTATCACGGGCTTCGCCCGTGAATGCTCAGGGCTGGTGGTGTCGTTCGGACCGGCGGAGCCGGATCCTCTCTCCTCCCTTTTCACCAGCACGATCGCGCCGACCATCGCGGCAAGGAGCAGGACGGACGCGACCTCGAACGGGAACGCGAAGTCGGTGAAGATGCTCGAGGCGAGCGGCACGAGGTCGCCGCCGCGCGGCGGGATGTTCGCCGTGTCCCGGAACGCGAACGCGATCACCATCACGGGTAGCCCGGCGAGCGCCGCGATGAGCGCGCCTGCCGGCGTCTGCTTCTGGAAGAAGAGGCCGTACGCGCGCGGCGCCTGTGGAGTGAACATCACGCCGTACAGGATCAGGACGGTGATCGCGCCGACGTAGATGAGCACCTGGAACGCGGCGATCGTCTCGGCGCCGAGGAGCACGAACATCCCGGCCATGTTCAGGAACGTGAACGCCATGAGGAGCGCCGAGGTCGTGACGCGGTCCGCGAGCACCACGCCGGCAGCCGCGCCCACGATCGCGAGGGCGAGCACGCCGAAGAGGATCGGCTCGATGACGTCGAGCACGGGCGGCTAGCCCGCCGCCACGGCGTGACGCGTCGCCGCGCGCAGGCGCTCGCGGATGCGGCGCAGGCGGCGCTCCTGCAGCATCGGGATCCCGACCAGGAACGCGCCGAGCAGGAGCCAGTTCGCGATCGCGACCGGCACGCGCGTGTCCGGGAACGCGATGAGCAGCGTCGCCGTCACGGCGAGGTTGAGCAGCGTGAGCGGGATGAGGACCTTCCAGCAGAACGTCATGAGCTGGTCGATCCGCAGCCGCGGCAGCGTGGCACGGACCCACATGAACACGAGGATGAACGCGTACGTCTTCAGCGTGAACCAGAGGAGGCCGAGGAGCGGGCCCGTGATCGGGCCGGAGTCGATCCCGGGGCCGTTCCAGCCGCCGAACCACAGCGTGGCCATGATCCCGCAGACGACCGTGACGTTCCCGTACTCGGTCAGCGCGAGCATCGTGCCCCAGCGCATGCCCGAGTACTCCGTGAGGTAGCCCGCGACGAGCTCGGACTCGGCCTCGGGCAGGTCGAACGGCGTGCGGTTCGTCTCCGCGAGGGCGGCGATGAAATACGTCGCGAACGCGAGCGGGATGATGAAGATGTTCGTGAATGGCCCGGGCTGCGTCTCGGTGATCTTCACCATCGAGAGCGACCCGGTGACGAGGACGGCCGTGACGAGCGAGAGGATCCCCGGCACCTCGTACGAGATGAGCTGAGCCGCGGAGCGCAGCCCGCCGACGAGCGAGTACTTGTTGTTCGACGCCCAGCCGGCGATGACGATCCCGAGCACGCCCATCGAGCCGAGCGTCGCGAGGTAGAGCAGGCCGATGTTGAGATCGGCGCCGACGATCGAGGGGCCGAACGGGAGCACGACGAGGGACGCGAGCATCGGGGTGAACACGAGCGCCGGCGCCGCGATGAAGAAGGCCGCGTCGGTCTGGCCGGCGCGGAAGTCCTCCTTCGCGATGAGCTTCAGCGCGTCGGCGAACGTCTGGAGCAGGCCCCACGGCCCGACGTGATACGGGCCGACGCGGTCCTGCATCGCCGCCTGGACCTTGCGCTCGAGGTAGATGAGGAGCAGCGCGCCGTTGAGGATGAGGAACAAGGCCAGGACGACCGCGATCAGCAGGCGCAGTGCGGCCCAGATCGTCGGGTCGATGCCGAACGGGCCCGGAGCCACCTACCCTCCCCGCGCGTCGCTGCGCGGCGGCAGGAACGATTTGCGCAGCGGATGGCCGGGAAAGCTCTCCTCGAGGAACACGCGGCGGAGATCCGGGTGGTCGTCGAACACGATGCCGAACATGTCGTACGTCTCGCGCTCCGCCCAGTTCGCGCCTTCCCACACGCTCGCGAGCGACGGGATGTGCGGGTCCATCTCGGTGCAGCGCGTCCGCAGCATGACGTGCACGTGCGTCGTCACGCCGCGCACGAAGGTGACCGACCGCAGCTCGCCGTCCCCCATGTCGACGCCCGCGTTGATCGAGTACAGGTCGCAGCGCGTCATCGGATCGTCGCGGACCGTGCGCGCGGCGTCCACGAGATGCTCGCGCTCGACGTCGATGACGATCATGTCGTGCAGCGTCGAGACGCGCGCGCGTCCCGCGAGCGCGCGCTCGACGTGCGCGACGACCGGCGCGAGATCGATCGTCGGGCGCGGCGTGCTCAGAACCACTTCAAAGCGTCCTTGCGCCACGCGTAGAAAAGGCCGGCGACGAGGATGAACACGAAGATCCCCATCTCGACGAGGCCGTACCACCCGAGCTGCCGGAACAGCACCGCCCACGGGAAGAGGAAGATCACTTCGACGTCGAACACGACGAAGAGCAGCGCGAACACGTAGAAGTGCGTCGGGTAGCGGCCCCACGCGGGGCCGACCGGCTCCTCGCCCGATTCGTAGATCCGCAGCTTCTCGGCCGTCCGCTTCTTCGGCTGGATGAGGCCCGAGACCGTCAGCAGCGCTGTGACGAAGACCGCTCCGGCGCCGAAGAACACGAACACATAGAAGTAGGAGAGGTTGTAGTCCGGCACCGCCGACAGCGTATTCAGTCTTTTTCGACCTCGCATCGCACGCGTCGACGGTCCCCCGGGCGCGCAGACCGAGGCGCCGCAGCGACGAGGTCGAGCACCCGGGCCCGAGGGAGGGCTTTGCCCGACCGAGGGTCAGACAAACTTAGTGACGACCGGACCATTGACGAAGTCATTCGGACCTGCGATGGGCGCTCGAGCAAGGGGTCCGTGAAACAGGATCGCACCGGCCGCTCGGGTTGACGCCCGGCGCGCCTGCGGGGTACGGTGCCCCGGCCGCACGGCACCAGTACGGTTTCCGTACGACGGTCGTGGGCCGGACGGATAGGTCCGCGGCCGAGCGAGGGTGATGCGGCGTTCGCGCCGAGCACTTCAGGGGAGGCGGAAGGGTTGGTCCCGACTCGACGTTCGCATGCCACGCCGTCATCGCGGCGGATGTTCCTTCGGTCGCTGCGGACGGTCGGGTCGCTGATCCTTCGCTACCGCGCCCACATCCTCGTCGACATCGCGGTCGCGGCGCTCGTGCTCGCGCTCCCGCTCAGCCTGCGCAGCGAGCAGCGCGCGGCGAACGCCCAGGAGCCGGCGCGCGTGGCGACCGTCAGCGGCGACGTCGAGCAGCCCGCGCGCGCATCGACCGTGAGCCGCGGCGGGACGATCACACCGACGACGGATCCCGCGACGCGCGTCGCCGACGACGTGAAGCAGATCGTCCACTACAAGCTCGGCGGCGCCGACACCCTGCAGTCGCTCGCGAACTTCTTCCACATCTCGGCGGAAGCGATCGCGTTCTCGAACGGCATCACGGACCCGACGCTAAAGAACCAAGAGGGCCGCGAGATCATGATCCCGCCGGGCGAGGGCGCGCTCTACACGGTCGGGGATGGCGACACCGTCGAGGCCGTCGCGACGAAGTTCAAGGTCGAGCCCAAGGCGATCATGGATTACAACCGCCTCTACTTCGAGCCCGAGCACTTCGCTCCGAAGCAGCTCGTCTTCGTCCCGGGCGCGCAGCTGCCGACGCTCGTCTACGCGACCGTCGAAGAGGACGAGCCGACCGTCATCGCGCGTCCGCCGGCCGCGAACAACCCGCGTCCGAACGGGCGTCTCGCCTGGCCGGTCGGCGGCACCATCACCCAGTACTTCTGGGCCTTCCACACGGGCGTCGACATGGCCGCGCCGTATGGCACGGGGATCGGCGCGGCCGAGGCCGGTACCGTCGTGTACGCCGGCTGGGTCGCCGTCGGCGGCCTGTCGGTCCGCATCAAGCACGAGGGCGGGCTCGAGAGCGGCTACTACCACATGGGCGCGGTGTACGTGGCGCCCGGCACGAAGGTGGAGCGCGGCCAGATCATCGGGACGGTCGGCATGACGGGCGTCACGACGGGCCCGCACGTCCACTGGGAGATCAAGCTGAACGGAGCGTTCGTCAACCCGCTCGCGTATTGACCTGACGGCGGCCGCGCGCTCGCTCTTCCCATACTGGTCACATGTACGCGTCGGTCCACACCGACCGCTCGGGTCGCGTTCTCATCTCCGCCGATCGCGAGGCCGCGGGCATGGGCGGCATCGACCCGATCGCGCTCACCGACGTGATCCCGCTCCCGCCTGGCGCCACGGTGATCACGCTGCCGCGCGAGGCGATCGCCTTCGACCGCGGCCGGCGGCCGCGCCCGCTCGGGAAGGACCGCTTGGCGCTCGCCGCGATCGTCCCGGGATGGACCCGCGTCCTCTTCCCGGCGTACCGCGACGATCCCGCTGCGCCGGCCCTCGATCCGCTGCCCTATGCGGCCGTGGCCGCGGCTGAGCGCGGCGAGCTCGTGGTCGCGGCCACCGCCGCGCCGTCGGCGGATGCCGTCAGCGACGAGATCGGCCCCGCCCCGGTCCGCGAGCATCCCGCGAACGCGCTCTCGCGTCAGCTCGCGCGCTGCGCGCGCGATCACGCGTGCAGCGGCGCGCGCCTGGGGCTCGGACACGGGGACCTGCCCGTCCCCCTCGGGGCGCCCCCGGCCGAGCGGCCGGGCGCACCCGTCGCCCTGCGCAGCGGCTACGCCGGCGCCCCGACCGAACGCGCCGCGTTCCGGCCCTCAGCAAGCGAGATCGTCGACCTGGTCGCGGCACATCTCGAGCGCGGCGGCGCCGGGGCGAGCTTCGGGCGCGCGTGCGACGGCGAGCCGCTCGCGCGCATCCGCGTGCTCGAGGAGTCGGTCGCGCTAATCCGTGAGCGCGCGCCGCGGGTCCGGATCCACCTCGAGACGTGCGGGTCCGATCCGGCGGCGCTGCGCCGCGTCATCGACGCGGGCCTCACGAGCGTGACGTTCCGCATCGCGTCGGCGCGCGCGGGCACGTACGAGCTCCTGCACGGACCGATCGCGCACCGCTGGGCGGACGTCCGCGCGTCCGTGCAGGTCGCGGCCGAGCGCGGGATCGCGCTCGCGATCGCCCTGCTCGTCCTCCCCGGCGTCACCGACCGCCCCGCCGAGATCGAGGCGATCGCCGCGCTCCTGGGCGAGCTGCGCGGTGGACGACTCGAGCTGCGCGACCTCGGCGCGGATCCGGTCCGCGTGCTCGCGACGCTTCCGCCCGCGCACTGTCTCGGGATACGCGCGCTGCTCGACCAGGCCGCGGAGGCCGATCACTTCGAGCGCGTCGCGGCGACGGTCTGAGATGTTCCTCGACCGCGCACGGGTCCGGGTGCGTGCCGGCGACGGCGGACGGGGCTCGATCTCGTTCCGCAAGGAAGCGCACGTGCCGCGCGGTGGCCCGGACGGCGGGGACGGCGGACGTGGCGGCGACGTGATCCTGCGGACCGACGCGCAGGTCTCGACGCTGTCGGACTTCCGCTTCCGCCGGAAGCTCGAGGCGGGATCGGGCGGGAACGGCAGCGGACGCAAGAAGACCGGCCGCTCGGCGAAGGATCTCGTCGTGAAGGTCCCACCCGGGACGATCGTGCGCGACGCGTCGAGCGGCGAGGTCGTCGCCGACCTCGTCGCCGCGGCGCGCGACCTCGTGATCGCGCGCGGCGGCAAGGGCGGCCGCGGGAACGCGAAGTTCGCGAGCAGCACGCATCAGGCCCCGCGCATCGCGGAGGACGGCCAGCCGGGCGAGGAGCGCGAGATCGAGCTCGAGCTGAAGCTCATCGCCGACGTCGGGCTCGTC
>DASWDY010000039.1:0-4032 GCA_036395035.1 Candidatus Limnocylindria bacterium
GACCTCCCTCGAGATCCTCGACAGCTTCGTCATGCCGATGAACGTGAGGTCCACCCCCGCGTCCTTCAGCTCGTCGTAGCCAAGTCCCCGGTAGAGCCTCTTGCTCGCCACGTAACACATCTCGTCATACAGACGAGGCCACTCACGCCGGTTGCGCTCGTAGCAGAACGCGATGAATTCGACCGCCACATCGGTGACGGGAGCATCCGTCATATGCACCCGCTCCTCCCCTTCCAGTGACCGCGGCATCATGGCCACGCGCGCGGGTCACCACAAGGCTCCTTCTCCACGAACTCATCCACAGGACCGTCCACACCATCGACGCTCGCTATCCACATCTCGTCCACACGATCACCGAGGCGGACGATCGGAGAAGCGACGGCGCTCGGTGTCGCGCGCGCTCGCGCGATCGAGCGCGTCATCACCGAACTTCGCGCGGACCGCGTCGAGCGCGGCGTTCAGCCGCGCGGCGCGCGCGGCGTCGAAGAGACCGAGCTGCGCGCCGGCGACGAGGCCCGACGCCTGCACGCCGACCAGGCGCACGGGGCTGACGCGGCCTTGCGTCTTGTCGTCGCGCAGGACCTCGCGCAGCAGCGACCGCGCGACGCGGAAGACCGTGAGGTCGTCGTCGGTCGGCTCGGCGACCGTGCGTTGGCGCGTCCGTGTCTCGAACGGCGCCACGCGTAGCTTGAGCGTGATCGTGCGCCCGCGGACCGACGCGGCGCGCAGCCGCTTCCCGACGCCTTCGGCGAGCCGCAGCAGCATGCGCTCGACCTCCGCGGGATCGAGCGTGTCGCGGTCGAACGTGTGCTCGTGCCCGATGGACTTCGCCGCCTCCATCGGCTCGACGATCCCGTCGTCGATGCCGCGGGCGCGCTCCGCGATCGCGGTGCCGTGCGCGCCGAAGCGCGCTTCGAGCGTGTGCACGTCGAACGCGGCGAGCTCGCCGATGGTCCGCAGTCCCCAGCCCTCGAGGACCTCGCGCGTGCGCGGGCCGACGCCCCACAGGCGCGACAACGGGAGCGGCGCGAGGAACGCCGCCTCGGTCCCGGGCTCGACGATGACGAGCCCGTCGGGCTTGCGGAGGTCGCTGCCGACCTTCGCGCAGAGCTTGTTCGCGGCGACGCCGACCGAGAGGACGAGGCCGAGCCGCTCCCGCACGAGCGCCTTCAGCGCGCGCGCGATCGCGACCGGCCCGCCGAAGAGGTGCGCCGTCGCCGTGACGTCGAGGAACGCCTCGTCGAGCGAGATCGGCTGCACCAGCGGCGTGTGCTCGGCGAAGAGCGCCATCACGGCCTCCGACGCCTCGCCGTACTTCTCGTGGTCGCCCCGCACGAAGATCCCGTCAGGGCAGAGGCGCGACGCCATCCGCAGCGGCATCGCGGAGCGCACGCCGAACGCGCGGGCTTCGTACGACGCGGCGCTCACGACGCCGCGCTCGTGCCCGAGGCCGCCGACGATCACGGGCTTGCCGCGGAGCTCGGGATGCTCGCGCTGCTCGACCGACGCGTAGAAGGCGTCGAGATCGCAGTGCAGGATCGCGCGGCCGGGCCAGGCCGCGGCGACGCTCACACGCGGGCCCCGTGACTGCGTGCCTCGGGCACCAGGAATCGCGCGAGCCGCTCGCCCTCCTCGATGAGCGCGGTCCGGTCGATGCGCGCGAGACGGCCGAACGGTCGCATCTCGACGACGGCCTG
Organism: Candidatus Limnocylindria bacterium; assembly: GCA_036395035.1. Taxonomy (GTDB): domain Bacteria; phylum Chloroflexota; class Limnocylindria; order P2-11E; family P2-11E; genus JACPOT01. The sequence goes on from DASWDY010000039.1 coordinate 1,698, forward strand.
CGCCGGCTTCGCGCCGACCGCCCACGTGCCGGCGACCGTCCCGTCGACGAGGAACGTCTGCGCGACGTCGCCGTTCTTGATGATCACCGCCTTGTGATGCGACTCGGGGAGGATGCGGACGCGCTCGCGCGGCGTGTACGCGAGCAGGGTGCTGTCCCACTTCGGCAGGAACCGGACGGGCGCATCGGTGTCGGCGGGAGGCCGAGGCGCGCGCGCGAGGTCGTACAGCCTGCGGCCGCGCTCGTCGCGGAACGTGCGGATCTCCGCACCGAGCGTCTCGATCGCCTCGCGGATCGGCGGCGTGCGGATCGATGTCCATGCCGAGACGTCGCCGAGGCTCGCGGGACCGAACGCGGCGAGATAGCGGCGCACGGTGTGCACGATCGCGTCCGCGAGCGGGGGCACTGTCATGTTCGGAAGGACGCTGCGCGCGGCGACGACATCGCCGGCGCGGTTCGCGGCGAACATCCCGCTCTCGGGGACGTGGACGAGCATCCCGAACGACGCGACGAAGCTCCACACGAGATGCGTCGCGACCTCGAGCGGTAGCTCGGCCTTCGTCGCGAAGAGCCCGACGAGCTCCTCGCGCGAGCGAGGTGTCGCCGCGCGCCGCAGGAGCTGCTCGTGCATCTTCGCCGCGTCGCCGATGCCGGTACCGCCGGCGTCCAGGTACCGCTTCGCTTCGGGGATCCCGCGCGCCATGTAGCGCAGCAGCTGTCCCTGCGTCGAGGTCCATGCGGCGCGGCGCGCCTCGCGAGCGGCGATCGCGTAGGCCGGATGATCGCGCGCGCTCGCGAGATGGAGCGTCCCACGCATCAGCGTCGCCTTGACGACCCGCCGCTCCTTCAGCGCGCGCTCGAGATCGGCGCGCTCGAACCGCGCGAGCCGCGACCAGAGGCCGACATACGGCGCACGCGGCCACTGGGCCTGGAGCGCGGCGAGGCGCTCGATCGCCGTCACGACGTCGATGCGTGCGCGGGTGAGCAGCATCTGGCGCGCGAGGAGCGCGCGGTTCAGCTCGCGGAGCGACAGGACCGGATCGTTATGAGAGCCGGCGGATGACCCCGATGACCTTGCCTTGGATCTGGACGTCGCGGGCATAGATCGGCTGCATCTCCCCGTTCGCCGGCTGGAGGCGGATGCGGTCGCGCTCCCGGTAGAACCGCTTCAGTGTGGCGGTGCTGTCCTCGAGGAGCGCGACGACGATGTCGCCATCGCGGGCGGTGGCCTGCTCCTGCACGACGACGTAGTCGCCGTCGTCGATGTGGTCCTCGATCATCGACTTGCCGCGCACCCGGAGCACGAACGTGTTCCGGCCGCTCTTCGCGGCGAGCTCGCCCGGCACGCTGATCGACTCGCTGTGGTCCGGATACGCGTAGATCGGCGACCCCGCGGCGATCTCGCCGATGATCGGGGCGCGGATGACCCGTCCGCCGATCGCCTCGGGAATGGTGAGCGCGCGCGAGCGTGTCGCCGCCTTCTGCAGGCGGCCGTCGCGCTCGAGCTTCGTCAGGTGGTGGTGCACGGCGGAGGTCGACGCGAGGCCCACGGCCTCCGCGATCTCACGGACGCTCGGCGGATACCCGCGCTCGGCGGCCGTCTCGCGGATGTATTCGAGGATGCGATCGGCCCGGTGCTGGTCCTGCTTCGTCATCGTCCGAGCATACCGAACGGATGTTCGCTCGTCAAGGAGGCCCATATCCTCCCGCCGTGACCCTCGACCCGGAGGCCTTCCGCGACGTCGCGATCGACTACCTCCTGCGGACGCTCTGGGCGCTCGTCACGGTCATCGTGGCCATCGCCGTCGCCCGGGCGATCCGCGGCACCTCCATGCGGGCCCTCGACCGGCGGCGGGCCCACCCGAACGTCGTCGTGCTCCTCGGGAACCTCAGCCAGCTGCTCGTCTTCATCTTCGGCGGGCTCGTCGTGCTGGCGATCTACACGCAGGGCGCATTCGGCTGGATCCTCACTTCGTTCAGCGTGCTCGGCCTCGTCGTCGGGCTCTCACTGCAGGACATCCTCAAGAACTTCTTCAGCGGCATCTACATCCTCGTCGAGCGCCCGTTCCGGATCGGCGACACGGTCCAGATCGAGGAGCACACGGGCGTCGTGCAGGAGATCTCCTTCCGCACGACGCAGCTGCGGACGGACGACGGCCGTGAGGTCGTCGTCCCGAACGCGACGCTCATGACGAGCCCCGTCATCAACCTCACGCGCTATCCGACGCGCAGCACGCGGCTCACGGTCACCGTCCCCGCCGATGAGGCGGGCACCGACGTCGCGCAGCGCCTGCGCGACTCGCTCGCCGGGATCGACGCGATCGCCGGCGACCCGG
>DASWDY010000040.1:0-2024 GCA_036395035.1 Candidatus Limnocylindria bacterium
GCGATCCGCTCGCGCCGGGCGATGGTGCAGGCCTCGACGACGTCGCGCTCCGTCTGCGTCGGCTTCAGCACGGCGTGGTCGATCATCGCCGCGAGCGCCGGGACCGTGGGCAGTACGCTGGTCCGCATGCCGGGTTCGATCCTAGTCGCTCGCGTGCTCGGCATCGACATCCGCATCCACCTCTCGTGGCTCCTCATCTTCGGCGTCGTGCTCCTCTCGCTCGCGAACCCGCGCGGCATCCTCGCGCAGCTCGGGCCGGGCTGGACGGAGCGCGAGCTCCTCGTCGTCGCGGCGATCGCCACGCTCCTGTTCTTCGTCTCGGTCGTCGTCCACGAGCTCGCGCACGCGATGGTCGCGCGCGCGTTCCGCATGCCGGTCTCGTCGATCACGCTGTTCCTGCTCGGCGGCGTCGCGAACCTGGCGAAAGAGCCGCCGCGCGCGCTCGCGGAGTTCCTCATGGCCGGCGCCGGCCCCGCGACGAGCCTCGCGATCGGCGTGACGTCGCTCGGGGTGTGCCAGGCCGTGTTCGCGTCCGCCGGCGGCTGCGGCGAGCTCTTCGAAGGCGGCGTCTCCGTGACGTTCGGAGCGTTCGACGCGGTCGGGGTCGTCGCGGCCTACCTCGGTCTCGTGAACGTGCTGCTCGCGGCGTTCAACATGATCCCCGGGTTCCCGCTCGACGGCGGCCGCGTCCTCCGGTCCGTCGTGTGGGGCGCGCTGCGCGACCGCGCTCGCGCGACGCGCATCGCGGCGCGCGGCGGGCAGGTCGTCGCCGGGCTCCTCGTCGTCGTCGCGGTCTGGCGAGGGTTCGCGCTGAACGACACGTTCGGCGGCGTGTGGATGGGGATGATCGCGTATTTCCTGTACAACGCCGCGTCGGCATCGCTCGAACAGGAACGCGTGGCCATCGCCGTGTCCGGCGTGCGCGTCGGGTCGCTCATGACGGCGCAGTTCCGCGCGGCGCATCCGCGCGCGAGCGTCGCCGACGTCGTGGCCGAGCACATCCTCCCGTACAACGCGCGCGCGATCGCCGTGGTGAATGGCGCGGAGCTGAACGGGATCGTGACCATCGCGGACCTCCGCAAGGTCGAGCAGCGCGACTGGGCCTCGACGCCGATCGAGGCGGTGATGACGCCCGCGAAGGACATCCCGGCGGTCTCGCCGGGCTCGCGTCTGCTCACCGCGATCGAGCGGTTCGGCAGCGGCGACCTTCCGGTGATGCCGGTCATCGAGGACGGCGTCCTCGTCGGCATCCTCGAGCGCGAGGCCGTCGCGAGCTACGTTCGCATGCGGGAGATGCTCGGACTCGATACCCGCCGGTAGCCCTCGCAGCCCCGGCCCGCCGCTAGGATCCGCGCCGTGGGGATCTTCGGCCGCAAGAAGGAGCCGCTCGTCGAGCCGCGCGAGGAGACCCTCGCCGACGCGTTCGGACAAGGCGCGCTCGAGCGGGCGGGGCGGGTCGAGGACCTCACGCTGCTCCTGTGCGACATCCGGGGCTTCACGCGGCTCGTCGAGCGACTGTCGCCCGCGGAGACCGTGCGCTTCGTGAACTCGTACCTCGACGTGGTCTGTCCACAGATCACCGACGCTGGTGGTGTGATCGACAAGTTCATGGGCGACGGCGTGCTCGCGTTCTTCGAGGGTGGTGGCAACGCCTCGCGCGCGCTGAGCGCGGCCCGTCACATCGTCGAGGTCGTCGATCGCCGGCCGCTCGGAGCGGATGCTCCGGTCCGCGTCGGCACCGCGCTGCACAGCGGCCAGGTGCTGGTCGGTACGGTCGGTCCGCGGACGCGGCGCGAGTACACGATCATCAGCGACGCCGTGAACACGCTGTCGCGGCTCGAGGAGATGAACAAGATCTACGGCTCCACCATCGTGGCGTCGGACGCGACCATCGCGCGTGTCGGCGAGCCCGAGCGAAAAGGATTCGACGGGCCGATCCATGTGGCCGTCCGCGGCCGCGAAGCGGGGATCGCCGTGTACGTGTTCGGCGCGGCGACGCCGCTAGGCGACGACCGCGACCTGGG
>DASWDY010000041.1:0-17765 GCA_036395035.1 Candidatus Limnocylindria bacterium
TCGCGCGCGAGGGCGGCCACGGCCGGCGCGCCTTTCGCCCGGCGCGGCAGCCGCTGGCCGAAGGAGAGGACGTCGGTCGTGCGGTCCGTCTTCCGGTGGCGGCGGTTGAGCTCGCGCATCGCCCGGTCGTCGACGAACGCGAGCGCGACGACCGTGTCGCTCGGGACGCCGTAGGGCCGGAGGGCGGCGCGGATCGCGCGGCGGACCGGCGCGAGGTCGACCGGGGCCTCGCCCGTCACGCTGATGCGCATGCGCGCTAGCCGGAGGCGGCGGGCGGCCGAGCGGCGTCGATGCGCGCGATGCGGTCCTCGGGGTACGGGATGCGCTCGTGGTACACGCCGAGGAGGAGCTCGCAGAAGGCGTCCTTGATCGCGTGGATGTCGCGAAGGGTGAGGTCGCACTCGTCGAGCTGGCCGTCGGCGACGCGCTCCTCGACGATCTTGTCGACCATCGCGCGGATCGTGTCGGCGTTCTTCTCCACCAGCGATCGGACCGATGCCTCGGTCCCGTCCGCCAGCATGACGATCCCGGCCTCACGGCTGCGCGGCTTCGGACCGGGATGACGGAACGCGCTCTCGTCGACGGGCCCGCCACGCTCCTTCGCGACCTGCCAGAAGTACTTCGCGAGCGACGTGCCGTGGTGACCCGGGATGATCTCGCGGATGCGTTCGGGCAGGTGGTAGCGCTCGGCGAGCACGAGGCCGTCGCGGATGTGCGCCGAGACGATCTGCGCGGACACGAGCGGGTCGAGATCGTCGTGCGGATTCGCGCCGGTCTGGTTCTCGATGAACGCGAGCGGGTTCCGCATCTTCCCGATGTCGTGGTAGTACGCGCCGACGCGTGCGGTGAGCGGATCGGCGCCGACGACCTCGGCCGCGCGTTCGGCGAGGTTCGCGACGAGCAGCGAGTGGTGATACGTCCCCGGGGTGCGCAGGAGCATCTGGCGGAGCAGCGGATGGTTCGGATCCGCCAGCTCGCGCAGCTCGAACACCGTCGTGATGCGGAAGAGGTGACCGAGGAGGACCGTCGCGCCGAACGCGACGAGCCCGGCGAGCGCGCCGCTCGTGACGGCGCCGATGCCGAGCTGCACGAGCCCGATGACGTCGGTCGGGCGCGAGACGAGCATGAACGCGCCGATGACGCCGAGGTTGCCGCCGGCGACGTTGAACGCGCCCGCCACGAACTCGCGCGCGGTCGTCGCGCGCCGGATCGCGGCCATGCCGAGCAGCGCGGGGACGAGGACGTACGCCACGAGGTCGACGCGGCCAGAGAGGATCCCGACGTGCAGCGCCGCCGCGATCTGCGTCGCGAGCGCGGTCCGCCCGCCGACGAGGACCGTGAGCATCATGGCGGCCGCGGCGTACGGCGTGAAGTACACGGCGAGGGTGTGCGCCGGCACGAGCACGCGGCCGACCGCGACGAGCGCGAATAGGGAGAGGCCGACGACGATGAGCTTGCGGTCGTCGGCCCACGCCTCCTCGGCGTAGCGCTCGATGAAGAGGCCGACCACGCCCGCGACGAGGAACGACCAGCCGATGAGCCCGATCGCGATCGCGCGATCCGGCACCTGGTCGACGAGGCCGAGCGCGCGCAGCTTCTCCACGTCCTGCGGCGTGACGACGCTGCCTTCGCGGATGACGACCTCGCCCGCGGTCACCTGGACCTGCACCAGTGGCACGGCGAAGCGCGCGGCGGCCTGCGCCGCGATGGTCGCGCCCGGGTCGTAGAGCTCGCTCGCCTTGACGTGCTGCGACACGAGCGCGGTCGCGACGCGCCGCTGCCGCTCGGTCCACGACGCCGGCAGCGCCTTCGTCATCTCCGCGACGGCGGTCGCGACCTGCTCCTCGCGAAGCCCTTGCGCGTACAGGTTCTGCAGCGTCCGGTCGGCTTCCTTCGCGACCGCGTCCCACTCCGCCTGCGCCATGTCGATCGCGTCCGACGCGATCGGACCCGTGATCTCGGAGGTCGGGATGCGCGTGACGGTCACGACGCGCTGGTCGCGCGTGAGGCCCGCGTCCGTGCGTGCCCGCGTGATCGCGGTGAGCGTGGACGAGAGCTTGCCCGTCTCCGCGACAGCGACGGCAGGATCGCGCTTGTACTGCTTCGGGATCTGCGCCGCCGCGCGCTCGCGCTCGCCGTCGGTGAGCGTCTCGGAGACGTACGACACGGAGCGCTGCGCCTTCAGGGATCGGTCGGCGACGGTGCCGGGCTGATACGTGACGGTCGCCGGCGGCGAGATGAGCATGGCGAGCCCCGTCGCGAGGCCGACGAGCACCACGAAGGCCGCCGCTCGGACGCGCGGCTCCTCGCGCACCTCCGTGCGGAGCCGCCGCACGAGGATGCGAGGCGAGACCGGACGCCGGAAGGCGATCACTCGGCCCCCTTCTCGTGCCGATCGTACGCCCGGACGATCCGCGCGACGAGCTCGTGGCGGATGACGTCGCGCTCGTCGAAGTCGACGAACCCGATGCCCTCGACGCCGCCCAGGACCTCGCGCGCCTTCAGCAGGCCCGACGGCTGTCCGGGCCCGAGGTCGATCTGCGTGACGTCGCCCGTCACGACGGCCTGCGATCCATAGCCGAGGCGCGTGAGGAACATCTTCATCTGCGCGGGCGTCGTGTTCTGCGCCTCGTCGAGGATGATGAACGACTCGTTCAGCGTCCGTCCGCGCATGAATGCCAGCGGCGCGACCTCGATCTCGCCGCGCTCCATCGCACGCGCGGAGCGCTCCGGCGGCATCAGATCGTAGAGCGCGTCATACAGCGGACGGAGGTACGGATCGATCTTCTCGCGCATGTCGCCCGGCAGGTATCCGAGCCGCTCCCCCGCCTCGACCGCGGGTCGCGTCAGGATGAGCCGGTTCACGCGGCGCTCGCGCAGCGCCTGCACGCCCATCGCGACGGCGAGGTAGCTCTTCCCGGTGCCGGCGACGCCGATGGCGAAGACGAGGTCGGTCGTCTTGATCGCCTCGATGTACTTGCGCTGGTTCTCGGACTGCGGCTTGATGCGCTTTCCGGTCGTCGTCGTGGCGATGTGCTCGCGCATCTCCTCCGGTGCGACGACCGGCGCCTCCTTGGCCTCGCCGATGAGCCGCTCGAGGATCGGCTTGCGCAGATCCTGATCGCGCGTGGAGATGCTGCGCATCGCGGTGACGAGATCGCTCACGCGCGCCACGGCGGCGGGGTCGCCGCTGATCCGCAGCTCCGCGCCGCGCGAGATGACCTTCACGCCGAACTCTCGCTCGATCCGGTCGATGTTCTGCTCGTTCATACCGGTGACGAACATCATCTCGTCCGGATCCGGGATGAGGATCGTGATCTCCTGCGCCTGCATGGTCACTTCGCCCCGCGAAGCAGCGAGCCGACGACCTCCGCGACGAGCTTCCCCTCGGCGCGGCCGCGCAGCTGCGGCATGAGCTTCTGCATCACCTTGCCCTGATCTGCCGGCGACGACGCGCCGGTCTCGGTGATCGCGGCCGCCGCGAGCGCGGCGATCTCGTCGCGGCCCATCTGCTGCGGGAGGTAGCCCTCGATCACCGCGAGCTCGGCCTTCTCTTTCGCGACGAGCTCGGCGCGGCCGCCTTTCTCGAACGCCTCGATCGACTCGCGCCGCATCTTCGCCTGCTTCCCGAGGACCGCCGTGAGCTCCTCATCGGTCAGGTCGCGGCGGCGCGCGACCTCCTCGTTGTGGATGGCCGCGAGCGCGAACCGCAAGCAGTCACGCTTGATGACGTCCTGCGCTTTCGCGGACGCGCGCATGTCGCTCTCGATGCGCTGCTTGAGGGCTACGGACGGACCTCGCGAGGCTGCTTAGCGCTTACGGCGCTTCGCTTCCTTCCGCTTCCGCTTGGCCGCTGGCCGCTCGTAGAACTCGCGGCGGCGGGCCTCCGCGAGGATCCCGGCCTGCTGGATCTTCTTGTTGAACCGGCGAAGGGCAGCCTCGAAGTTCTCCCCGTCGCCGATGATCACTTCCGTCACTGGTCTGGTCGTCACCCGCCTCTCGCCGTCCTGTGCTGCTCTTTCAGACAGAACGACGGCGGACTCATGCCCGCCGCCTCACGGATTGTACGGTGAGGTGCCCATCCGCTGGGTGGAAAGTTGCGCATACCTGTACGGCGCTCCTAGCCCGGCGGCCAGCCGAAGCTCCGGCCGGCCAGCACGTGGAAGTGCAGGTGCGGGACGCTCTGCCCGGCGTCCGGGCCGACGTTCGTGACCACGCGGTAGCCACGCTCGCCGTAGCCGGCGTCGACGGCGATCTTCGCCGCCGCGACGCCGACCTTCCCGATCGTGTCGGGGTCCGCTTCGCTCAGCGACGTCACGTGCCGGCGCGGGATGACGAGCACGTGGAGCGGCGCGCGGTGGCCGACGTCCTCGAACGCGACCACGTCGGGGTCCTCGTGGACGATCTTCGCGGGCGCCTCGTGCGCGGCGATCGCGCAGAAGATGCAGCCGGCCACGTCGTGCAGAGTATGGCCGCGTGGATCTCCCCGCGGTCGTCGCCGCGTACCTCATCGGATCGATCTCCTTCCCGTGGCTCATCGCGTGGTGGCACGGGATCGACCTGCGAGCGGTCGGCTCGCGCAAGCTCGGCGGAAGCAACCTCGCCGGCGTGCTCGACGTGAAGTGGGGCACGCTCGGTGGGCTTCTCGATGCCGCGAAGGGGGCGCTCGTCGTGGCGGCCGCCGCGGCGCTCGGCCTGCCCGTCGAGACGAGGATCCTGTGCGCGATCGCCGCGGTCGCGGGCCAGATGTGGCCGATCTTCCACGACCTCGATGGCGGGCGCGCGAACGCGACGGGCTGGGGAGCGATCCTCGCGCTCGATCTGTTCGCTTCCGCTGCCCCGGCCATCCTGTTGCTCGCGGCCGTCGCTGCGCGCTTCCTTGTGAAGCCGCCGCCGACGCGGGTCGTCCCGCTCGCGGCGTTGCTCAGCTTCCTGGTCTGGAGCGCAACGATCTGGGAGATCGAAGGGGTGACGGCCACCGTCGTCGGCGGCCTTCTCATCTTCGCCCTCGTGATCGTCCGGCGGATCTCAGCGGACCTTGACGATGACCTCGCCACAGGTGCGCCTTTGATGAGGATCTTGGCGAACCGAGCTCTCTTCGATCGCAGCGAACTCCAGGAGCGCGGCACCGTCCCGCTCTGACCTTGCTGCTCATCAGAGGACTCCTTTGAGGAGGGTCCTCGTGGACCGCGCTCCACCAGCGCAGCCAGAGCGCGGCACCGCCCCGCTCCCTCCTTGAGGCCTCCGCAATTCTTGGACCGAATTGGTCCAGATCTGGACCGGATCGGTCCAACATTCGCCGAGGCCATTTCGAGACCCCCTGGGCTACGCGTCGGCGAGCGCGAAGACCTGAGCGACGGCCGCGATCGCGGCGGTCTCGCTCCGCAGATTGCGCGGGCCGAGCGAGACGATCGTCGCGCCGCGCTCGCGCGCGATGCCGACCTCGGCTTCCGCGAGGCCACCCTCGGGGCCAACGACCACGGAGATCGCCGGGGCGTTCACCGGGATGGCCTTCCTCAAAGGAAGATCGTGCTCGCCCTCCCAAGCCACGAGCACCGGAGGCTCGAGCGCTCCCAAGAGCTCGGCCCACGGGACGAGCGGGCCGATCTCCGGGACCCGCCCCCGCCTCGCCGTCTCGGCCGACTCGCGCGCGATCCGCTCCCAGCGCGAGCGCTTCGCGGCCGACAGATCGCGAACGACGCTGCGCTCGCTCGTGAACGGCACGATCCGCGACACGCCGAGCTGGGTCACGGCCTCGATGACCTCTTCGCTGCGGTCACCGCGCAGGAGCGGCAGCGCGAGCGTGAGCCGGAGGCGTGGCTCGCCGGCGGCGCTCCGCCGCTCAATGACGCCGCCGCTGACGCTGGATCGGCCGACCGCGTCGAGGCGGACCTCCCATTCCTGTCCGTCGCGGACGAGCACGACGCGGTCGCCCACACCGAGCCGCAGCACGTCGGCGATCTGGTGCGCCTGTTCCCCTGCCAGCGTCGCGGTGTCCCCGTCGACCGCGGCGGCGTCGACGAAGAACCGGTGCAACGCGCTCATCGCAGCGTGAGCCGGACCCAGTCCTCACGCTGATCCCGAGCGACGACCCGCAGGCCGGCCTCGCCGAGCGCGGCCGCGACGCGGTCCTCCTTCTCCTGCACGATCCCGGCGCAGACGAGCGTCCCGCGGGGCACCGTACGGGCGCGCAGATCGTGCGCGATCGCGATGAGAACGTCGGCGACGAGATTGGCGAGGACGACGTCGAACATCCCCTCGACCTCCGCGGCCGACCCCTCGCTCACGTCGACCTGCACGTCGTTGCGACGCGCGTTCTCGGTCGCGGCCCGCACCGCGAGCGGGTCCGTGTCGACGGCGACGACGCGCCCGGCTCCGCGCTTCGCCGCGCCGACCGCGAGGATCCCGGATCCAGTGCCGACGTCGAGGACGGTCCGCCCTTCCACATCGAGCTCGCCGACGGCCTCGAGGCACTGGCGTGTCGTCGGGTGCAGCCCCGTCCCGAACGCCATCCCGGGATCGAGGACGAGCTCGATGCCCTCCCCCGGTGCCTCGGACCACGACGGGCGGACGAAGAACGGGCCGATGCGGATCGGCGTGAACTGTGCCTTCCACGACTCCAGCCAGTCCTCGTCCGCGATCCGGCGCACGGCGACCTCGCCGACGGGTCCGAGCCCGAACGCGCGGAGACGGCCGATGGCCTCCTTCACGCGCCGCACCTTGAGCTTCGCGGCGTGGTCGTATACGAGGTACGCCTTCACGACGTGCGGCCGCTCCTCGTCGAGCGGGACGTCGACGGCGATGCCGTTGTAGCCGACGCGGTCGAGGATCTCGCTGACGGCTTCGACCGCCTCAGGGTGGCTGGGGACCGCGATCTCGAGCCAGCGGATGGTCGCGGCGGCGGGCCTAGCCGCCGAAGGCATCCCTGACCTTGCCGAGGAGGCCATCGTCCTCGTCGCTCTCGGGGGCGCGGCCGATCGCCTTCAGCTTCTCGTAGAGCGCGCGCTCCTCTTTGCTGAGCGAGCGCGGGATGCGGACGTCGAGATAGACGAGCTCGTCGCCGCGGCCGTTCGCGTGGAGGCGCGGAACGCCCTTCCCGCGCAGGCGGACGGACTGGCCGTGCTGCGCGCCGGCGGGGACCTTCACGGGCGCCGTGCGACCGTCGATGGTCGGGACGCTCAGCTCATCGCCGAGCGCGGCCTGGGCCGGCGTGATGCGGAGCACGTGGATGAGGTCGTCGCCCTCGCGGCGGAAGAGCTCGTGCTCGCGGAGGCGGATGAGCACGTAGAGGTCGCCGGGCGGACCGCCGCGCATCCCCGACTCGCCCTCGGCGCCGACGCGGATCTGCTGGCCGTCGTCGATGCCGGCCGGGATCGAGACGGTGACCTCGCGCTCGGCGTGGGTGCGGCCTTCGCCGCGGCACTGCGCGCACACCTGGTCCACCGTCTTGCCGGCGCCGCCGCACCGCGGGCACGTCGCGACCGTGACGAAGCGGCCGAAGAGCGACTGCTGGACCTGGCGCACCTCGCCACGGCCGTTGCACGTGCCGCAGCTCGTCGTCTTCGCGCCCGGCTCGGCGCCGCTCCCGTGGCAGTGCTCGCACGTCTCCTGGCGCGGGACGCGCACGACCGTGTCCGCCCCCGTGACCGCCTCCTCGAGATCGAGCTCGACCTGCATGCGCAGGTCGGCGCCTCGGACCGGACCGCGCTCGCGGCGGCGCGTCCCGCCGAAGAACGTGTTGAAGAGGTCGTCGATGCCGAATCCGGCCATGTCGCCGAACTCGCTCTCGCCGAACATGTCATAGCGCTGGCGCTTCTCGGGATCCGAGAGGATCTCGTACGCCTGCGTCACCTCTTTGAAGCGCGCGCCCGCGTCGGGCGCCGCGTTCACGTCGGGGTGGAACTGGCGCGCCAGCTTCCGGTACGCGCTGCGTATCTCGTCGGCCGACGCGCCGCGCTCGACGCCGAGGACGGCGTAGTGGTCGGGGCGCCGCGCCACCTAGCTCGGCTTCTCCGTGAACTCGCCCTCGATCGTGTCCTGATCCTTCTTCTCGCCGTCAGGCTTCCCGGCGGTCGCGCCGGCGGGCTCACCCTCGGGAGGCGTGCCCTCGGCCTGCTGCGCCTGGTACATGTGCTCGCCGATCTTCGTCGCGGAGGTCCGCAGGTCGTTCATGGCGCTGCGGATGCGCTCGGTGTCCTCGGTCTTGAGAGCCTCGCGCACGGTCGTGATCTTCGCCTCGACGTCGGTCTTCACCTCGGCCGGGATCTTGTCGGCGTTGTCGCGCAGCGTCTTCTCGATCTGGTACGCGAAGTTGTCGGCCTCGTTGCGCACCTCGATCCGCTCGCGCTTGCGCTTGTCCTCGTCGGCGTGCGACTCGGCCTCCTTCACGAGACGGTCGACCTCGTCCTTCGCGAGGCCGCTCGTCGCGGTGATGGTCACGTGCTGCGAGCGGCCCGTGGCCTTGTCGTGCGCCTTCACGTTCACGATGCCGTTCGCGTCGATGTCGAACGAGACCTCGACCTGCGGCACGCCGCGCGGCGCCGGCGGGATGCCATCGAGGATGAAGCGCGCGAGGCTCTTGTTGTCCTGCGACATCTCGCGCTCGCCCTGGACGACGTGGATCTCCACCTGCGTCTGCCCGTCCGCCGCGGTCGTGAAGACCTGCGACTTCGAGGTCGGGATCGTCGTGTTCCGCTCGATGAGCTTCGTCGCGATGCCGCCGAGGGTCTCGATGCCGAGCGACAGCGGCGTGACGTCGAGCAGGAGGACGTCCTTCACCTCGCCCTTCAGCACGCCCGCCTGGACCGCCGCGCCGAGCGCGACGACCTCGTCCGGGTTGATGCCCTTATGCGGGTCCTTGCCGAAGAGCTTCTTCACCGTCTCGACGACGAGCGGCATGCGGGTCATGCCGCCGACGAGGATCACCTCGTCGACCTTGTCCGGCGTGACACCGGCGTCCTCGAGGCACTTCTTTACCGGGCCGATCGTCTTGTCGACGAGGTCCCCGGTGAGCTGCTCGAGCTTCGAGCGCGTGAGCGTGATCACCATGTGCTTCGGGCCGCTCTGGTCCGCCGTGATGAACGGCAGGTTGACCTCGGTCTGCTGCGTGGAGCTGAGCTCGATCTTGGCCTTCTCCGCGGCCTCCTTGAGGCGCTGCAGCGCCATGCGGTCGTTCCGAAGGTCGATGCCCTGGTCGCGCTTGAACTCCTCCGTGAGCCACTCGATGACGCGCTGGTCGAAGTCGTCGCCGCCGAGGTGCGTGTCGCCGTTCGTGGCCTTCACCTCGAAGACGCCCTCGCCGAGCTGGAGGATCGAGATGTCGAACGTGCCGCCGCCGAGGTCGTAGACCGCGACGAGCTCGTCCTTCTTCTTCTCGAGCCCGTACGCGAGCGACGACGCCGTCGGCTCGTTCACGATCCGCAGCACCTCGAGGCCGGCGATCTGACCGGCGTCCTTCGTGGCCTGGCGCTGCGTGTCGTCGAAGTAGGCGGGGACGGTGATGACGGCCTGCGTGACCTTCTCGCCGAGGAACGCCTCGGCGTCCGTCTTCAGCTTCTGGAGGACCATCGCCGAGATCTCGGGCGGCGAGAGGCGCTTCCCGTCGCCGAGCACGACCTCGACGCCGTGCGTCGCCTCCTGGATCTTGTACGGGACCATCTTCTGGGTCCGCTGGACCTCCGGGTCGCCGAAGCGGCGCCCCATGAGGCGCTTGATCGAGTAGATCGTGTTCTCGGGGTTCGTGATGGCCTGCCGCTTCGCGACCTGGCCCACGAGCCGCTCGCCCGTCTTCGTGAACGCGACGACGGACGGTGTGACCCGGCCGCCCTCCGCGTTCGGGATGATCGTGGGCTCGCCCGCCTCCATGTACGCGACGGCCGAGTTGGTGGTGCCGAGATCGATGCCGATGACCTTTGCCATGTGCTTACTCCTCTTGGTTCCTCTGATCCTCGCTCGCGGGGGACCCGCTCGCTCGGCCCAGGTGCTCGACCTCGTCGCTTCGCGCCTCGGTCTGCGCGCCTGGGGGACGAAGCGTCTCGGTCTGCGCGCCCGGGGGTACGGCCCCCCGCGCGACGGTCACCAGCGCCGGGCGGATGACGCGGTCGTGAAGCTTGTAGGCCTTGCGGATCTCGTCGACGACGGTGCCTTCGGGCGCATCGGAGTCGACGTGTCCGATGGCCTCGTGGACGTACGGATCGAATGGCTTCCCGAGGGAGCCGACCTCTTCGAGCCCTTCGGAGGTGAGGATCTCGCGGAGCTTGCGCTCGACGAGCCACATGCCTTCGACCCACGGCTCCCTCTGCATCTCCGAGGGGACGTGCTCGAGGGCGCGGTCGAAGCCGTCGAGGACGTCGAGCAGCTTCGTGATCAGCTCCGTCTTCGCGAAGCGCGCGAAGTCCGCGCGCTCGGCCTCGTTGCGGCGGCGGTAGTTCGTGAAGTCGGCGCGCTCGCGCTGCAGGTCGTGCGTGAGCTGATCGACCTTCGCCTCGGCCTCGTCGCGCGTCCCGATGGGGCGATCCTCATCCATCACGCACTCCCAGGGCGCGCACGAGATCGCTCATCAGCGCGCCCACGAAGCGGACAGCACCGATGGTCCGCTGGTAGTCCATGCGCGTCGGGCCGACGACGCCGATGTACCCGACGGGTCCGTGCGCCCGTCCATACCGTCCGATGACGAGGCTGAACGGCCGGAGCGCTTCGACGGTGTGCTCGCTCCCGATCGTCACCGCGACCTCGCCCTCATCGAGCAGGTCGGGTAGGACCTTCGCCAGCCGCGCGCGGTCGTGGAGCAGCGAAACGACGTCGCGGACGCGCTCGCGGACCTCGAACTCCGGCTGCTCGAGGATGAGCTCGATCCCCTCGTAGTGGATCTCGCGCTGCCAGACGACCTCGTCTGGATCGAGGACGCGGTCGTACGTCGCGAGCGCCGCCTCCGCGGTGACGCGCGCGAGCGCCGACGCGGCGAGCTGCAGCCACTGCGCGGCGTCCGCCGACGCCTGGCGGAACTGGTGGCTGAGCGTCACCTGCTCCTCCGGACGCAGATGCGGCTGCGGCATGAGGCTCTCGATGAAGTAGCGGTAGCCGAGATCCGTCGGGACCCTGCCCGCCGACGTGTGCGGGTGGGTCAAGAGCCCGAGCTCCTCGAGGTCCGCCAGCTCGTTGCGGACGGTCGCCGTCGACACGTCCATGCGATAGCGCTGGACGAGCGCCGCCGACGCCACGGGCCGGGCCGACACGATGTGCTCCCGGATGACGGCGTGGAGGATCTCCCGCTGGCGCGGGGTGAGCTCGGGATGGCGGCTGTAGGGCTGCATTAGCACTCTCACCTCGTGAGTGCTAACGAGGCTATCAGGCGGTGGGCGGCAGGGTCAAGACGGCCGCTGATCGGCCGGAAGGAGGGCCACGATCCGGGTGAGGAGGTCCTCGAGCTTGAAGGGCTTGGTGATGTAGTCGGCGGCCCCGAGCTCGGTCGCGTAGAGGCGCTCGGAGAGGCCGAAGATGGCAGTGACGACGATCACGGGGAGCGTGGCGATCCGTCCGTCCGAGCGCAGCTCGCGCAGGACGCTGAAGCCGTCGCGCCTGGGCATCATGAGGTCGAGCACGACGACGGACGGCGAGAGCGAGTCGACCATCCGCATCGCCTGATCGCCGTCGCGGGCGAGCTTGGCCTCGAGGCCCTCTTCCTTCAGGTACTCCACGATCGACAGCCCGAGGTCGCTGTCGTCCTCGACGATGAGGACGAGCGGCGTCTTCGCCGCCACTAGAACCGCACCTCTTTCGCGAGGCGCTCGGCGTCCTTGATCGTGATGCGCCGGCGGTGCACGCCGACGATGTCCCGGCGCTCGAGGTCGCCGAGCACACGGTTCACCGAGACACGGGACGCCCCGACGAAGGCGGCGAGCTCGTCCTGCGTCAGGTTCAGCTCGAGCGGCGTCGCGCCTTCGCTCGCGTGGCTGAGGTCGAGCAGGTACTTCGCCACGCGGCTCGGCACGTCGAGGAACGTGAGGTCCTCGACCCGGTCGGACAGGCGCCGGATCGTGCGCGCCAGCGTCTCGAGGACGAGGCGGACCGCGCCCGGATGGCGCTCGAGGAAGGCGAGGAACTCATCGCTCGCGAGGAGCGCGGCGCGCGTGTCCTCGAGGGCGACGGCGCTGGCCGAGCGCGGGCTGCGGTCGAACAGCGCGAGCTCGCCGAAGAACTCGCCGGGCCGGATGATCGCGACGAGCGCCTCCTGCCCGAACTCGCCGGGGAGCGTGATCTTCACGGCGCCGTCGAGCACGAGATAGAGGTGGGTGCCCGGGTCGTCCTTCCGGAAGATCACCTCGGAGCGGCGGAACGGCCGCAGGCGGATGCGTTCCGCCAGATCGTTCAGCTCATCGTCCGATAAGCGCTGGAACAGCGGCAAACGACGCAGCCGCTGGATCATGGCGGGGTCGGTCACGGGCCGGAACGGTACCGCACAATGAGATGGATCTAGTTGGAAGGTGGCCGAATTGAGCAAAGGTCAGAAGAAACGGAAGACGGTCGGGAAGCTGGGCTGGCGGTCCAAGAAAGCGAACCACGGCCGTAAGCCGGGGATGGGGCGCGGGAAGCGTAACTAGCTGAGGTCTGAGAGGGCCGCCGCGGAGGCGGCCCTCTCCCTTACCTACTTCTTGCGGCGCGTGGTCCGCTTGCGAGCGGTGCTCTTGCGGCCCGCGCTCTTGCGCGCGGTGCCCTTCCGTGTGCCTTTGCGCGTCCCCTTCCGCGCGGTGCCCTTGCGCGCGGTGCCCTTGCGGGCGGTCGTCTTCTTGCGGCCCGTCGTCCTGCGGCCCGCCGCCTTGCGCGCGGTCGTCTTCTTCCGGCCCGTCGCCTTGCGGCCGGTCGCCTTGCGCGCGGTCGTCTTCTTGCGGCCGCCCGCTGCGCGCTTCCGCCCGCCCCCGCCCGTCGGGCTCGTCGCCGGCATCGGTGGGACCGGTGCGCCGGGCTGCGGCGTCGGCCACACCGACCCGGGCTCCTGCTGCCCTTGACCCCAGTTCGTCCCGCTCGTCTCGTCGTGCATGTCGCCTCCCACATATCTGATCAACGGATGTCCGCGAGCGCGCAAGGCATAACGCGTTCACGTGATGCACGCAAGGTGCGTGATGCCTCGTCACACGAGGAGCTGCACGAAGACCTCATTCGCGAGGATCCGACCGCGGGGCGTGAGACGCGCGCGATCGCCCGACCACCGCACGAGACCACGTCCGTCGAGCGTGCGCAGCGCCGATGCGACGCGCTCGCGCGCTGTATCGCCTGAGCGGGCGGCGAAGCGAGCGAGGTCGATCCCGGTGTCGAGGCGGAGGCCGAGGATCGCGTCCTCCGAGACGCGGTCGCTGCTCGGATCCGTGACGCGCCCATTCCCGGCAGCGATCGCCGCGACGTACGCGGCGACGGACGTCGGCTGGTGAGAGCGGACGCCGCCGAGATGCGAGTGCGCGCCCGCGCCGACGCCGAGCCACTCGCCGTTCCGCCAGTACGTCACGTTGTGCAGACACTCCGAGCCCGGTATCGCCCAGTTCGCGATCTCGTAATGCCGGTAGCCCGCGCGCGCGAGGCGGCGATGCGCGATCGCGTACATGAGGGCGAGACCGTGGTCATCCGCCTGCGTCGCCGCGGTCGCGCGGCGCCACCGCTCGACGACGGGCCAGCCTCCGCCGGGCCAGTTCGCGACGGCGTCCTCGGGCTCGAGCGCGAGCTCGAGCGGATAGCACGACAGGTGGTCTGGACCGAGCGCGACGGCGCGGTCGAGATCGTCGCGCCAGTCGTCGGCGGTCTGGCCAGGCCAGCCGAAGATGAGGTCGAGGCTCACCTCGAGCCGCGCGTCGCGCGCCGCGGCGACGGCGGGCCCCACGTCCTCGGGCTGGTGCGTGCGTCCGAGCGCGCGCAGGCCGCGCGCCGAGAACGACTGCGCCCCGAGCGAGATCCGGGTCACGCCGAACGCGAGCCATGCGTCCAGGCGGGCGCGGTCGAGCGTGGCGGGGTTGACCTCGACGCTCACCTCGCGCGGTCGCCGCACGAACGCGCCGTCGATCGCCTCCGCGAGGTTCCGCACTTCATCCGGCTCGAGCAGGCTCGGCGTCCCGCCGCCGACGTAGATCGTGCGCAGCCGCGGCCGGCCGAGCATGGCTCCCTCGCGCCGGATCTCCGCCGCGAGCGCGTCGAGGTAGCGCGCGCGGAGCGCCGACGTCGCCGGCGCCGTCGCGAAGTCGCAGTACGGGCAGCGCGCCGCGCAGAACGGGACGTGGACGTAGAGCGAGATGCCGTTCATCGCACGATCCCGAGGGGATCCGGCAATCCAGCCTCCGCCGAGAGCGCGGCGGTGCGCCCGAGGTCGATGAGCCACTCTCGCGACTCGTGCACGAACGCGATGAGGTGCGCGGGACGCCAGTCGGCCTCGGTGAGGAGCCCTTCCTTCTCCACGTCGGGGATCAGCAGCACGTATGCGGTCTGGCGATCGACGACGCGCGTCCCGGACACCCCGAAGCGCCCGAGGCGCTCGGGCCCGCCGAGGACCTCGAGGGCCGACGCCCGCAGCGGCGCGAGCACCTCGCGCAGCCGATCGACGGCGTCGGGAGCCGCGGCCTCGTGGAGCGCGTGCCCGGCGCGCGCGGCGTGCAGCCCTTCGAGGAGCCCGCGCGTCTCGCGCGAGAGCCGCTCCCAGACCGCCGCGGGGTCGTCCTCGGCGATCGCGCGGAGGAACGCCGAGGCGAGGCCCTGCGCGGGATGCTCGAGCTCCGCGCGGATCCTCACGGCGCTTCCTCCCCCGCGCGGAGCACGGCGAGGAAGGCCTCCTGCGGGATCTCGACCTGGCCGACCATCTTCATGCGCTTCTTGCCGGCCTTCTGCTTCTCGAGCAGCTTGCGCTTGCGCGTGATGTCGCCGCCGTAGCACTTCGCGATGACGTTCTTCCGCAGCGCCTTCACGGTCTCGCGCGAGACGATCTTCCCGCCGATCGCCGCCTGGATCGGCACGTCGAACTGCTGCCGCGGGATGAGCTCGCGCAGCTTCGACACGAGCGCGCGTCCCGTGAATTGCGCGCGCTGCCGGTGGACGATCGTCGAGAGCGCGTCCACGGGCTGGCCCGCGACGAGGACCTCGAGGAGGACGACGTCCGCCGCGCGGTAGGCGAGGAGCTCGTAGTCGAGCGATGCGTAGCCCTGCGAGCGGCTCTTCAGCTGGTCGTAGAAGTCGACGATGACCTCGCTGAGCGGCATCTCGTATCGCAGCATCGCGCGCGTCGGGTCGAGGTAGGTCATCTCGGCGAGCGTCGCGCGCTTCCCCTGCGCGAGGTCCATCACGGGGCCGACGTGCTGCGTCGGCGCGATGATCGTCACCTTCATCCATGGCTCGCGGATCTCCAGGGTCGTCGTGGCGTCCGGCAGCATCGCCGGGTTGTCGATCGCGACCTCGACGCCACGCGTCGTGAGCACGCGATACTCGACCGACGGCGACGTCGCGATGATGTCGACGCCGTACTCGCGGTCGACCCGCTCCTGGATGATCTCCATGTGCAGCAGGCCCAGGAACCCGCAGCGGAACCCGAACCCGAGGGCCTGCGAGACCTCGGGCTCGTAGATGAGCGACGCGTCGTTCAGCTTCAGCTTCTCGAGCGCGTCACGCAGCGCCGGATGGTCGTCGGACCGCGTCGGGTAGATGCCGGCGAACACCATGGGCTTCGCGGGCCGGTAGCCGGGGAGCGGCTCGAGCGCGGCGTTCGTCGCGAGCGTGACCGTGTCGCCGACGCGGCAGTCCTGCACCGTCTTCAGCCCGGTCGCGACATAGCCCACCTCTCCCGTCGCCAGGCGTTCGCGCGGCCGCGCTTCCGGCGCGAACGTGCCGAGCTCGAGCAGCTCGGCCTCCTTGTCCGTCGCCATCAGGCGGATGCGATCGCCGACCGCGACCCCGCCATCCATCACGCGGACGTGCGCCACCACGCCGCGGTACTGGTCGTAGTGCGAGTCGAAGATGAGCGCGCGCAGCGGTGCGGCGGCGTCGCCGCGCGGCGGCGGCACTCGCCGCACCACGGCGTCGAGGACCTCGCGGACCCCGAGCCCGGTCTTGCCGGAGGCGAGGAGGATCTCGTCGTCGCGGAACCCGAGCGCTTTGCGCAGGTCCTCGCGCACGAGGTCGAGGTCGACGTTCGGGAGGTCGACCTTGTTGATGACGGGGATGATCTCGAGCCCCTGCTCGACCGCGAGGTACGCATTCGCGAGCGTCTGCGCCTCGATCCCCTGCGACACGTCGACGAGCAGGACCGCGCCCTCGCACGCCGCGAGCGAGCGGCTCACCTCGTAGTTGAAGTCGACGTGGCCGGGCGTGTCGATGAGGTTGAGCTCATACGCCTCGGCCTCGAATGTCCACTCCATGCGCACGGCGCGGGCCTTGATGGTGATGCCCTTCTCGCGCTCGAGATCCATCGAGTCGAGCATCTGGTCGCGCATCTGGCGCGCGGAGACGGTGCCCGTAGACTCGAGCAGGCGGTCCGAGAGCGTCGTCTTCCCGTGATCCACGTGCGCGATCACGCAGAAGTTGCGGATGCGCTGCTGGGGGTCGCTCATCGCGCTCAGCGTATTGCCGTGCGTCGCTAGATGTTCCGGCGGATCCACTCCCGCACGTCGTCGGCGATCTCCGGGCGCCCGAGGGCCGATGCGATGAACGCCTTCACGTAGCCCAAGCGGTCACCGGCGTCGTAGCGCTCACCCTCGAACTCGTACGCGTGCACCGGCGCGCGACGGGCGAGCTCGCTGACGGCGTCGGTGAGCCACACCTCTCCGTTCCGCCCGGGCTCGAGGGACGCAAGGACGTCGAAGATCCCGGGCTCGAGCACGTACGCGTGCACGACCGCGAGATCGCTCGCCGGATGATCGGGCTTCTCGACGATCCGCGTGACGCGCCACAGGCGCTGGCCGATCGCCTCGCCTTCGACGATCCCGTAGCGGCGCGCCTGGTCGGCCGGCACGCGCATCACGGCGCCGACGCTCCCGCCGCCCGCGCGCTCGCGCGCCTGCACCAGCTGCGCCGCGACGGGGACGCGCGAGAGCACGACGTCGTCGCCCCAGATCATCACGAACGGCCGATCCCCCACCGCCTCGCGAGCGCACAGGACCGCATGGCCATTGCCGAGCGGGCGGTCCTGATGGACGACGGTGACCTTCGCCATGGTCTCGCCTCGCCGCGCGAGGGCGAGCTCCGCGTCGCGCCATTCCGCGTGCAATCGCTCTTCGAGAGCTGGGTTCGGCCGGAAGTAGGCGTCGAGCGAGGCTTTCCCCGGCGCGCTGACGACGACGACCTCATCGCACCCAGCGGCGACCGCCTCGCTAATGACGTTGTCGATGATCGGCACGTCGACGAGCGGCAGGAGCTCCTTCGGGACGGTCTTCGAGACCGGGAGGAACCGCGTGCCGAGCCCGGCGGCGGGGATGACCGCGACGCGGACCGGCTCGATCGCCACGATCGGGAATTGTGGGGGCACATCCATCTTGGCACTTGCACGCGTTGCTGAACAGACTGTTCTTTCGCCGCGAGGTCACCGATGCTGCGCGTCCCCTATCGCCTGACGAGGTGACCGATGGACCGCGAAACGCAGAAGACGATCGTGGCGGCGTTTCCCGAACTCCTCGCGCGCTGCACCCGCGGGCACAGCGTCGTGGAGGCGGTCGCGGCGGTGCACGGGATCCCCGGCTACCTCCTCGGCCTGCTCAGCACCGCGTTCCTCAATGCCGAGCGGTGGCCCGTCACGGAAGCGATGC
>DASWDY010000042.1:0-13178 GCA_036395035.1 Candidatus Limnocylindria bacterium
ACGTTCATCGGCCAGGGGCTCGTCGACCAGGTGCTCGCGCTCCGGCCGTCGGACCGGCGCATGGTCATCGAGGAGGCCGCCGGCGTGCGCCGCCTCCACGAGCGGCGCGAGGACGCGCTGCAGCGCCTGAAGAGCGCCGAGGCCGAGCTCGTCCGCGTCATCGACATCCTCCGCGAGATCGGGCCGCGCGTGGAGCTGCTGCGCGAGCAGGCCGCGAAGTGGCACGAGTACGAGACGCTGCGCAACGAGCTGCGCCGCCGCGCGATCCGCTGGTACCGCGGCTCGTTCGGCGAGACCGCCAAGACGCGCGCCGAGCTCGTGGCGCGCCTCGCCGGCGTCGACGCGGAGATCGCGCGGTACGCCGACCAGATCGACGAGACCGCGTCGCTCAGCGCGGTGACGGACGAGGAGCTGCGCGAGGCGCGCGAGGAGGAGGAGCGGCGGCGCATCGGGCTCGCCGACGCGCTCGCGAGCGAGTCCGCCCTGCGCGAGCGCATCGCCGCGCTGCAGGCGAGCATCGAGGCCGTCGCCGCCGAGCGCGGCCGCTCGCGCGCGCTCATCGCGTCGCTGCCGGGCGAGCTCGGCGCGCTGCGCGCGCGCCGCGCGACGCACGACGACGAGGCGCAGCAGGCCGCGAAGCGCGCCCGCGACGCCGCCGACGCGGCGCGTGTCGCCGAGGAGGACGCCTCGCACACGCGCGTCGCGCTCGCCGAGGCGCAGGCCGCGCGCGTCGAGACGCTCTTGCGCGGGCAGGCCGTGGCACTGCGCGACGCGGTCGCGCGTGTCGAAGCCGAGATCGCGGCGGAGCATCCGGTCGACCTGCCCGCCGGCATCAAGTGGCTCTCGGAGGTCGGCGAGGGTCTGGCCGTGGCGTCGACACGCGCCGCCGTCCTGGCGCTCCGCGCGCGCGGCGTGTCCGTGTTCGTGCCCGATGACGCGTCCTCCGTGCCGACGCCGGCCGGCTGCGAGCGCATCAGCGATGCCCTCAACGTCTTCCTCGCCCCGGACCGGCGCACGGCGCTCACGGCGGCGCGGAGCGGTGCCGTCGCCGTGACGAAGGATGGGTTCATCGCGAGCAACGGGGTCGTGCACATCTCGGGCGCCGGCCGCGCGCTCGCCGCCCTGCTGACGCGTCTTCGCGAGGAGCTCGCCGTCCCCGACGGATCCCATGACGTCGCCGGAGCGGAAGCCACCGAGCGCGACGCGTTCGCGGCGCACGCCGCGGCGTCGAAGGCCGCAGAGGACGCGCGCCTCGAGGCGGCCACGAGCGACGAGCGCCGCTCCGCCGTCGTGCGCTTGCGCGATGAGCTCGACGAGCGCATCGCCGAGACCGAGAAGCGCATCGGGCAGGAGGAGGAGCGCGCCCGCGCGCTCGCGGCGCAGGAGGAGGACACGCGCTCACGCCTGTCGCTCGCGCAGGCCGACCTCGGCCGCGCCGCGGCGGACGCGCGCGAGGCCGAGCGCTCCGCGGAGATCGCGCGCCAGCGCGCGCTCGCGGCGGAAGGCTCGCGGCGCGAGTCGGAGCACCGCCTCGCGAAGGCGCGCGAGCGCCTCGCCGAGCTGCGCGGCGAGCGGTCGAAGCTCGCGGTCGAGGAGGAGCGCGCGAGCGGCGCGCTGCGCCTGCTCGAAGAGCAGGTCAGGGCAGAGCTCGGGCTCGCCGACGACGAGCCGTTGCCGGATCCGGGGTCGCTCGAAGGTGATGACGGTCCGGTCGAGCCGAATGTCGTTCGCGATCTGCAGAGACTACGAAGGAAGTTGATCGCGCTGGAGCCGGTGAACCCGCTCGCGGCGACGGAGCTCGCCGACATCGGGCAGCGCCACGAGTTCCTCTCGACACAGCGGGCCGACCTCGAGAAGGCGATCGCCGACCTGCGCACGCTCGCCGACGAGCTCGCGACGACGATCGCGGAGCAGTTCTCGACCACGCTCATGGCCGTCGACCGCGAGTTCGGGATCTTCTTCAAGCGCCTCTTCAACGGCGGCGAGGCGCGCCTGCGCACGAGCGGGGCCCCCCCGGGAGGATCGAACGATCTCGAGGAGGCCGGCATCGACATCGTCGCGCGGCCGCCCGGGAAGCGGATCGGCTCCCTCACGCAGCTCTCCGGAGGCGAGCGCGCGCTCACCGCCGTCGCGCTACTTCTCGCGATCCTGCGCGTGCGGCCCGCGCCGTTCTGCGTCCTCGACGAGGTCGACGCCGCGCTCGACGAGCGCAACGTCGGACGGTTCACCGAGGCGCTGCGCGAGCTCACCGACCGCACGCAGTTCATCGTCATCACGCACAACCGCGGGACGATCGAGGCCGCCGACACGCTGTACGGTGTCTCGATGGACGAGGGCGGCGTCTCGAAGGTGATCTCGATGAAGTTGGCGGAGGCTCGTCAAGCCGCGGGCGCGTGAGCCTCGATAGCGGCCTCGCCAAGACACGCGGCGGGTTCTTCAGCCGGCTGTTCGGCCGGACGCAGGAGCCCGAGGTCACCGACGAATGGATCGAGCAGCTCGAGGAAGCGCTCCTCCGCGCTGACCTCTCGGTGTCGCTCGTCGACCCGGTCATGCTCCAGGTGCGCGACATCGTTCGCGAAGGACGCGCGAAGACCGTCCCCAACGTGCTCGAGGCCGTCCGCGAGGCGCTCGTCGCAGTGCTGCCGGTCGCGGAGGTCCGGTCGTCCCCGTCGCCGCGCGTGGTCCTGGTGGTCGGGGTGAACGGCAGCGGCAAGACGACGACGGCCGCGAAGCTCGCGAAGCGCCTGAAGGACGAGGGCGCGACGCCGCTGCTCGTCGCCGCGGACACGTTCCGCGCCGCCGCCATCGAGCAGCTCGAGCGGTGGGCGCAGCGGGTCGACGTGCCGATCGTGAGCGGGAAGCCCGACGGCGATCCGGCCGCGGTCGTCTTTGACGCGATCAACGCCGCGAAGGCGCGCGGGAACACGGTCGTCGTCGCCGACACCGCGGGGCGCCTGCACACGAAGGGGCACCTCATGGACGAGCTCGGCAAGATCGTCCGCGTCGCGGGACGCGCGCGCGAGGGCGCGCCCGACGAGGTGCTGCTCGTGCTCGACGGGACGCAGGGGCAGAACGCGATCGTCCAGGCGCGCGAGTTCACGAAAGCGGCGAACGTGACGGGTCTCGTGGTCACGAAGCTCGACGGCACCGCGAAGGGCGGCGCGGTGTTCGCGATCGCGAACGACCTGCGGTTGCCGGTGCGATGGCTCGGCGTCGGCGAGCGTCCCGATGACCTCGTTCCGATGGACGCCCGCGCATTCGTCGCGGGTATGCTCGGCGGCGATGGCCGTCGTCCGTCTCCGACCGTCTGACCTCACCGCCGCGCTGGCTTCCGACGGCACGTCGCTCCAATTCCAGGTGCAGGTGCACGTCCCGACGGGCACGCTCGCGGGCGCGGAGGCGCTGGTGCGCTGGCCGCATCCGCAGCTCGGCATGGTCGGGCCGCAGGAGATCGCGCAGCTCGTCACGGAGGGGGCGCTCTTCGAGCGGTTCGATGAATGGGTCATCCGAGCCGCCGCGAAGCAGGCCGCGGAGTGGATCCGCGACGGCGTCCCGCTGCCGCTCGTGTCCGTGAACGTGTGGGAGCAGACGCTGCGCAGCCCCGAGCTCCTTCGGATCGTCGACGGCGCGCAGCACCTCGAGCTCGAGCTCCCGCGGGGCGCGGCGGAGGACCTCGCGCACGTCGCGATGATCGGCAGCCTGCGCACGCGCGGGATCCGCATCGCGGCCGACGCGCTCCACGGCATCCAGATCGACACGCTGAAGCTGCGGCCGCCGCTCGATCCCGTGACGGTCGCGGCGGCGAAGGCGCGCGGGATCCGCGTCGTCGCCGAGAGCGTCGAGACCACGGAGCAGCAGATCCAGGCGATCGGCGCCGGCTGCGAGATCGTGCAGGGCTACGTGTTCGGGCCCGAGGTCTCCGTCGCGGAGGTCAGCGCGCTGGCGAAGCCGTAGCGGTGTTCGAGCAGCTCGAGTCGCGCCTCACCGCGACGTTCGCGAAGCTCCGGGGACGTGCCCGTGTGACCGACGCGGACCTCGAGGAAGCGCTGCGCGACGTGCGCGTCGCGCTCCTCGAGGCCGATGTCAGCTTCAAGGTCGTGCGCCAGCTCGTCGCGACCGTGCGCGAGCGCGCGATCGGCCAACAGGTCGTGCAGAGCGTCACCGGCGCGCAGCAGGTCGTGAAGATCGTGCACGACGCGCTCGTCGAGATGCTCGGGACCGAGGCCGTGCCCATCGCGCGGTCGCCGTCGCCGCCGACCGTCATCGTCATCGTGGGCCTGCAGGGGTCGGGGAAGACCACGAGCGCCGCGAAGATCGCGAACCTCCTTCGCAAGCAGGGCCGCACGCCGGTGCTCGTGACGGCCGACATCCATCGGCCCGCCGCGATGGAGCAGCTCGAGGTCCTCGGGAAGCAGCTCGGAGTGCCGGTCAAGCGGGCGGACCCCGGCGACATACCGCTGACCGGCGGTGACACCGTGATCGTCGACACGGCCGGCCGGCTGCACATCGACGAGGCGATGATGGCCGAGGTCGAGGGGATCGTCAGTGCGACGAAGCCGCACGACGTCCTGCTCGTCGTCGACGCGATGGCCGGGCAGGATGCCGTCGACGCGGCGACCGCTTTCCACGCGCGGCTGCCGATCACCGGCCTCGTCCTCGCGAAGGTCGACAGCGACGCGCGCGGCGGGGCGTCGCTGTCGGTGCGCGCCGCCACCGGGATCCCGGTGAAGCTCATGGGCACGGGCGAGAAGCTCGACGCGATCGAGGTCTTCCACCCCGACCGCCTCGCGCAGCGGATCCTCGGGATGGGCGACGTCGTCACGCTCGTCGAGAAGGCGCAGGCGGTCGTCGACCAGAAGGAGGCCGAGGCGCAGGCGAAGAAGCTGCTCGAGGCGCGCTTCACGCTCGACGACTTCTACACGCAGCTCCAGCAGGTGAAGAAGATGGGGCCCCTCGGCGACCTGCTGAAGATGATCCCCGGCATGGGGCAGCTCTCGGCGCAGCTGCCGACCGGCCCGGAGGCCGAACGGGAGCTGAGGCGCGTCGAGGCGATCATCTCCTCCATGACGAGGGCGGAGCGGGCGGACCCGACGATCCTCAACGGGTCACGGCGGAAGCGCATCGCGAAGGGGTCCGGGACCAAGGTGAGCGACGTGAACCATCTGGTGAAGCAGTTCGAGGAGATGCGGAAGCTGATGAAGCAGATGGGCCCGGCGCTGGGATACCATGGACGTCTCCGGAGGTAGCAGCTGTTGGCAGTTCATATCCGCCTGCGTAGACATGGCAAGACGAAGCAGCCGACCTACAGGCTGGTCGCCGCGGATTCGCGTGCCCCGCGGAACGGCAAGTTCCTCGAGAACCTCGGCCACTACGACCCGCGCAAGGAGCCGGTCGAGCTCGTCGTGAACGTCGAGCGCGTGAAGCACTGGTTCACGAACGGCGCGAAGCCGACCGAGACCGCCCGCGATCTCCTCGTGAAGGCCGGCATCCCCGAGAGCGAGGTCCCGAAGGTCGCTCGATGACGACCTCGCGCGAAGCGCAGGTCCTCGAGCACATCGCGAAGCAGCTCGTCGACGACCCGGCCGCCGTCGTGGTCACGGAGACGAACGAGAGCGACTACCGCAAGCTGCATCTCGCGGTCGGAGAGGCCGACGTCGGGAAGGTGATCGGCCGCGGGGGCCGCATGGCCAAGGCCATCCGGGCGCTGCTGAAGGTGGTGGCGACGCGCGATGGCACGAAGGTCGAACTCGAGATCGACTGACAGCGACGACGCCATCGTCGTCGGTGTCGTTCGCGGTCCCCACGGCATCACGGGTGAGGTCCGCGTCGAGCCGCTCACTGATCGCTTCGACGAGCGGTTCCACGTCGGCTCCACGCTCGAGAGCGTCAGCGGACCCGTGACGATCGCCGCGATCCGCGGCACGACCGACTCGCCGATCGTGCGATTCGAGGGTGTCGACGACCGCGCGGGCGCGGAGCGCCTGCGCGGCGAGCTGCGCGTGAGCCGGGCGGAAGCGAGGGCGGGTGAGGGCCATCTCTGGGCCGACCTCATCGGCAAGCGCGTCGTGACGCCGGACGGCGCGGTCCTCGGCGAAGTGCACGACGTCCTCCGCGCGGGCGGCGCCGATGTGCTCGTCGTCCAGGGAGAGAAGGAGATCCTCTTGCCCATGCTCGAGTCGGTGATCCGCGAGATCGGTGCCGACACCATCGTCGCGGTCCCGCAGGAGGAGGCGTGATGCGCATCGACGTGCTCACGCTCTTCCCGAAGATGTTCGAGGGGCCATTCGCGGAGAGCATCGTGCAGCGGGCGCAGGATGCAGGGCTCGTCGAGATCCGCGTGCACGACATCCGTCAGTGGGCCCCAGACCGGCATCGCACCGTCGACGACACCCCGTACGGCGGCGGGGCAGGGATGGTGCTGAAGCCGGAGCCGCTCGGCGCCGCGATCCGCGCGACGCGCGGGGGCGGCGGCTACGTCGCGCTGCTCTCGGCGCAAGGCCGCCTGTTCGACCAGGCCGCCGCGCGCCGTCTCGCGCAGGTCCCGCACCTCGTGCTCGTCGCGGGCCATTACGAGGGCGTTGACGAGCGCGTCATCGAGTCCGACATCGACGAGGAGCTCTCGATCGGCGACTACGTCCTCACCGGCGGCGAGCTGCCGGCGATGGTCGTCGTCGACGCGGTCGTCCGGCTCGTGCCCGGCGTCATCGAGGCGTCGTCGCTCGAGCACGAGTCACACACGGGCGGGTTGCTCGAGGGTCCGCAGTACACGCGTCCGGCGGACCACGAGGGCAAGCGCGTCCCGCAGGTCTTGCTCTCCGGCGACCACCCTGCCATCGCGACGTGGCGCCGGTCCGAGGCGATCCGGCGGACGGCCGAGCGCCGGCCCGATCTCCTGGCGGGCGCTGATCTCACGCCCGAGGAGCGCGCGCGGCTCCCGAAGGCGACCGGACGGCGCCCGAAGGTGAGCGACGAGGAGCTCATCCGCGCCTACCGCTCAGGCGTGGGCTCGTATCGCATCGCCGCGCGGTTCGGGGTCTCTCCGGCGACGGTGCGCGCGCGCTTGCGCGACGCCGGCGTGCGCATGCGGCCCGCCCGCGGGACCCCGCGGGGACCGAGCGTGGCGGAGGTGAAACGGATGCGGAAGACCGGCATGACCGTCCGCCAGCTCGCGACGCACTTCGGTGTCTCTCACGTGACGATCCTCGACCGCCTCAAGAAGGCCCGCCCCTCCGTCTGATATCCTCGTCTGACCCCGGATGACCATGACAATGACGATGGACGACGCCCTCACGCAGCTTGCCCGTGAGCAAATGAAGACCGAGATCCCCGAGATCCGTCCCGGGGACACGGTCCGCGTGAGCGTGCGCGTCATCGAAGGCAACCGCGAGCGGCTCCAGAACTTCGAGGGCACGGTCCTCCGCGTCCGTGGGGGCGGCCTCGACCTGCAGGTCACCGTCCGCCGGATCGCCAGCGGCGTGGGCGTCGAGCGCACGTTCATGGTGCATTCGCCGCGCGTCGAGCGGATCGAGGTCACCCGGCACGGCCACGCGCGCCGCGCCGCGCTGTACTTCCTCCGCGAACGCGTCGGGAAAGCCGCCACCCTGCGGGAGAAGCGCCGCTAACCTGACGGCGTGCCATCCCTCTTCCTCGAGAGGCGCCTCTGGTCCCAGGGTCACGTCCGTGTCGTCGGTGTCGACGAGGTCGGCATGGCCGCGCTCGCCGGACCCGTCGTCGCCGCCGCCGTGCTCATCGAGCCTGACTGCCGCCTCATCCGCGCGGTGCGTGACTCCAAGGTCCTGACGCGCCAGCAGCGCGAGGCGCTCGTCCCGCTCATCCGCGAGCGCGTCGTGCGCGTAGGGATCGGCGCCGCTTCGATCGCCGAGATCCACCGGCTGAACATCTATCACGCGAGCCACGTCGCGATGCAGCGCGCGCTGCGGCAGATCGGCGAGTACGACCACGTCCTCGTCGACGGGAAGCGCATCCTCGACCCGACCTTCGCTCCCGGGAAGCACACCGAGGTCGTCAGAGGGGACGCGCGCTCGTTCGCGATCGCCGCGGCGTCCATCGTCGCGAAGGTGACGCGCGACACGCTCATGACGAAGCTCGCCGCCCGCTACCCCGGGTACGGCTGGGAGCACAACTGCGGCTACCCGACCATCGACCATCGCACAGCCCTGCGCGAGAAGGGCGTCACGCCGTTCCACCGCCACGATTTCGGGACCGTGCGGATCCTCCTCCAGGCGGAGCAGGCCGAGCTCGGCCTCATGGACGAGATCGCGATCTGATCCGGGAGTTCCGCTTCGGCTCTGATGACGACTACCGCGCGCTCTCGGCTATGCAGCGCGCGGTGTATCCCGAGTACCCGTTCTCGCCCGCCGAGATGCGGCACGAGGACGAGACATGGGACGGCGCGAAGTACTTCCGCTGGCGGTCCCTGCTCGGCGGCGTCGGCTGGGTCCAGGTGAACCACGCGCGCCACGCGTTCGTGCCGGACACGTACTGGCTCGACCTCGGCGTCGTGCCGGAGGCGCGACGGCAGGGCCGCGGGACGGCGCTCTACGACGCGGCGCTCGCGGTGCTGGGTGGCCGTGGCGCGATGCGCATGCGCGCGGGGACGAAGGAGTCGATGGCCGACGGTGTCACGTTCCTCGAACGGCGTGGATGGGCCGAGACCAAGCGGGACTGGGAGTCGCGGCTCTTCCTCAAGGACTTCGATGCCGCGAGGTTCGCCGGCGCGCGCGAGCGGGTCGAGACCGTGGGCGTCCGCATCTCGACGCTGAAGGACGAGATGGCCCGGGATGCGGCCGCCGCGCACGAGGCGTTCGAGCTGATGAATGAGATCCACTTCGACGTGCCGTCGACGGATGCGCCGACGCCGCTCGACGAAGCGACGTGGCGCACGCGCTCGCTCGAAGGACCGAACGCGCTCCCCGACGCGTTCTTCATCGCCGTCGATCCGAGCGGCCGGTACCTCGCGCTCAGCGAGCTCGAGCGTTCGGCCGAGGATCCGACGTTCCTCTGGCAGGGCCTCACCGGCGTCCGCCGCGAGGCGCGCGGGCGGGGTCTCGCGATGGCGCTGAAGCTCGAGACGGTGCGCTACGCGCGCGAGCGCGGCGTCGAGCACATCAAGACGTGGAACGACCAGCGCAACCAGCCGATGCTGCGCATCAACGAGGCGCTCGGCTTCGTGAAGCAGCCGGCATGGATCTCGTTCCAGAAGGACCTCGAACTCCGATGAGGGGCCTCGTCGTCCTCGCGGTCCTCGTCGGGTCCGTCGTCGTGGCGGGGCCGGCGGCCGCGGCCGACGGATGGCATGCCGCCTTCGTCGATCAGTCGCCGTGGCCGAAGCTCCTTCCCGGCGCGACCGCGAGCTACACGGTCCGCTTCCGCAACACCGGCACCGAGACCTGGACGCGCGGGACCCTCGGACGCCAGGCGAACCTCGGCATCAACGGCGACGATCGCTCGCAGAGCGCGCTCGGCGTCGGGTGGCCGACGCCGGACCGGCCTGCGATCCAGGCCGAAGCCGTGGTCGCGTCCGGCGCGGTGGCGACGTTCACGTTCAGCGTGCGCGCGCCGTCGACGCCCGGCCTCTATCGCCTGCATCTGCGTCCGGTGATCGACGGCACCACATGGCTCGAGGACTTCGGCGTCTTCCTGGTGATCGACAGCGACCTCGGCTTCCATTCGCAGTGGGTCTCGCAGTCGCCGTGGCCGACCGTGCAGGCCGGGACCGTCGGCGGTCCCTACACCGTGACGTTCCGCAACGCCGGCACGCGCTCGTGGAAAAAGGGCGTCGCCAACGAGCAGGCGAACCTCGGGATCGTCGGCGACGACCGCTCCTTCGCGACGTGGGCCGTCGACTGGCCGTCGCCCGACCGTGTCGCCGTCCAGACGGAGACCGAGGTGGCGCCGGGCGCGAGCGCCACGTTCACGTTCCGGTTCCGCGCGCCGTCGACGAACGGCACATACCGGATCGCGCTGCGCCCGGTCATCGACGGCGCGACGTGGATGGAGGACCAGGGCGTCTTCCTGGTCGTGGCCGTGACCGGCGGTACGTCGCGCGCGCCGACCGTGACGGACACCGTCATCCGGACCGGGCTGCGTATCCCGTGGGATCTGGCATTCGCCCCGGACGGGCGCATGCTCGTGACCGAGCGCGTCGGGAACATCCTCGTATACGCCGGCCGCGACGCATCATCGGCATTGCTCTCGAACACCGCGGTCGCGGGCGTCCGCGCCGAGGGCGAAGCGGGCTTGATGAGCATCGAGCTCGATCCGGCGTTCCCGACGAACGGCCTGATGTACGTGTGCGTGTCCGTGACCGACGAGGGGCAGTGGCGCAACGAGGTGCTGCGCTACCGGATGCAGGGCAACGTGCCCGTATTCGACGCGTACATCATCCGCCGCGGCATGCTCGCGAACTCGAACCACGACGGATGCCGCATCCGCTTCGGCCCCGACGGCAAGCTGTGGGTGACGATGGGCGACGCCGGCACGTCGACCCGCGCACAGGACCCGAACTCGCTCAACGGCAAGGTCCTACGCGTGAACAGCGACGGGACGATCCCCGCGGACAACCCTGTCATGCCGGGCGCGACCGCGCGCAGCGCCGTCTACACGATGGGGAACCGTAATCCGCAGGGGCTCACGTTCCAGCCCGGCACCGGGACGCCCTTCGAGGTCGAGCACGGCGACAGCACGCACGACGAGATCAACATCCTCGTCTCGGGCGGGAACTACGGATACCCGGTCGTCCGCGGCTCCGACGGGCCCGGCGGCTACCTCGACCCGGCATGGTCCAGCGGCAACGTCACCATCGCGACGTCGGGCGCCGACTTCGCCGTCGGCGCGGCCTGGGGCACGTGGGAGGGATCGCTCTTCGTCGCCCAGCTCAAGGACTCCGACCTGCGCCGTTTCACCGTGAGCGGTGGTGTTGCCACCCAGCAGGAGATCCTCCTCGATGGGAAGTACGGCAGGCTGCGCACCGCGCGCCTCGGGCCTGACGGCTCGCTCTACCTCACGACCAGCAACGGCACCGGTGACCGGGTCATCAGGGTGACGCCCACCCTGCAGTAGCGGCTTCTCGGCGGCCGGTGCCCTACGGAAAGTACGGGCCGATCCGGCGCTCGTGCCCCACGCACGGCGGATCTTCGGCGACGCCGGCGAGCATCTCGCGGAACGCGCCCTCACGGAGCTCGGGTGGCGCGTCCTGGCGCGCAACGCACGGACCCGCTACGGCGAGATCGACCTGGTGTGCCACGACGGCCGCGGCTACGTCTTCGTCGAGGTCAAGACCCGCCGGGCTGGCTCGTTCGTCTCCGCGGTCGAGGCGGTCGGGCCGCAGAAGGTGGCTCGCCTGATACGCCTGGCGGAGGCCTGGCTTGCGCTCCGGCATGACCGGGATGCCTCCTGGCGTCTGGCGGTCGCGGCCCTCAGCGTCGACGCGAACGGCACCGCGACGAGGATCATCGACATCGTCGAGTGATCAGGGCGTCCGGCGACCGCGACCGCCCGCGTCCGGCCGTCCGGCCGTCCGCAGCGATGGTCTCGTCCACGAGGTCCGCAAGACTTGAACCGATCCGGTTCAGATCTGCACCAAATCGGTTCAAAAACTGCGGAGCCCTCGAACACACCCCCCACCCGGGTCCCGGCGCCCGAGCCCGGAGGCAAGCACGAGCCGAAAGGGATGCTTGTGGACATTCTGGCCGCCATCACAGGCTCGCGCGCCCGGGCAGACGTCCTCGCGGCCCTCTTTGGTGGGCCGGCGCGGCCGTGGAATCCAAGTGAGATGAGCCGCGCTGTGCGGCGACCGCCGCAGGTCGTCGGGCGCGAGCTCAGGCGTTTGGCGTCCGCCGGATTCGTCCGAGTCAAGGTCGCCGACCGGCACCGCAGGTACGACCCGGATCTGGACGGTCCGGCGGCCCGTGAGCTTGGAAGGCTCGTTCGTCAGACACGAGGCCGCATCCCTCGTATCCGGCACGCCCTCGTTGCTCTTCGATCGAGAAGCGTCGCCTGGCTCGTAGCGGGTCCGGTCATGGATCCGCTGGGTACCCGCCGACCTCGATACAACTCCGCGCTCATCGTGCTCACCAGTGCTCCGAAGGCGCTGGTTCGGGTGCAGCTCGCGGGTCTGGCCGGCGACGGCGTCGAGATCCACTGCTTGTCCGTCCGCGAGTGGATCACACGGCTCGAGAAAGGCGACGTGAGCCTTCGTCGGGCGCGTCGTGCGCGCAAGCTCTGGGTGCTGGGCAGTTGGGAAGAGCTCGTGCGCCGAGAAGGGGTCGAGCTCGACGCGCGGCGAACGCTGACCGCCGCTTTGGCGAACTGGCGCGAAGAGCTCTCTGACGAATGGGACGAGGACTGGGACCCGTTCGCGAGCCCCGCGGGGCCCGCGTAGGTGGTCGCGACCGACGTGATGAAGCTGGACGCGGAGGCCGACCACGCGTCACGTGTCGCCCACGTCCGCACCTGTGCGCTGTGGGGGCTTGAGACCGCCCTGGTCTCCGTCGAGGCGGATGTCGCGAACGGCCTTCCGCACTTCTCGATCGTCGGCCTGCCCGATACGGCGGTCAGCGAGGCGCGTGAACGGGCGCGCGCCGCCATTCGGAACTCCGGCTTCGAGTTCCCGCTACGGCGCATCGTCGTCAACCTCGCGCCCGCGGAACGGCGGAAGGAAGGGACCGGCTTCGATCTCGCGATCGCCCTCGCGATCCTTCGCGCGAGCGATCAGCTGAAGACCGATGTCGACGGCCTGTGTCTCGGCGAACTCTCGCTCGACGGCGCCATCCGTCCGGTCCGCGGCGTCATGCCTCGGATCCTGCGAGCGCGCGAAGCCGGGATCGAGCGCGCGTATCTACCCGCCGATAACGCCTCCGAGGCGGCTGCCCTCGGCAGCGAGGCGATCGCGCTCCGAACGCTGCGCGCC
Source organism: Candidatus Limnocylindria bacterium (assembly GCA_036395035.1). Taxonomy (GTDB): domain Bacteria; phylum Chloroflexota; class Limnocylindria; order P2-11E; family P2-11E; genus JACPOT01. Next base: position 12,932 of record DASWDY010000042.1, read on the forward strand.
GCGGTGGAACATCTCGACGGCCGGATCCGGCTCGTGCCGTCACCGACGCCTGCACCAGGGAAGGAACCGGTCTGGGATGTCGATCTGAGCGACGTCGCCGGCCAGGAGACCCCGAAACGCGCTCTCGAGATCGCCGCCGCCGGCGGACACAACCTGCTGTTCATCGGCCCGCCTGGGACCGGCAAGACGATGCTGGCGCGCGCGCTTCCCTCGATCCTGCCACCGCTCGAGCCCGATGAGACGTTGC
>DASWDY010000043.1:0-6660 GCA_036395035.1 Candidatus Limnocylindria bacterium
CCGTGAGGCCCCCCGCGAGGCGATCGACGGCGCTCTTCGCGGTGAGCGCGCGCATCGCCAGCTCGCCGAAGCCGGTGCAGGTCGCGCCGCCGTACCGGCCGTCGCAATAGTTCCCGGCCCCGATGATCGGCGAGTCGCCGATCCGTCCCGGGTACTTGTAGCCCCAGCCGCTCGTCGAGACCGCCGACGCCATGCGTCCCTTCCGGTCGATCGCGATGAAATTCACGGTGCCCTTGCGCTCCAGGCCGACGGTCTTCATCACCACGGGCGCGAGCGTCTTCCGCCGCTTCACGGACGCGGGCGTCTCGCGGACGTGCTTCAGGAAGTCGATCCATAGCCCGCGCGTCCGCGGGGTGAGGAGCGTCGCCTTCTCGGCGCCGATCTCGGCCGCGAAGCGCATCGCGCCGTCGCTCACGAGCATGACGTGCGGCAGCCGCTCCATGACCGCGCGCGCGATCGAGATCGGATAGAGGTAGCCGCGCACAGCCCCGACCGAGCCCGCCCGCAGCGTCGACCCGTCCATGATCGATGCGTCGACCTCGACGGTCCCGAGGATGTTCGGCCAGCCGCCGCGGCCGACGCTCGTGTCCGACGGATCAGCCTCGACGATGCGCGCCGCGGCTTCCACCGCGTCGAGCGCGCTGCCGCCTCGCCGCAGGATCCGCATCGCCGCGGGCAGGGCCTTCGCGCCGTTCTTGCTCGCGACGATCGTCGGCGTCACCGGCCGGTCATGCTGCGGACGACCCGGAATCCGACGTCACTCAGGTCCTTCCCAGCGGATCGCCGCTTCGCGATGTCGCTGCCGCCGCGCAACACGCGTCCCTGCTCCCCGTACGAGTTCGTCCACTCGAGGGGCTGGACGTCCTCGAGCAGGCCCGCGCGCGCGGCCTTCTCCCACTCGCGCTCGTCGGGAAGCCGGTAGATGTGACCCGTGCTCGTCGTGAGCCAGCGGCAGTACGCGACGGCGTCCGCCCACGAGGTCCCGCGCACCGGCGCGCCGTCGGGCGGCGCGTGGTCGGGGCGGAAGCGCGCGTACTCCTCGTTCGTGACCGGCCGCTCCGCGATCGCGAACACGTTCACGTGCTCGGTGCGGGGCGGATCGCCGAGGAGCGCGTCGCTCGCCTTCACGACGGCGGTACGCGGCTCGTCGATGGTCACGCGCGGACGATATGCGGCGAGCCCGTCAGACGCGCGCGAGCATCCGCCGGGCGTTGCGCATCGCGAGCGCCATGATCGAGAGCGTCGGGTTCACGCCCGAGGCGCTCGGGAACGCGCTCGCGTCGGCGACCCAGAGGCCCTGCACGCCGCGCACGGCTCCGTCCGGATCGGCCACCGTCGTCCTTGGATCCGCGCCCATGCGCGCCGTCCCCATCTGGTGCGCGCTGAAGAGGGCGATCCGGTTCGCCGCCGTGCCGCGCGATCGCACCTCGGCCTCGAACGCCGGGAGCTCGCTCGTCGATCGGATCGCGATCGGCCGCGCGAAGAGCGCGAGGACCTCGCTCGCGCCGGCGGCGAGGTGGATGCGCGTGGTCTCGACGATCGCGCGCTGCACCAGGCGCGCGGTCAGCCCGCGCAGCGCGTAGCGCGCGACGGGCGCGCCGTTCCGGTCGATCGTCACCGAGCCGGCCTCACGGTCGCGGACGATCGGGATGATCGCGGCGGTGTGATCGAGGTGCCGCATCAAGCGGCGGTGCTCCGCCGACGAGCGCCACGCCAGCGCGGCGGCCAGGAGTCCCGGCAGCACCGACGGCACCTCGAAGCGGAACCCGTACCCGCGTTCGGCCTCGGCGAACGCGTCGGACATGACCGACTGCGGCACGCCGGACCAGATGCGGATGGGGTCGGGATAGATCCCCGAGACCCCGGGCACGGGATGGAGATGGAGATGCCTCCCGACCTGATCGCCGCCGAGGCCGGATCGCAGCAGGAGCGCCGGCGTCCCGAACGCGCCGCCCGCGGCGACGACGAACGGCGCGCGGACGGTGATGCGCCGGACCTGGCCGCCGTCGCGCACCGTCGCGGCGACGCCGGAGACGCGGCCGCCCTCGACGAGGACGCGATCGGCGGTGCACCGGGCGATCAGCTCGGCGCCTCCGGCGACCGCGTCGCGCAGGAACGTGCGCGGCGTCGACAGCTTCGCGCCCTTGCGGCAGCCGAGCCCGCAGTGGCCGCAGTCGCCGCAGCCCTTCGTGTTGCGGGGGATCACGGTCCACGGCAGCCCGAGCGCCTCGCAGCCGCGCGCGAGGACGGAGTTCTGCGCGTTCATCTGGCTCTCGTCGGTGTCGACGTCGAGGCAGCGCTCGACCGTGTCGTAGTGGGCATCGATCTCGCCATCCATCCCATCGAGGCCGAGGTCGGTCCACTCGGACCGCACGGCCGCCGGCAAGCGGAGCGAGGTCGACCAGCCGACCACGCTGCCGCCGCCCACGACGTTCCCCGCGAGGACGGCGACGCCAAGGTCGTCCGTCGCGCCGAGGCCGCGCTCCCACAGCAGTCGCGCGTATGAGGGCGCCTCGCGGCCGTCGAACTCCGACTCCGTCCACGGCGCGCCCTGCTCGAGCACGACGACGTGCTTCCCCGCGCGCGCGAGCTCCGACGCGACGACGCTCCCGCCCGGACCGGACCCGATGACGCACGCGTCCGCGGCCACGACCTCGGTGTCGCGCACCGGCCGCAAGGCCAGCGCGGTCGGGTGCTCCGGCAGCGGCAGGAGATCGCCGCGCTCGTAGCCGATCTCCTCCCACAGCGGATTCGGGCCGTGATCGCTCGAGCCGTACGCGAAGAACAGCGACGCGCGCTTCACCGCCTGGAACGCCGTGCGACGCAGCGGAAGGGCGCTATCCGCCCACGACACGAGGTAGCGCTCACGCTCCGGCGCGGACATGCGCGAGAACGGCAGCGGACGCGCACCGAGGACGACGTTCGCGAGCCGGCTCTCGATGAGGCGCAGGAAGAGGCGCAGGTCGGAGATGAGCTTCGGCCGGCCGACGGCCTCGACCTCGCGGACGATCGCGAGCGCCGTCGCCGACGCGTCGGCCTCCGGCACGAAGGTCATGACGACCTTCGTGAGGGTCGCGAGGTCCCGCCCCGAGAGGCTTATGGGCTCGTCGCGCCCCTCTTCGCGCGCTCTTCCTCGGCGAGCTGGCGCCGCAGCACCTTGCCGATGAGCGTCTTCGGGAGCGTGTCGCGGAACTCGACCTCCTTCGGGACCTTGAACGGGGCGAGCCCCTTGCGGCAGTGCTCTCGGATCTCGTCGGCCGTCGCGGTCATGCCCGGCCGGAGGACGACGAAGGCTTTCACCTCCTCGCCCTTGATCGGATGCGGGACGCCGATCGCGGCGCCCTCCACGACGGCGGGGTGCGTCGCGAGCACTTCCTCGACCTCGCGCGGATACACCTTGAAGCCGGAGACGTCGATCATCTCCTTCTTGCGGTCGACGATGTAGAAGTACCCCTCGTCGTCCATGCGGGCGATGTCACCCGTGTAGAGCCAGCCGTCACGGAGCGTGACCGCCGTCTCCTCGGGCTTCTCGTAGTAGCCGTCCATCAGCTGCGGTCCGCGCAGCACGAGCTCGCCGATCTCACCGGCCGGCAGGTCGCGCGAGCCGGTCTCGAGGTCGACGATCTTCGCCTCGACGTCCGGGAACGGCACGCCGATGCTCCCGACCTTCTGCTTTCCGCTCCCGAAGAGCGGATTGCAGTGCGTGACCGGCGCCGCCTCGGTCAGCCCGTAGCCCTCGACGAGGTGTCCGCCGGTCATCTCCTTGAACTTCCTCGCGGTCTCGACCATCAGCGGCGCCGATCCCGAGATGCACGCGCGGATCGACCGCAGGTCGTACTTCGTCGCGAGCGGCGAGTTGATGATCGCGTTGTAGATGCGCGGCGCGCCGGGGAACGTGTCGGGCTTGTGCTTCTGGATGTCCTTCAGCACGTGCTCGAGATCGAACTGCGGCTCGAGGATGAGCGCGGACGCGGACTGCACCGCGAGGAGCATCGCGACGGTCAGCCCGTAGACATGGAAGAGCGGCATGACGGTCATGAACCGGCCGCGCTCGTCCTTGAGGTTCGTGAACCACGAGCGCGACTGGAGCGTGTTCGCGACGAGCGCGCGGTGCGAGAGCATCGCGCCCTTCGGCACGCCCGTCGTGCCGCCCGTGTACTGCAGGACCGCGATGTCGTTCGGCGACACGTCGACGGCCGTCGGCTCCGCGTCCGTGAGGAGGTCGGGGAACGCGACGGTCCCCGGGTCGCCCTTGAACGGCTGGCGGTGCCCGTCCTTCTTCTCCTTCGCGAGCGTGAAGAGGATCCGCAGGACGGGCGGCATCTCCTCCTTGATGTTCGTGACGATGACGTTCCGGACCCTCGTGCCGCCACGCGCCTGTTTCACGACCGGGTAGAGGCGCGAGAGCACGACGACGGTCTCCGCGCCCGCGTCGGCGAGCTGGTGCTCGACCTCCCGCGCGGTATAGAGCGGGTTCGTCGGCACGACGGTCGCGCCGGCCTCGAGCGCGCCCCAGAACGCGATGAGGAACTGCGGGCAGTTCGGGAGCACGATCGCGACGCGGTCGCCCTTGCGCACGCCGAGCCGCTGCAGCCCCGCCGCGAAGCGCCGGATGTCGCGGTAGAGAGAGGCGTACGTGCGCTTTGCGCCGAAGAAGATCGTCGCGATCGCGTCCGGATGCCGCTTCACGGTCTCGCGCATGAGCGCGGTGAGCGGGATCTGCGGATACACGAGCGTCGCCGGGACCATCGGGTCGTAGTGCTTCGTCCAGGGCCGGTCCGCTAGGGGCGCGGGGTCCTTCACGCGAACGCTCGTCTCGATCACGCGCGCATGATGCTCCTGTGCGGCTAGGGCCGGGAGCGCTCGTGTGGGCCGGGTTCGACGGACCCGAGGTCCCGGGCCCGCTCCTCGACGCGATCCGGGCGGGCCAGCTCGGCGGCCTGCTCCTGTTCGCGGTCCGCGGGAACGTCCGCTCGAAGGAGCAGGTCCGCGCGATGCTCGGCGACGCGATCGACGCCGCGCGCCGCGGCGGTCTCCCGCCGGTCCCGGTCGCGGTGGACCAGGAGGGCGGGACCGTCGTGCGCGTCGCGTACCGCGCCGTCTTCCCCAGCGCGATGGCGATCGCGGCGACGGGCGATCCGTCGTACGCCGAGCGCGCCGCGCGCGCTGTCGGCGAGGGCCTGCGCGCCGACGGCATCACGCTGAACCACGCTCCCGTCTGCGACGTCAACGCCGAGCCGCGCAACCCGGTGATCGGGATCCGCTCGTTCGGTGACGATCCCGAGCGCGTGGCCGCGTTCGTCGCCGCATGGGTGCGGGGGTCGGAGGCCGCGGGCGTGGCCACGACGCCGAAGCACTTCCCGGGCCATGGGATGACCCCCCACGACACGCACCACACGACCGTCGACATCATGGACGACCTCGCGACGTTGCGCGCGCGCGACCTCGTGCCGTTCCGCGCGGCGTTCGCGGCCGGGGCGACGACGGTGATGACCGCGCACATCCGTTATCCCGCGGTCGACGCGAGCGCGATCGCGACGCTGTCTCGGCCGATCCTGACGACGCTGCTGCGCGAAGAGCTCGGCTTCACCGGCCTCGCGATCACCGATTCGCTCGACATGAGCGGCGTCACGCAGCTCGAGGACCCGCGCCGCGTCGCCGGCACGGCGATCGCCGCTGGCATCGACGCCGTCATGGTGACCAGCGGTCTCGATCGGCAGCTCGAGGCCGCGGAGCGCATATCGCTCGACGCGCCAGCCCCGCGCGTGCTCGAGGCCCTGCGCCGCGCGGCGGCGTTCCGCGAGCGCTTCGCGAGCGCGATCCCCGATGGCGACATCGACGACGCGCCGGCGCGCGCGCTCGCGGCGGAGATCGCGGCGCTGTCGGTCACGCACGTCGGCCCGCCGCTCCCGCGGCTCGACGGGCGCGTGCGCGTGACCGGCTTCGCGACGAAGCGCGTCGGCGGGGCCGAGGAGCTGCGCGATCCGCTCGGCCGCTTCGAGGAGGCGCTGCGCGCGCGCTTCGGCGAGCGTCTCGCGTTCGAGCGCGACGGCCGCGAGCCGAGCGGGGACGGGCCGCTCGTCGTGTGCACGTCGAGCGCGTGGCACGACCCCGAGCAGGCCGCGCGGGCGCGCGCGCTGCTCCGGAGCGGCGGCGTCGTGTGCGCGCTACGGTCCCCCTACGACGCGGCCCTCTTCGCGGATCGTCCGGCGCTGCTCACGTACGGCGACGTGCCCGCGTCGATCGACGCGCTCGCCGCGGTGCTCTGCGGCGAGCGCGCCGCGACCGGCCGCCTGCCCGTCGCGCTCCCGCCGCCCGAATGAGGCGGCGCCGCCTGCTCGAGCTCAGCGGAGCGCTCGCCGCGACCGCATGCCTGCAGCAGGTCCCCGCGACGGCCTCGCCGTCGCCCTCGGCGGCGATCGCGCAGATGTCGATCGACGAGCGCGTGGGGCAGCTCATGACCGTCGCGTTCCACGGGAAGCGGATCACGTCGCACCTCGAGTCGATGATCCGCGGGCGCCGCCTCGGCGGGGTCATCGTCTTCGCCGAGAACGTCGCCGACGCGGCGGAGCTGAGGTCGCTCGCTGCGGATCTCCAGCGGATCGCGAAGGAGGCCGGCGCGCGTCCCCTCTTCGTCGCGATCGACCACGAGGGCGGCTC
>DASWDY010000044.1:0-8933 GCA_036395035.1 Candidatus Limnocylindria bacterium
GGGCACGACCATCGGCGCGCGCCTGCAGACGGGCCAGGGCGCCTCGATCCGCGAGGACAACGTCATCGGCGACGACGTCTCGGTCGGCACGCACGCTTCGCTCGAATTCGGCAACCGTATCGGATCGCGCGTGCGCATCCATACCGGCTGCTTCCTCGAGCTCACGCAGATCGAGGACGAGGTGTTCGTCGGGCCGCACGTCGTGTTCACCGACGACCCGCATCCGCAGTGCCCCGCATACCTCGACTGCGTGAAGGGCGGCGTCGTCCGCCGTCGCGCCCGTATCGGCGCGAACAGCACCATCCTTCCGGGAGTCGAGATCGGCGAGGACGCCCTCATCGGCGCCGGCAGCGTCGTTCGGGAACGGAAGGTCCCCGCGCGCAGCGTGTGGGCCGGGAATCCGGCGGTGCGTCTCAAGGACGACATCACCGATCTCGCGTGCTTCGTCGGAATCTACCCGCACGCGTACGCGTGGCTCGAGGAGAAGGCGCGCCGGTGACCACCAAGGCGGACGTCGTGGACCTGGTCGAGCGCGAGTTCCGCGGGCTCGAGGCGCTCTTCTCAGGGCTCACGCCCGCCCAGCTGGATGTTCCGGTCTACGGCGAGGGCGCCGGCTGGCGCGTCCGGGATCTCGTCCCGCACGTCGGGGTCTGGCAGCGACGGTCCGCGGAAGCCGCGCGCAGAGTCGCGGCCGCCGGCGAGCTGCCGGGCGGCGAGGAGCGACTCATCAGGATCCTGCAGATCGCGCGACCGATCGACGAGCTCAACGCCGAGACGTTCGCGACTTGGCGCGACCGCGATCTCGACGAGCTATTTGACGAGTTCCGCGCGGGCCACGCGGAGCTCATGCTCGCGCTCGCGCCGCTACCATCGCACGTCCTCGTCAAGGGCGATGGTCCGGAAGACATCTACCGCTTCGTCCTCATCCCCGGCGTCTGGCATCCGCGCCTTCACCGCGAGCAGATCGACAGCGCACTGAAAGAGGGAGCCGCCACATGACCGTTGCCACGCAAGACATCCCGCTCGTGGATCTGCGCGCGCAGTACGCGACGATCCGCGACGAGGTCCGCACCGCGATCGATCAGGTCCTCGAGAGCATGCAGCTCACCATCGGTCCGAACGTGAAGGCGTTCGACAAGGAATGGGCGGCGTACTGCGGGTCGGCGCACGCGATCGGTGTCGGTTCCGGTACGGACGCGCTCCAGCTCGCGATCCGCGCGTGCGGCGTTTCGTCGGGCGACGAGGTCATCACCGTATCGCACACCTTCTTCGCGACGGTGGAGGCGATCGTCTACGCCAACGCGCGACCCATCCTCGTCGACGTCGACGAGCGCTCGATGCTGATGGATATCGCCTCGGTCGCATCGCGCATCACGGCCCGAACGAAGGCGATCGTTCCGGTCCATCTCTACGGACGGACCGTCGACCTCAAGCCGCTGCGCCAGCTCGCGCAGGACCGCGGGATCACCATCATCGAGGACGCGGCGCAGGCGCACGGCGCGCTGCTCGACGACGGGGCGAAGTCCGGCATGGGCGGGAAGGTCGGCTGCTTCTCGTTCTATTGCAGCAAGAACCTCGGCGCGTACGGCGAGGCCGGCAGCATCACGACGAACGACGTCAAGCTCGCCGATGACCTACGGGCGCTGCGCGAGCACGGCCAGTCAACCCGCTATTACCACCCGATCGTCGGTTACAACGCGCGTCTCGACGAGATCCAGGCCGCCATCCTGCGGATCAAGCTGCGACGGCTCGACGAGTGGAACGACCGCCGTCGCGCGATCGCCAAACGTTACAACGAGCTGCTCGCCGGGACGGACCTCGTGACGCCGGAGCTCGTGGGCGCACGGCACGTCTTCTACTGCTACGTCGTCCGCATCGGCGGCGGCCGCCGCGACGCGCTGCGCGCCTATCTCGCCGAGCGTGGCGTCGGCGCCCAGGTCCACTACCCGGTACCGATCCACCTCCAGGAGGCGGCGCAGTTCCTTGGATACCGCAAGGGCGATCTGCCGGTCACCGAGCGTGTCGCCGACGAGGTGCTCTCGCTGCCGATGTACGCGGAGCTCACCGACGGGCAGATCGACCGGGTGACCTCGGTCGTCCGGGAGTTCCTGAAAAAGAATTGACCGAGCGGGTCGTCAGGGCGGTCCACGGCCTGCGGCAGGTCGAGCCCGACCCGCCTGATGAGCTCGAGCGATCGGACGAGCTCCGCCGCACCGTCGAGCGCGAGGAGCTGCTCGAGCGCTTCGCCGTCGCGGGTTATCTCGAAGGCGAGAAGGGCCTGCGCCGTCGGCGCATCCTGCTGCGCGCGCTGTGCAAGACCTTCGGGAACGGCGTGCGGGTCGGCATGGGCGTGCTCGTCCTCCATCCCCAGACGTTCGAGATCGGCGATGCCGTGTTCATCGGCAACCAAACCTTCCTGCAGGGGCGCCACGACGGGCGCTGCGTCATCGGCGCGCACACCTGGATCGGTCCGCAGTCGTACTTCGATTGCCGTGACCTGGAGCTGGGCGAGTACGTCGGCTGGGGACCGGGCGCGAAGGTGCTCGGGAGCGAGCACACGGGGGAGCCGAAGGACGTCCCGATCATCCAGACCGATCTGGTCATCAAGCCCGTGCGCGTGGGCAGCGGTGCGGACATCGGCGTGAACGCCGTGCTGTTGCCGGGCGTGACCGTGGGCGAGGGCGCGATCGTCGGAGCGGGTGCGGTCGTGACGAAGGACGTGCCCGCGCACGCCGTCGTCGCCGGAGTGCCGGCGAAGCTTCTGCGGATGCGTTAGCCGCAGCTCGCGACGGGCGCCCACTCGCCGCCCGTCGCGACGCCGCGCCTCTAGGTGAGGTTGTTGCCGATGTTGCTGAAGATGTTCGAGAGCTGATCGCGTAGGAAGATCATCGCGACGATGACCGCGATGGCGATGACGGCGATGATGAGCGCGTACTCGACCAGACCCTGGCCGTCCTCATCCATCGCGAAGCGAGTGAGATTCACGAGTCCTCCCTTCTTACGTGAGGTCCTTACCTACGTGAGGTTGTTTCCGATGTTGCTGAAGATGTTCGAGATCTGATCACGCAGGAAGATCATCGCGACGATGACGGCGATGGCGATCACGGCGATGATGAGTGCGTACTCGACGAGGCCCTGGCCGTCTTCTTCGCGAACGAAGCGCATAACATCCACGATCGTGTCCTCCTTCCGCTTCCAAGGTACTTCGTGCAACGAATCATCTCCCCAGCGGGCCTCCCCTGTCTGGGGGACCCGCCAGGAAACGCGCTAAGGATGACCCGTTTCCGGTCGCTAGGCTGTGTCAAACATGGCGCTACTTTCGGGAGCCCGCGTGGTCGTCACCGGCGGCGCCGGGAACGTCGGGTCCCACATCGTGGACGCGGCCCTGGTCGCCGGGGCGCGTGAGGTGGTCGCGCTCGACGCCCTGGTGCGTGGCGTGCCAGAAAACCTGACACGTGCGCTATCGAGCGGCAAAGCGCGGCTCGTCGAGATCGATATCCGTGACCGCGAGGCCGTGCAGGCGAACGTCGCGGGCGCTGACGTCGTCTTTCACCAGGCGGCCCTGCGCTGGACACGCTGTCAGGAGCGTCCGCGTGAGTGTCAGGAAGTACTAGTCGATGGGACTTTCAACGTGCTCGAGGCGGCCGCGGACGCGAAGGTCTCGCGCGTGGTGCTGGCCTCGAGCGCCGTCGTGTACGGCGAACCTCTACGCCTTCCGATCGACGAGGACCACCCGCTGAACGGGACGACGGTCTACGGCGCCGCGAAGGTCGCCAACGAGCAGCTCGCCCGAGCGTTCGCGCACCTGCGCGAGCTCCCGACGACGACGCTGCGGTACTTCAACGTCTACGGACCGCGCATGGACATCCGCTCGCAGTACGTCGAGGTGATGGTGCGCTGGCTCGACCTCATCGATGACAGCAAACCGCTGCTGCTGTTCGGCGACGGCTCCGCGTCGGCGGACTTCGTGTTCATCGATGACGTCGTCCGTGCGAATGTGCTCGCCTGCGAGGCCGGGGCTCGCGACGCTATCGTCAACGTCTGCAGCGGCGTCGAGACGCGCATGCGCGACCTGGCCGAGGTGCTGCTCGAGATCACCGGCAGCGACGTGGGCATGGAGTTCCGTCCGCAGCCGCCCGGCGCGCTTCCGGCGCGCCGGTATGGAGACGGGCGGCGCGCCGAGCAACTGCTTGGATTCCGCGCGACGACCACACTGGTGGACGGTCTGAAGAAGCTCATCGCCTGGCGGCGCGAGGCGCTCGCGGGCTCCGCGGTCTGAAGGAGGAGCGAATCGATGGCGACCGAAACGAAGAAGAAGATGAGCATCCCCATCACCAAGCCGGCGCTGGGCGAGGAGGAGGCGCGCGCACCGTTCGACTCGATCCGCAGCGGCTGGGTGACGCAGGGACCTAAGGTCGCGGACTTCGAGAAAGCGATCGCGTCGTACGTCGGCGCGAAGCAAGGCATCGCGACGACCTCGTGCACCACAGGGCTTCACCTCGCGCTCGTTGCGGCCGGCATCGGCGAGGGCGACGAGGTGATCGTCCCGTCGCTCACCTTCATCGCCTCGGCGAACGCCATCCTTTACACGGGAGCGGACGTCGTCTTCTGCGAGGTCGATCCGCGCACGTTCAACATCGACCCCGCCGACGCCGAGAAGCGCATCACCAAGCGCACGAAGGCGATCATGCCCATCGACCAGATCGGCCTCGCGTGCGACATGGACGAGGTGAATGACATCGCGAAGCGGCACGGGATCGACATCGTCGAGGACGCAGCGCCGGCGATCGGCGAGTCGTACAAGGGACGGAAGGTCGGATCGAGCGCGCACCAGACCGTGTTCTCGTTCCACCCGCGCAAGGTCATCACCACCGGCGAGGGCGGGATGATCACGACCGACGACGACGAGCTGGCCGACCGCGCGCGCAAGCTGCGCGCGCATGCCATGAGCGTGTCGGATCTCGAGCGGCACCGGTCCGACCGCGTGATCATGGAGGAGTACCACGAGCTCGGCTTCAACTACCGCATGACCGACATCCAAGCGTCCATCGGTCTTGTGCAGCTCCTGCGGCTCGACGAGCTGCTCGAGATCCGGCGCGCGAAGGCGCGCCGCTACAACGAGGAGCTCGGCGAGCTGCGCGGCGTCAAGGTGCCCTACGTGCCGCCGTACGCCGAGCACACCTACCAGTCGTACTGCCTGACGCTCACCAAGGACGCGCGCGTCGATCGCGAGCAGCTCATGACGAATCTCCTGCAGCGCGGCGTCGCGACGCGACGTGGCGTCATGGCGTCGCACCTGGAGGGCACGTACACATCGCGTTACGGTGCCGTGAGCCTGCCCGTGACCGAGGCGATCGCGCGCGACATCGTGCTCATCCCGCTGTACGCGTCGATGACCGACGAGGAGCAGACCTACGTGATCGACGCGCTGCGCGAGGAGCTGGGCGCCTAGCGCGCCGGAAGTGTCAGGCGCCACGGGCCGTCGACGCGCATCACCGCGCCCTCGAATGTGACGATCGGCGGATCGCCGACCTCCGTCGCCATCCAGATCCGCTCGCCGCGCTCAGGCGCGCCGCCCCACGAGTAGCTGCCGCGACCGATGCCGGCGATCCGTGCGGGCTGCATGAAGCGTGGGGACGATGACGAGACCGGGACCTCCATCACGACGCGACGCTCGTCGGAGCCCTGCGCGTCGGCCGATACGACGTGAAAGCGATGCGGGCCGAGCTCCAGATCGAGCGGCACCTCGCGCAGATCGGCCGTCACCGAGTGCTCGAGATCGTTGATGTCGACGAACGGCACGATGAGCGTGACGCTTCTTGCTTCGGCGTCGGGCGCGGGAAAGGCGACGCAGCACCGATGGACGGACGGCTTGCGCGTCGCGGCATCGCGCCAACCGGGCGCGAACACGCGCCCTTCCTCCTCCACGCGGCCGCCGCGGTCATCCTCGAGCGCGATCGGCCGAGCGCTGAGGCCGAACACGCGTCGGTGCTCTCGCAGCCGCTCCCGTCGGACGTCCTCACTGTCGCGCGAGAAGAACACCGGCGCGTGCACCGGCGCCGCGACTTGCCGTACGGGATGCGAGGCTTCGACCCGGAGCTCGACCACCAGCCTGTTGCCGTATCGGGCAAGCGCGGTCGCGCGCACGACGACTCCCTCGCGGTCCTCCTTCGCATCGAGCGCCCTCGCCGCAGGCGCCGCGGGCGCGAGCTCGAGCGGTAGAGTCCACGTTCGCGTACCGTCGCTGACGCGCAGCTCGACCCGCTCCGTTCCAGGCGCGAGCGGAGCGAACGTCATCGTGTGGATCGCTCGGCGGCTCGAGGCGCTCACGCTATGGGCGCTCTGCGCGATCGTCGTCGCCTCGACCCGCGCAGTGTCCGCGAGGAGCACCGCGGTGAGCCCGAGGTTCGGCGGCGCGCCGGCCGAGCGGTACGTCAGGAAGGGCGCGCATTCGGCCTCGGCTTGTTCCCACTGGGCGATGAGGTCGGTCCGATCGGGCGCCGCGGCCAGGGCGACGACGAGAAGACGTGTTCCGTGCGCCTCGACCTCGGCGCTTTCGGGCAGCGTGCGCGTCCCGTCGGGGCAGAAGCCGATCTCAGGAACGAATACCGGCGACATCGTCGCCGTCAGGCCCGCCGCAAGAGCTTGTCCCGCGCGACCTGACCGAGCTGCATGAGGTACTGCAGCACCTCGCGGCGTCCGAACTTGGATCTCCCCAGCTCGCGGTCACGGAAGACGTAGGGCACCTCGACGACCTTCCTGTACCGCCCTCGCGCGATCACCTCGAAGCCGATCTTGAAGCCGATCGGATTCAGCCTCGCGCCGTCGACGACCGTGCGGCGCATCGCGAAGAAGCCGGATGTGCAGTCGCGAACGGGGACGAGCACGTTGCCGATGAGGCATGCGACGCGCGAGACGACGCGTCGTCGCAGCGGCCAGTCCATCGTGCCGCCGCCAGCGACATACCGGCTTCCCACCGCCAGATCGGCGTTTCCCGCGAGCGCGTCGAGCAGCTGCGGCACGACTTCCGGCGGATGCGAGAGATCCGCGTCCATGACCACGAGGACATCGCCCTTCGCCTGCGAGAATCCCGCAACGACCGCGGAGGCGAGGCCGGCTTTCGCGGCTCGGCGCACGACGCGGATCGGATGGTTCGCGGCGAGGGACTGCGCGAGCTCGGCAGTGCCGTCGGGCGAACCATCGTCCACGATGACGAGCTCCCACTCGCGACCTGCGAGCGCGCGCGAAAGACGATCGACGAGGTGAGGGAGCGACCCGGCTTCGTTGTAGGTGGGAACGACGACCGAAATGAACGTCGGGCTAGTCTAGGGTCCGTGCGGGTCACGTTCGATGCGCGTCACCTGCAAACGGTGGCCCGCGTACGTGGGATCGGTCGCTACACCCGCAACCTGCTCGCCGGATTCGCGAGACTCGCGCCGGCCGACATCGAATGGACGCTCCTTCGGCTCGCGAATTTTCCACCGGCCGATCCATCGTCGTCGCCATCGCATCACGACCTCCCAACGCTGCGCCTGCGCCGGCCGGAGCTGTCGATGTTGGTCGTGGACCCACTCCTGCTATCGGCGGAGCTCGCGCTCGCGCGTCCGCACGTGTACCACTCGACGCAGCTCGGCCTGCCCGCGCTGCGCCGCTGCCGCACGGTGATCACGATCCACGATCTGGCTCCGTTGCGCTGGCCCGAGCACTATCTCCGTCTCCCGCATGCGCGGCTCGGGCACCACTGGCAGTACGCGCTCGCGAAGCGCGCCGACGCGATCATCGCGGTCTCCGATGCGACGAGGCGCGATGTGGTCGAGCTGCTACGCGTCCCGGAGGAGCGCATCACTGTGATCCCCGAGGCCGTGGATTTTGAGTTCGCGCCCCCCGGGCGCGACGCCGCGCGCCGTCTCGTCGCCGAGCGCTTCGGACTCGCGGCGCGCTACGTCCTCTACGTCGGTCAGTTCGACCCGCGAAAGAACATGGACGGGCTGTTCGCGGCGTTCGCGCGCGCCGCGGAGCGTGATCGCGAGATCCGCCTGGTGATCGCCGGCGATCTGGGAAAGCTGGCCTCGTTCCTCACCCGCGCGCTCGAGCGATCACGGGCGCCTCGCGACCGCATCGTGCTCACCGGCAACGTGGACGACCGCACGCTCGCGTCGCTCTACGCTGGCGCGGAGTGCCTCCTCCACGCGGCCCTGCTCGAAGGCTTCGGCCTCACCGCGCTCGAAGCACTCGCTGCGGGCACGCCCGTCGTGGGCTACCGAGCCGGCGCCGTCGAGGAGGTCGTGGCGGACGCCGGCGTGCTCGTCGATCCTGATGAAGGCGGCTCGCTTGGCGGCGCGCTGGTCACCTACCTCGAGGACGCCGGCTTGCAGGCGTCGCTCCGCGCCCGCGCGCGGCCGCGCGCGGCGCTGTTCTCGTGGGATAAAGCCGCGAGTGCCACCTTGGAGCTCTATCGAGAGTTGGCTTAGTCGACGCGATGCGGGCGGGCGAGTTTTCGAGCGAGGGGGTAAGCCCGCAGCGCGCGTCAAGACAACTCTTACGATAGAGAGCACCAGATGGCACGACGCATCCCACTACCACGTCTGACGCGCAGTCAGCGCACGGCGCGCTGGCAGCGCGAGCGTCGCCAGCAGACGATCATCGTGACGATCTTCTCGGCGATCCTCTTCTTCAGTCTTGGACTCGTCGCGTGGGCCGCGTCGGATCGGTACTACACCGCCAACCTCAAGCCCGCGGTGATGTACGAGGGGCGCGTTGTTCCCTTGCGCGAATACAAGCGCGAGCTCGGGTATCAGTACGTGCGCTTCTACATCGATTTCGGCGTCCCGCCGGGGTATGAGAACGATCCGCGGGTCCTGCAGCAGAAAGGGGAGTACGAGGGCGTCGCGCTCGAGGGCATCGTCGAGCAGCTCATCCTCGACGACGCCGCC
>DASWDY010000045.1:0-12489 GCA_036395035.1 Candidatus Limnocylindria bacterium
GATCAAGGTGAGCCGCAAGGAGAAGCAGATCGCGCTCTACCTCACGATCGACACCGAGGTCGCGCCGCTCATGGAGTACTTCGAGATCTTCCTCTCGCGCATGATCCTCTGCCGCCGCGCCGCCGAGTTCCTGCACTGCACCTTCGCGCTCGTCATCAACGACACTCGGCTGCTCTAGATGCCGAAACGACCGGCCAGACGAGTGCGTGACGCGGTCGCGGCGGGCGGCGTCGTGGTGCGCGAGGGCGAGCACGGGCACGAGGTCGTGATCGCGGGACGGGAGGGCATGTGGGTGCTCCCGAAGGGCACGCCCGACCAGGACGAGCGCATCGAGGACACGGCGAAGCGCGAGGTGCGCGAGGAGACCGGGCTCGACGTGCGCATCGTGCGGCCGCTCGGGACGATCGAGTACTGGTTCGCGCTGCCGCGGCAGCGCGTGCACAAGACGGTGCACTTCTTCCTCATGGAGGCGCTCGGCGGCGACACGTCGCGCCACGATCACGAGTACGACGAGGTCCGCTGGGTGCCGGTCGAGGAGGCGCGGCGGATGCTTAGCTTCGACACGTACCGCGAAATGCTGGAGCGCGCGCTCGCGAGCGAAGCCGCCGCGTGACGACCACGACGCTGCTGCGGACGCCGCTCTTCGAGGAGCACGTCGCGCTCGGGGCCAGGATGGTCCCCTTTGCCGGGTGGGAGATGCCGATCCAGTACGCGGAGGGCATCGTGAGCGAGCACCGCGCGGTGCGATCGGCTGCCGGGATGTTCGACCTCTCGCACATGGGCGAGGTCTACCTGCGCGGCCCCCGCGCGGGCGCGGCGGTCGACCGCATCGTCACGAGCGACATCGCGGGGCTCGAGGTGGGGAAGGCCCGCTACGGCCTGCTCTGTAATGAGCGCGGCACGATCGTGGACGACGTGATCGTGTACCGGCTCGAGACCGAGACGTACCTCATCGTCGTGAACGCGTCGAACGTCGCGAAGGACGTCGAGCACGTCCGACGGCACGTCGGGACCGACGCCGACATCGAGGACGCGTCGCTCGAGACGGCGCTCATCGCGGTGCAGGGACCGCGCGCCGGCGTGATCATGGCGTCGGTCACGGATCTCGAGGTGCGCGAGGCGACGATCGAGGACCTCGCGCCGTTCGGCGTCGTCGCGGCGCGCGTCGCGGGCGCGCGGGCGTGGGTCGCGCGCACCGGCTACACCGGCGAGGACGGCTTCGAGGTGTTCCTGCCGTGGGAGCGCGCCGTGGGGCCGTGGACGCGGCTGCTCGCGGCGGGCGACGCGCTCGGCCTCGCGCCGATCGGGCTCGGCGCGCGAGACACGCTCCGCCTCGAAGCGCGCTACTCCCTGTACGGGAACGAGATCGACGAGACGACCGACCCGATCGAGGCGGGGCTCGGGTGGACGTGCAAGCTCGACAAGGACTTCGTCGGGCGCGACGCCATCGCGAAGGCGAAGGAGCGCGGCCCGTCGCGCCGGATCGTCGGCCTCGTCGTCGAGGGCGGCGTCGCGCGTCATGGGCATGCGGTCGTGCACGCGGGCGCGCCGGTCGGGCAGGTGACGAGCGGGACCTTCGGCCCGACCGTGGGGCAGAACATCGCCCTGGCCTATGTGCCGGTCGGCCTCGCGAAGGTCGGGACGGAGCTGGCGGTCCGCATCCGCGAGCGCGACGTCCCCGCTAGGGTAGTGAGAACGCCTTTCTACGATCGAGCGAGCCCGGACGCATGAACCGCAGCTCATATGGCCGGGCGAGCGATGCTTGTGTGCCGAAGACACATCAGAGGGAGACGGGGGAGACGACGTGAGCGCCGTGCCGGAAGAGCTGCGCTATTCGAAGGAGCACGAGTGGGTCCGCGTCGACGGCGACGTCGCCACGATCGGCATCACGCATTTCGCGCAGGACCAGCTCGGTGACGTCGTCTTCGTCGAGCTGCCGTCGGCGGGGTCGCGCGTGCGACAGTTCGCGAGCCTCGGCGTCGTCGAATCCGTCAAGGCGGCGTCCGACATCTACGCGCCGGTCTCGGGTGAGATCGTCGAGCGCAACGTGAAGGTCATCGAGAGCCCCGAGCTCGTGAACAAGGCGCCGTACGAGGATGGCTGGCTCGTGAAGGTCCGGCTCGCCGACAAGGGCGAGCTCACGAAGCTGCTCACGGCGGGGGACTACCGGTCCCACATCGGCGACACAGCACCCTCCGGCGGGGACTGATGGTCCCGTGATGCGGCGATCGAACTCCAACCCCTATTCGCCGCACACGAACGAGGACCGCCGGGAGATGCTCGCGGCGATCGGCGTCCGCAGCATCGACGACCTCATCACCGCGATCCCCGCCGATGCGCGCCGGCCGACGCTCGGCCTGCCCGCCGGCATGTCCGAGGCGGAGGTGCAGGCGCACCTCGAGAGCCTCGCCGCGAAGAACAGGCCAGCCTCGGCGGGGCCGTTCTTCCTCGGCGGCCCGGTGCAGCGCCGCTACATCCCGGCCGCGGTCCCGGCGCTCGCGTTCCGCGGCGAATTCCTCACCGCCTACACGCCGTATCAGCCGGAGGTGAGCCAGGGGACGCTGCAGTCGGTCTTCGAGTACCAGTCGCTCATGTCCGAGCTCCTCGCGATGGAGATCGTGAACTCCTCCATGTACGAGGGCGGCTCGGCCGTCGCCGAGGCGGCGTTCATGGCCGTCCGGGTCACGGGACGGAAGAAGGTCGTCATCGCCGACTCCGTGTACTTCCAGTACCGCCGGGTCCTGCGCGCGTACGGTCGCGGTCCCGATCTCGAGATCGTCGAGGCCGCCGCGAACGATCTGGCATCGCGTGTCGACGGCGCGGCGTGCGTGATCGTGCAGCACCCCGACGCGTTCGGCGGGATCGTCGACGTGCGGTCCCTCGTCGATGCCGCGCACGTGGCCGGCGCGCTCCTCGTCCAGGTGACCGAACCGCACGCCTGCGCGCTCCTCGAGCCGCCCGGAGCGCTCGGCGCGGACATCGTGGCGGGCGAGGGGCAGCCGCTCGGGATCCCGATGTCGTACGGCGGCCCGCACCTCGGGATCCTCGCGTGCCGCGAGGCGCTCGTCCGCCAGATGCCGGGGCGCATCGTCGGCGAGACGCGCGACGTGAACGGCGTGCGCGGCTTCGTCAACACGCTGCAGACGCGCGAGCAGCACATCCGGCGTGAGAAGGCGACGAGCAACATCTGCACGAACGAGGCGATCGCCGCGATCGTCGCCGCGGTCTATCTCGCGCTCCTCGGCCCGGAGGGCCTGCGATCCGCCGCCCGCCTCGGGGTCGCACGCGCGCACGCTCTGGCGGCGCGGCTCGCGCGCATCCCGGGCTGCGCCGTCGCGAACGAGGGCGCGTACTTCGACCGCTTCGCCCTGCGCGCGCCCGGGGGCGGGTTCGCGCTCGGGTGGCGTCTGCTGCGCGAAGCGGGGATCATCGCGGGCGACGCGACGCTCGACCACTACCCGGGGCGCGACGACCTCATCGTGCAGTGCACCGAGATGACGACGGAGGCCGAGATGGACGCCTTCGTCGAGGCTGTCACGCGCATCGTCGCGTCGACGCGCGAGCCGGTCGCCGCCGGATGAGGCTACCGGAGTCCGGGGCCGCCACCGCCGCCCCCGCGCTCGAGCCGCTGCTCATCGAGCTGCAGCGGGAGGGACGCGGCGGGCGGCACGTGCGTGGCGGCGAGGAGGCCATGGCGCACATCCCGCGGGACGTCCAGCGCACCGCGCCGCTCCGCCTCCCCGAGCTCACGGAGCCGCAGGTCGTGCGGCACTTCACGCACCTCTCGGAGCTCAACTACTCCGTCGACACCGGGATGTACCCGCTCGGCTCGTGCACGATGAAATACAACCCGAAGGTGAACGACCGGGCCGCTGCGCTCCCGGGGTTCGCCGAGATCCATCCCGCGCAGCCCGACGAGACGATCCAGGGGGCGCTCGAGCTCCTGTACGAGACCGAACGGATCCTCGCGAAGGTCACGGGGATGGACGCGGTCTCGCTGCAGCCCGCCGCGGGCGCGCAGGCCGAGTTCACCGCGATCCTCATGTTCAAGGCGTACCACGCATCGAGGGGCGAGGGGGCGCAGCGGCGCCGCGTGATCGTTCCGGACTCCGCGCACGGGACGAATCCCGCGTCCGCCGCGATGGGCGGCTACGACGTGACGACCGTGAAGAGCGACGCGCGCGGGAACATCGACCTCGGCGCGCTGAAGGCGGCGCTCGGTCCCGACGTCGTGGGGCTGATGCTCACCAACCCGAACACGCTGGGCCTGTTCGAAGAGCGGGTGCGGGCCGTCTGCGACGCCGTGCACGCCGTCGGCGGGCTCGTGTACGGCGACGGCGCGAACATGAACGCCCTCCTCGGGCTCGCTCGTCCCGGCGACCTCGGCCTCGACTGCATCCACATCAACGTCCACAAGACGTTCTCGACGCCGCACGGCGCCGGCGGTCCCGGGGCCGGGCCGCTCTGCGTGCGGTCGCACCTCGAGCCGTTCCTGCCGAAGCCACGGATCCTGCGCGACGCCGACGGCACCTACTTCCGCGACACCGCGGGGACCGACCGCCGCGACCCGGTCGGTCTCGGGAGCTCGATCGGCCGCGTGCATGCCTCCAGCGGGAACTTCGGCGTGCTCGTACGCGCTTATACGTATATGCGGACGCTCGGCGAGGAAGGCATGGTGCAGACGTCCGAGGACGCCATCCTCGCGGCGAACTACCTCCTCGCGCGCCTCCGCGGCCGGTACCAGGTCGCGTACGACCGCACCCCGATGCACGAGTTCGTGCTGACCGCCGCGCCGCAGAAGAAGAAGGGCGCGTCTGCGCTCGACATCGCGAAGGCGCTCATCGATGAGGGCTTCCATCCGTCGAGCGTGTACTTCCCGCTCATCGTGCCCGAGGCGATGATGATCGAGCCCACCGAGACGGAGCCGAAGGAGACGCTCGACGCGTTCGCGGACGCGCTCATCCGGATCGCGGATCGCGTCGACACGGACGCCGCGTCGCTGCACGATGCGCCCCGGAGCGCGCCGATCCGCCGTCTCGATGAGGTGAGCGCCGCGCGCAAGCCGGTGTTGCGGTGGCAGCGACCGACGTAGCCGCGACGCGCACGCGCGTGGCGATGGTCGCTCCGCAGCGACTGATCGTGACGCGCGGGCTCGTCGACGTGCGCGCCGAGCCGCGGGACGATTCCGAGCTCGTCGACCAGATGCACTACGGCGAGGGCGGCGCGATCCTCGCGCGCCGCTCCGGCTGGGCATTCATCCAGTCGGAAGACCACTACTTCGGATGGATCCCCGAGTCGGCAGCGGCGGCCGCGGCGAGCCGCGGTGGCTTCCGCATCGTCGCGCTGCCGCTGGCGGAGGTGCACGAGCGACCCGACGCCGGATCGCCGGTCGTCGACCGCGTACCCGCCGGGACGTGGCTCGCGCTGCATCCCCGGCTCGACGATCGCGGTTGGATCTGGGCGCCGCCGGGCTGGCTCGCGCTCGACGCGACCGTCCTCTACGACGAGCTTCCGCATCGGCCGCCCACGGCGGCAGACCTCATCGTCACGGCCGAGGCCTTTCTCGGCGTGCCGTACCTCTGGGGTGGCACGACGGCGCTCGGCATCGACTGCAGTGGGTTCGTGCAGCAGGTGTACCGTCTGAACGGGATCCGGCTGGATCGCGACGCGCACCAGCAGGCCATGGAGGGTCGCGCGGTGGACGTCCCTGCGGCGGGCGACCTGATCTTCTTCGGCAAGGACGCGGTCACGCACGTCGCCCTCGCGACGGGGGAGCGCACGTTCATCCACGCGCCGCAGCGCGGCTCGCAGGTCGAGCACGCCAAGCTCCCCGCCGAGGGCCGCAACGTGCGCGCGATCCGGCGGTATCTCCCGTGAAGCGCTCGCTCCGTGGCGCGACGCCGCGCCGCGCGCGTCCGGCCGCGGTGAGCCTCGAGCGCGACGCGCGCAACGACCGCGAGCTCGTGTACGCGGCGCGCGCAGGCGACGAGCGCGCGTTCGACGCCCTTTTCTATCGCTACCGGGACGGGATCTACCGGCTCTCGCTCGCGATCACGAAGGATCCCCCGACCGCCGAGGAGGTCGTCGTCGACACGTTCGCGCGCGCGTACCGGGCGCTCGCGCGCCTCGAGCCCGACGACACGCTGCGGCCCTGGCTCTACCGCGTCGCGATCAACGAGTCATACGACCGCCGCCCCCGGGTCGGGGCGACGGCGAGCTCGCTCGACGACGCGGCCGAGGAGGTCGCGGCCACCGAGGAGCGGTCGCCGTCCGTCATGGCGGAGCGCGAGGAGGTCCGTCGCGTCGTCCTCACGGCGCTCGACTCGCTCGACGACAAGCACCGCACGGTGGTCGTCCTGCACTACCTCAGCGAGCTGGCACTCGCTGAGATCGCGCTGATCGTCGGGTCGCCGGTCGGCACCGTGAAATCGCGCCTGCACTACGCCCTGCGCAGGCTGCGAACGCATCTTTCAGCACATCCCGGGCTCGCCATCGAACCCGCCGCGAACGAAAGGGCTATCGGAAGACGATGAGGGATCAGAGCGTCCTGCCGCTCGGCGAGCGCCTCGAGGTCGAGGCCGCGCTCGAGGCCGCGTTCGCGCCGCTGCGCGAGCGACGGACGGACCTGTCGGCGCTCCGCGTGCGCGCGGCTGTGCGCTGGGGTCGCGGCGCGAGCGAGCCCGCGGCCCTGAGAGCGCCTGCGGCCCTCAAATGGAGCGGCGCGATCGCGCGCCTTTGCGAGCTGTCCGTCGCGGTCGGCATGAGCGTGATGGTGTTCGCGGCCGCGAACGGACCCGCCCTCGAGCCCCGCACCGTCCCCGAGGAGCCGTCCGTGACGCCGGCGCAGGTGCGGGTCGTCTCGGCGGCGGAGGAGAGGGAGATCCGCGCGCTGCGCCTCGAGTGGGTCGAGTCGCTGACGTCGCGGCTCGACGCCTTCCGTCTCGACCGCTACGTCCCGTTCCAGGACTGGCTCGACCCGACCGTCGTGCGGCCCGTCACGGTGCGCCGCCTGGTCCCGCCCGCGCCGCGCACGGACGCGCCAACGACGCGCACCCCGTACTGATCGACCGCCCCCGCCGATGACCCGCCCGCGGTCCGGGGCGGCCCTCCTCGCTCTGGCGCTCGCCGCGTGCACCGCCACGGTCGCGCCCACGACCGTCACCACGGCCCGCTCCCTCGTGATCGGTCTCGTCGGTGAGCCGTCCTCGCTCCTCGGCGACGACCCGAGCGGACGCGCCATCGCCGCCGCGGTCATCGAGCCGCTCGTGCGCCGGTCGGCGACGGAGGACCTCGAGCCGAGGCTCGCCGTCTCGGTGCCGTCGTTCGCGAACGGCGATCTCGCGCTCGTCACGGACGCCGACGCGCCGACGGGTCGTCTCGTCGCGCGCTCGCGCCTGCGCGACGGTGCGCGCTGGCACGACGGGACGCCGATCACGGCGGATGACGTCCGCTTCGCCTGGGAGCTCGACCGGACGGCGCCGATCGGCACGGAGGCGCGCGCGATGGCCGATCGCATCGACGGCGTCGACGTGATCGACGAGCGCACCGTGCGCGTCAGCTATCGCGCGGGAGAGCGCTGGGAGATGTTCGCCGTCGCCCCGCGCGCGATGCCGCGCCACCTCCTGGTCGACGCGAGCGCGTCCGCGCGCGCGCAGTACGCGAGCCGCCCCGTCCACGCCGGCCCGTACCGGATCGCCGAGCGCGCGCCGGGGATCATCACGCTCGAGGCGTTCGCGGATCACGTCCTCGGTCTGCCGGCGATCGCGCGGATCGTCGTCCGCACGTACGCGACGCGATCCGCCCTGATGAGCGCGCTGCTGGCTGGCGATGTCGACGTCGCGCCGTCGCCCGATCTCGACGCCGACCTCGCGAGCACCCTCGACCGCTCGTTCGGGGATCGCGTCCGCTACACGCCGGCGCAGGCCATCGCGATGCTCCGATTCGGACCGCGTCTCGCCGATCCGGCGATCCGGACGGCGGCCGCGCTCACGATCGACCGCGAGCGCATCGCGAGATCCGTCTTCGGCGGGCGCAACCGCGTTCCCGCGAGCTACCTCGTCGCGCCGCTGTGGGCGGCGAGCGAGCCCGCCGGCGCGCCGCGTCTCGATCGGGCGGAAGCCCGCGCCATCCTCGAGCGCGCCGGATCGCGTCGCGGGAACTTCGGCATCGCCGAGCTCGGTGGCGACCGCCTCGTCGTCACGCTCATCGTCCCCCAGGGGTCACCCGCGCTCGCGGAAGCGGCGCGCGGCGTCGCGGTCGACCTCGCGCTCCTCGGCATCGCGGTCGACGTGAGCGAGCGGCCCGATGCCGAGGTCGCGGAGCGCCTGCTGCGGCGCGACTTCGATCTCGCGCTCACGATCGAGGTCGCGGACGACGCGGTGCTCGCGACCGAGCGGTATCGCGGCACCGTCGCGCGCTGGTATGACGTCCTCGCCGACGCCGCGCGGACGTCCGCTGAGCGCACGGAGAAGCGCGCGCTGTACGCAGAGCTCCAGCGGATGTGGGCCGAGGCGGTCCCCGCGCTCCCGCTCTACCAGGTGCTCAAGGTCGACATCGTCGCGCCACGGATCGAGGGGATCCAGCCCGCGGCGCACGCGGCGCCGATCACCTGGAACATCGGCGAGTGGAGAGCCGCTCCGGCGCGGTGAACCGATCGTCCCGGCGACCGGTAGTGGTCGGAAAGCGGTCACCGCACGCCCCGCATCCGGCGAGGCGGTGGTCCCGCATAATGATCGGGTCCGCCCGCAGATGTGTTCGGCCGCGGGCGTCATCCAGAGGGAGGGTGCGGTCGGCGTCCACTTCACGATCGGACCTTTCTCCGCGCGCCCGCGTCCTCGCGACCCCAAGAACGCAAAGGAGGAGCCCATGACCTCACGCGTATGGTCCCTGCCCGCGATCCTCGTCGCTATCGCGCTCGTCGTCGGTGCCTGCCAGGCGGCGCCGGGCGGCACGACCGCGACGGCGGCTCCCGCGGACCAGCCAGACCCGAACGGCGAGCTCATCACGAACACCGGCACTGAGCCCGACACGATCGACCCGCACAAGGCGTCGTTCGTGGGCGAGATCGAGCAGATCCTGTCGGTGTTCGAGGGCCTGATGACCCTCGACCCGAAGACGCTGAAGCCGATCCCGGGGCAAGCCGCGAAGGACCCCGATGTCTCGGCGGATCAGAAGGTGTGGAAGTTCACCCTTCGCGACAACCTGAAGTGGTCGGACGGCTCGGCCGTCACCGCGGCGGACTTCGCTCGCGGCTTCACGCGCACGTGCGACCCGAAGACCGCGGGTGAATACCAGTTCGTCCTGGCGACGATCGTCGGCTGCGACGAGTGGTTCCACATGGACCTGAAGAAGGCGACCCCGGCCGAGCTCGACGCCGCGAAGGGCAAGCTCGGCATCAAGGTCATCGACCCGAAGACGATCGAGTTCACGCACAAGGAAGCGGTCCCGTACTTCGGCTCCATCGCGTACATGTGGGTCGGCATGCCGATCAAGCAGGAGTCGCTCGACAAGGGCGGCGAGAAGTGGACCGAGCCGGCGACCTACATCGGCAACGGCCCCTTCATCCTGAAGGAGTGGCAGCACAACTCGAAGTTCGTCTACGAGCCGAACCCGAACTACCGGCTCGGCAAGCCGAAGCTCGCGAAGTGGACCCGCGTCATGATCGCGGAGTCGGCGGTCGCGTTCGCCGCATACAAGGCGAACGAGCTCGACTCGCACGGGCTCTCCGCTCCTGACCTCCGCGCCGTTGACGCCGACCCGGCGCTCAAGGCGCAGCTCCTCGACCTCCCGTACGCATCGAGCTTCTACCTCGGGTTCAACGTCACGAAGGCGCCGTTCACGGACAAGAACGTCCGTCAGGCGTTCTCGAAGGCGTTCGACCGTGAGGACTACTGCAAGACGGTCGTCGTCATCTGCCAGCCGGCGAAGGCGGGCTTCATCCCGCCGGGCATCCCGGGCTATGACGAGACCGACACCGTCCAGAAGTTCGACCCGGCCGCCGCGAAGACGCTGCTCGACAAGGGCTCGGCCGACGCGAAGGCCGCGTTCACCAGCATCAAGCTCACCTACTCGTCGACGGCCGTCGGCAAGACCCGCGCCGAGTACATCCAGTCCAACCTGGAGAAGAACCTGCCCGGCATCAAGATCGCGCTGGACCCGGTCGACCCGAGCGCGTTCTCGGGCCTCTTCAAGGGTGGCGCAAGCGCGACCAGCCCGCAGCTCTTCTCGCTCGGATGGATCGCCGACTTCCCGGACCAGCAGAACTGGCACTCCACCGTGTGGGGTGGGAATGGCAACGGCGTCTCGTCCAAGCGGACGGGCTACAAGAGCAAGGAATTCAACGACCTGACCAGCCAGGCCGATGGTGAGAAGGACCCGAAGAAGCGGGACGAGGCTTACCTCAAGGCCGGCAAGATCCTCAGCGAGGACGCCGCGGCGGTCTGGCTCTACTACGGATCGACGAAGCGCCTCGTGAAGCCGTGGGTCAAGGGCGTCACGAACAGCTCGATCGACGCGGCTCTCGGCATGTTCAAGATGAACGAGATCTACGTCACGAAGAAGACGACCTAGCCCCGGACATCGATCGCGATCTGATGACGAGGGCCGGTCCTTTGGACCGGCCCTCGTCCTGTCTCCGGTGATACGCTCGATCCGTGACGCAGTACGCGATCCGCCGCGTTTTGCTCATGATCCCGACGCTGCTCTTCGTCGCCCTCGTGACGTTCGTCCTCGCGCAGGCGGCGCCCGGATCGCCTTTCGAACGGAACCCGGACAAGCCGCTACCGCCGGACGTTGCCAGGAACCTCGCCGAGAAGTACGGGCTGAACAAGCCGGTCCACGAACAGTTCATCACCTATGTCGGTAACGCCGTCCGCTTCGACTTCGGCGACAGCATCATCCGCCGTCGCGCGGTCGCGGACATCATCGGCGACGGGCTGCCGAAGACGGCGCAGCTCGGGCTCCAGGCGCTCATCGTCGCGCTCGCGGTGGCGATCCCGCTCGGGATCGTGAGCGCGCTGCGGCAGAACACCGCGGTCGACTACGGGAGCGTGTTCTTCGCGACGATCGGCACGACCATCCCCTCGTTCGTGCTGGCCATCTTCGGCATCTACCTCTTCGGTGTGACGCTCGGGTGGGTCCCCATCGTCGGCTGGGGCAACGGGTGCGGCCCGCTCCCGTCCTGCGACGTGAAACGGATGATCCTCCCGACGCTCCTGCTCGCGGCCGGGCCGGCGGCGTTCCTGACGCGCCTGACGCGCGCGAGCGTCCTCGAGGCCGTGCGTCAGGACTTCATCCGCACCGCGAGGAGCAAAGGGCTGCACGAGCGCGCCGTCATCATGGTCCACGCGCTCCGCAACGCGCTCATCCCGATCGTCACGATCATCGGTCCCGTGACCGCCGGCCTCCTCGTGGGATCGTTCTTCATCGAGTACATGTTCAACATCCCCGGCTCGGGTCGTGAGTACATTCGCGCGATCAACTCGCGCGACTACCCGGTGATCATGGGAACGACGCTGCTGTACGCGTTCTTCATCGTCATCGCGAATCTCGCCGTCGATCTCACGTACGGCGTGCTCGATCCCCGGATCAAGGTGGGAAAGTGAGCCGAGCGAGGAGCGGCTTTGCCGCGGCGAGCGAGCCCACCCGCCGGGGCGTGTATCCCGCGAAGGCGGGATATTGAGCAAGTGACGACCGCGACGCGTCCGCTCGAGCGCCAGGCCCGCGCGGCAGAGCTCAACGTGCTCGTGCGGAAGCAGCGGTCGCTCTGGCAGGACGCGTGGTCCAGGCTCCGCCGGAACCGGGCGGCGATGGCCGGGCTCGTCGTCGTCCTGCTGGCGTGCCTGCTCGCGATCTTCGCCGACCGCATCTCGCCCTACGATCCGATCTTCGTCGACACGAGCCTGCAGATGCGCGACCCGCTGTGGGGCGATCCGAAGTACGTCGACACGGCCCATCCGCTCGGGACGGACTGGCTCGGCCGCGACATCCTCAGCCGGCTGATCCATTCGGCACGGATCAGCATCATCATCGGCTTCGTCCCGGCGCTGATCGTGTTCAGCATCGGCGTGAGCGTCGGCCTGCTCGCCGGCTATCGCGGCGGGAAGACCGACAACATCCTGATGCGCTTCACTGACGTCATCTACGCGTTCCCGGACCTGCTCTTCCTCATCGTCGTCATGACGTCGCTGCGCGAGACCGAGTTCGGCAAGCTCCTCGGCGGTCTGCCGCTGATGTTCGTGGCCATCGCGGTCGTGAACTGGGTCGGCATCGCGCGGCTGACGCGTGGCCAGGTCCTCTCGCTGAAGGAGAAGGAATTCGTCGAGGCCGCCCGGGCGATCGGCGCGACGCCCATGCGGATCATGACGCGCCACCTGTTCCCGAACTCGCTGGCCCCGCTCATCGTGGCGACGGCCTTCGCCGTGCCGCAGTACATCCTGTTCGAGGCCGGCCTTTCCTTCCTCGGGGTCGGCATCCGCCCGCCGACGCCCA
>DASWDY010000046.1:0-5790 GCA_036395035.1 Candidatus Limnocylindria bacterium
CTTCTTCGGCCCGGTCATGTACTCCGTGAACGGCACGCGGCGGTGCGTCGACGCCGAGCGGAGCACGACCTTCGCGTCGAGCGCCGCGAGGACGGGCAGCGTGTCGCCCGCGGGCGAGCACGTCCCGAGGTTCCCGCCGATGGTGCCGGCGTTCCGGATCTGCGGCGAGCCGACCGTGCGCGCCGCCTGCTGCATTGCCGGCGAGCGGATGTCCTCCTTCAGCATTCGCGAATACGTGACGCCGCCGCTCAAGCGGACGCCGCCCTTCGAGACGAGGATCTGGCGGAGCTCCTCGATGCGATCGATGGCGACGACGGCCTTCGGGCGGTGTCGGCCGAAGTTCATCTCGACCATCAGGTCGGTGCCGCCCGCGATCGGCTCGGCATCGTCGCGCAACGCGAGGAACGCGAGCGCGTCGTCGAGGGTGCGCGGGATCTCGACGTCCAAGGTGGCGGCGAGTCTACGGGCGCGCGGCTATGTCTCGGAGGCCGCGAACCTCCCACGGAGCCGCGCGAGACGCCGCGGCGCCCACCAGTTCAGGTCGCCGAGCAGCCGCATCGTCGCGGGCACGATGAGCGCGCGGACGACGGTCGCATCGAGCGCCACCGCGATCGCCAGGCCCAGCCCGATGGACTTCACGATGACGACGTCCGCGAGCGCGAACGCCGTGAAGACGCCGACCATGATCGCCGCCGCGCCCGTGATGAGTCGGCCGCTCTTCTCGAGCCCCTGCGCGACGGCGGAACGGTTGTCCCGGCCGCGCTCGTATTCCTCCTGCATGCGGCTGAGGAGCAGGACCTCGTAGTCCATCGACAGCCCGAAGACGATGCTGAAGAGGATCACGGGCAGGATCGGGTCGAGCGACTGCGGCGTGAAGTTCAGCGTCGTCGCGAGGTTGCCGTCCTGGAAGACCCAGACGAGCGCGCCGAACGACGCCGCGATCGAGAACATGTTCATCAGCACCGCCTTGAACGGCAGCAGGACGGAGCCGAGCAGCAGGAACAGCACGACGAGCGTCGTTAAGGTCACGTACGTCACCGCGGCGGGCGTCTGCGCCGCCACGAACGTCACGTTGTCCATGTCCCGCGCGGTCCCGCCGCCGACGAGGATCTCCCCGCCGCTCGGCGGTGTCAGCGAGCGGATGGAGCGAACGACGTCGCGCGCGGCGTCGCTCGTGAACGCGCGGTTCGTGAACGCCGACATCGTGACGATGTGCTCGCCGACGGACCGCTCGTCGAAGGTCGACTCGACGCGCAGGACGTCCGGGATCGCGCCGATCCGCGTGGCGACGTCCTGCAGCTCGGCGCGCCGCTCGAGCGGCTTGCCTCCCGGGAAGTACACGACGATCTGGATGCGCGACTGGTCCTGTCCCGGGAACTCCGAGACGAAGATGTCGTAGCCGCGGCGCGACTCGTCGTGCGGCGGGAGCGCCGTGATGTCCGCCGTGGCGAGACGGATGTGCAGGAACGGCAGGCCGGCGGCGAGCACGAGCGCGACGGTCGGGACGAGGACGAGGATCGGCCGTGCCATCACCGCATGCGCGATGGAGTGCCACAGGCCTCGCCCGTTGCTCTGCGGCAGCGGCAGGCGCCAGCCGTTCACGCGCGGGCCGAGGATCCCGAGGAGCGCGGGCAGCACGGTCAGCGCATAGACGACCGCGAAGACGACGACGAGCGCGCCGGCGATGCCCACCGACGAGAAGACCTTGCCGTAGAACAGCATCGCCGACAGGCCGATGGCGACGGTGATGCCCGAGAACGTGATCGCGCGGCCCGCGGTCCGCATCGAGCGCGCGATCGCGTCCTCGACGCTCCGTCCCGCGGCGAGCTCGTCGCGGAACCGCTGCACGATGAAGAGCGAATAGTCGATGGCGACGCCGAGGCCGATGAGCGTGACGATGTTGTTCGCGTAGGACGACACGTCCATGACCCGCGAGAGCCCGACGACCGCGGCGAGGCCGCCGAGCATCGCGAGCACGCCGACCGCGACCGGCAGCAGCGCGGCGACGACCGTGCCGAAGACGAGGAGCAGGAGGAGCAGCGCGAGCGGGATCGCGATGTACTCGGCGCGCTGGAGGTCCGCTTCGAGCGTCGAGTCGAACGCGTTCTCGATCGCGAGGGAGCCGGTGCCGAGGATCTCGAGCGTGTCGGACCGCATGAGCGCGCGGATCTCGTCGTAGTACTTCTGCGCGACGCCGACGCTGTCCTTGATCTGGATGAAGGCGATCGCGCGGTCGCCGCCGCGCGAGATCATCGCGGCGGCCTGCTGCGCCGGCGCGTCGTACGGCGTCACGATGCTCACGACGCGCGTGTCGGATCGCAGCGGCTGCAGCGCCGCGAGGGCCGCGTCGCGGAACCGCGGATCGGTCGCTTTGAGCTCGCGTGAGGTGAAGACCGCCACGAACGAGCTCCCGAACGACGCCCCGGGCGCAGGCGTCGGCCGCGGGATCTCCTGCTGGATGAGCCGGTTCACGCGACGGGCCTCGCCCTCCGTGGCGCCTTCCTCGGGCGGGCGCAGGCCGCGCGTGAGGGCGCCGATGGAGACGAGGAGCGATAGGACGCCGACGGCCAGCACCACCCGGCGGTGCCGGTGCACGAAGCGCCCCCAGCCCTCCAGCATCCCTGCGCCCTCCATACGCACAGGCCCCTCGGGACGTTCCACCTACGCGAGGCCGGCGCGGGCCAGTAGCCTCGGGAGGGCCTCGGCCGCACCGGCGCGGACCGCGGCAGGGTCCATCCGCACGGGCGCGCGGTCCCGGACGAGGATCCGGCCCTCGACGATGACGTCGCGGACGGCGCGCGAGCCGCCACCGAAGACGATCCGCGTGGCGGGATCCCCGCCCGGCGCGAGCGCGTCGCCGTCGAGGACAAGCACGTCCGCGCGCCGGTCGGCGGCGAGCGACCCGATCTCCTGCTCCGCGTGCAGCGCGCGCGCGCCGTCGATCGTCCCCATCCGCAGGACGTCCCACGCGCCGAGCGCGTCCGGGCCGTGCCTCGCGCGGGCGAGCAGCGCCGCGAGGCGCAGCTCCTCGAATCCGTCGAGCCGGTTGTTGCACGCGGCGCCATCCGCGCCGACGCCGACCGTGATCCCGGCCGCGCGGAGCCCGACGACGTCCGCGATCCCGCTCGCGAGCTTCAGGTTCGACGACGGGCAGTGCGCGATCGACGCGCCGACCCCCCGCAGCGCGCGGATCTCGTCCGCGTCGAGATGGACGCCGTGCGCGAGCACGGCGCGGTCGGACGCGATCCCGGTCTCGACCAGATACGCCGCCGGCGCGCGGCCCGTCGCGCTCTCGATGAGAGCGCGCTCGCCCACGTTCTCGTTCGAGTGGGTGTGGATGAGGTGCCCGCCCGCCCGCGAGAGCGCCGCGACGGCCTCGAGGAGCTCGCGCGTGCAGGTGAGCGCGAACCGCGGCGCGTACGCGTATCGGATGCGGCCGTCGTCATGCCCATCCCACGCCGCGATGAGCGCGCTCGCCGCGTCGAGGGACGCGCGCGTCGTCTCGAGCAGGTCCTTCGGGACAAGCTCGCCCGTGTCCATCATCGCCTGGCCGGCACGCGCGCGGATCCCCGACCGCGCGATCTCGTCCATCACGGCGTCGCCGCCGTGCGTCGTGCCCATGTCGAGGATCGTCGTCGTCCCGGTGAGGAGGAGCTCGAGGATCCCGAGGCGCGCGCTTGCACGCAGCGACGCCTCGTCGTGCGCCGCTTCGAGCGGCCACACGCGCGTGCCGAGCCAGTCGAGCAGCGAGAGGTCCTCCGCGAGGCCGCGGAAGATCGTCTGCACGAGGTGCACGTGCGTCTGCACGAGGCCCGGCATGACGTACGCGCCGGACGCGTCGATGACCTCGGCGTCCGCGGGCGCGCTGACCCGGCCGATCCCGGCGATCCGGCGCTCCTCGATGAGCAGGTCGCCGCGGATCGCGCGCGGGCCGCCGTCCATCGGCAGCAGCGTCCCGCCGCGGACGAGGATGGTCATGGCAGTCGCCTGCTCTTCGCGCGAGGGCCTTCGGCCCCGCGCCCGCTCCGCTGCTTTGGTATTCGCTCCTCGCGGCAGAGCCGCTCGTCGCTCATGGTCGGATCAACTGCCCCCACCCGGGGCCGCTCACGATCTCGCCGCCCTGCTGCACGGTGCGGCCGCGCACGATCGTGCGGACGACCGCCCCGACGAAACGGCGGCCGACGTACGGGCTGACCGCGCTGCGCGCCTGGAGGTCGGCGCGCGCGAGCGTCCAGCGGCGATCGGGATCCACGAGGATCACGTCGGCGTCGGCGCCGACGCGGATCGCGCCCTTGCGCCGCGCGAGGCCGAGGAGCCGCGCCGGCGCCGTCGCGGTGAGCCACGCGAGCCGCGAGAGCGTGAGGCCCCGCGCGCGGCCCTCCGTCAGGAGCGCGGGGATGAACGACTGGATCCCGGCGACGCCACCCCACGCGTCCGCCGGATCGTCGGTCGCCTTCATCGCCGCGGGACACGGCGAGTGATCCGACGCGACGAGGTCGAGGTCGCCGCGGAGCACCGCGCGCCAGAGCGCGTCGCGATCGCTCGCCCGCCCGATGGGCGGCGCGCACTTCAGCGCCGCCCCGACGCGGCGCACGTCGGCCGAGGTGAACGTGAGGTAGTGCGGGCACGTCTCGCCCGTCATCGCGACGCCGCGCGCGCGGGCGCGGCGGATCTCGCGCACGCCGGCGGCGCTGCCGACGTGGACGACGTGCACGCGCGCGCCCGTCGCGAGCGCCGCCCGCGCGACGCGCGCGATGGCGCGGCCCTCCGGCTCCGCGTGCACCGCGACCAGCAGCCCGGCGGACGTCGCCGCCTTCAGCGCCGGTCTGAGCACGCGATCCGTGAGATGAGCGAACTCGGGCACGCCGCTCGGCACGAGGAACGCCTTCACGCCGACCGCGCCGCGGGCGGCCAAGCGGCGCAGGCGCGGCGCGGTCGCAGCGGTAAGGCCGCCCCACAGCGCGTGATCGATGTGCGCGGAACGCGCGGCGGCGTCGCGCTTCGCGTCGAATGCGGGCCGGTCGAGCGTCGGCGGGACGGAGTTGAGCGGCATGTCGCACACGGTCGTGATGCCGCCGAGCGCCGCGCCGCGCGTCCCCGCCTCCCACCCTTCCCATTCGGCGCGCCCCGGCTCGTTCAGGTGCGCGTGCGCGTCGACCGCGCCCGGCATGACGGCGAGCCCCGTCGCGCTCATCTCCTCGGCGGCGCGGCCCTCGCCCGGCTCGAGGATCGCGCCGATCCGTCCATCGCGGACAAGGACGTCACGCTCGACGATCCCGTCCTCGAGCACCAGGCGTCCGCCACGGATCGCGAGGTCCGCCTCCGCGGGCGCCTCAGGCCTCCTCGAAGCGGATGTCCTGCGCGCCGGACCAGAGCGTGTGGCGGCCGAGCTCCGCGAGGTCGTCGAGGCCGTCCGTGATCGTGGCGAAGTGGTTGCCCGCGAGCTGTCCGACCTTGCTCGCGAACAGGGCCGAGCCGTACGGGACGAGGATCTCCATCTCCGAGGCGCCGCCGGGATAGAAGAGGAGCTGTCCCGGCGACGGATGGCTCGTCGCGTTCTCCGACGGCAGCTCGAGCCTTCGATCGCCCATCGGGATCCACATCGCCTCGCCGCTCCAGCGCGCGTGGATGAGGTGATCCGTGAACGGAAGCATCCCGCGGAACGCCTCGCACGTCCGCGGCGCGGCCTCCTCCTCGAGACGGGCCGTGAACGTGAAGCGGCCCGCCGTGACGCGGATCGTGCGCATGCCGCCGGTACGATACCCGCGCCTCATGGCCGGAAGCGTCTCG
>DASWDY010000047.1:0-13721 GCA_036395035.1 Candidatus Limnocylindria bacterium
GACGAACTGGTCGTCGTACGGGACGGTCTCGCCCGCATGCAGTCCCATCCCGATCCGGATCGCCGCGCCGGGTGCCATGTGGGCGGCCCGCTGGATGTCGACCGCGCACTCGAGCGCCGCGCTCGGCGACTCGAAGACGACGTAGAAGGAGTCGCCTTCTGTCTTGATCTCCGCGCCGGCGTGGCGCGCGATCTCGGCGCGCACGATGTCGCGATAGGCGCGGAGCAGGTCCGCCGCGGCCGCGTCGCCCTTCGACTCGACGAAGTCGGTATAGCCGCGCAGGTCGCTGAAGAGGAACGCGCGCGTCACGGTCGCGCGGGCGCGGGTGCCGGTGCGAGGGGCCGGGCGTGGGGGCATGCGCGGACCCTAGGGCGCTCCGTGCGCCGACGGCAAGGGCGGGCGGGTAACGAAGCCGCGCGCGCTAATGGGTGGCGGCGGCCTCGTGCGCGTGCGATTCCGCGGCGCGCAGGCGCCGCGTGAGGATCGGCAGCAGCTTCAGCGCGATCTGCGGGTGGCTCTCGAGGATGCCGCGGAAGTGCCACCGCGTGATCCCGAGGCAGGTCGTCGGCTCGACGGCCCGCACCGTCGCGGACCGCGGGAACTCGTCGAGGAGCGCCATCTCGCCGAACACGTCGCCGGGACCGAGGTCGCGCACCTTCTCGGGCTTCCCCTCGTGGTCCTGGACGATCTCGACCTTGCCGGAGCGCACGATGAACATGCCGACGCCGGTGTCGCCCTGACGGACGATCTCCTGACCCGCTTCCCAGCGCTGCTCGACCGCGGCGTTCCCGATCTCGCGCAGGGTGTGGTCATCGAGCTCCTGGAACATCGGGACGCGACGCAGGAATTCGACGTTGGGCGCTGCCATGTCGGCGGATGGTAGCCGAATTAGGCTCACGCGCGATGCCCTTCCGCGTCGAGGTCGCGCACGACATCGAGGGCTGCCGCGCCACCGTTCCCATCCAGGAGGAGGTGTGGAGCGGCGACGTCCTCGTGCCGCCGCAGCTCCTCCTCGCGGTCGCGCACAACGGCGGCTTCGTCGCGCTCGGCCACGTCGACGGCGACCCGCGGCCCGCCGGATTCGTGTTCGGCTTCCTCGGGATCCACGACCACCACTTCCGGCACCACTCGCACATGCTCGCCGTGCGCGCGCCGCACCGGCACACCGGGCTCGCGGTCGCGTTGAAGGAAGCGCAGCGCGACCACTGCCTCGACCAGGGCATCGACACGATCTCGTGGACGATGGATCCGCTGGAGGCGCGCAACGCGCGCTTCAACTTCGCGAAGCTCGGAGCATTCGCGCGGACCTACCGGCGCGACTTCTACGGCGCGATGCCGGACAGGCTGAACGAAGGTCTTCCGTCGGACCGGCTGTACGTTGAGTGGCGGATCGCCACGGATCACGCCGACAAGCGCCTGCGCGGCGCCGACGCGATCCCCGCTCTCGATGACGCCGAGCGCGAGGGCGTGCGCTACGTGCTCCGCGCGGACGGCGACCGCCCCGGCGCGCCCGGGATGGCCGGCGATGACACGCATGTGCTCGTCGAGATCCCCCCGGACATCCAGCGCATCAAAGGGCGCGACCGCGATCTGGCGCTCGCGTGGCGGATGGCGGTGCGCAGCGCGCTCGAGCCCGCGTTCGCCGCGGGCTTCGCCGTCGTGGAGCACCTGCGCTCCGCCGACGGAAGCCGCGGCGCATATCTCCTCGTGCAGCAGCCGCAGCCCGTGAGTCCTAAATGAGCGAACGATCCGGGGGTGCGGGGGCGGAGCCCCTGCGACAAGAGGCTGCTATCTCATGCGGGGCGAAGCCCGCATGAGGTTGGAACGAGTGGAGCTGTTCCTCGTGCGGCTGCCCTTGAAGCGGCCGTACGAGACGAGCATGGCCGTCGAGACCCACGAGACGCACGTGATCGTCCGCGTCGAGGGCGAGGGCGCCGTCGGCTGGGGCGAGAGCGTCGCGAACGAGACGCCCTGGTACTCGGGGGAGACGCCGTCGACGGTGTGGGTGCTGCTCGAGGAGGCCCTCATCCCGCATCTGCTCGGAAAGACGTTCGCGCACCCGCGCGACGTCGCGGCGGCGCTCGCGTGGGTGCGCGACGCGCGGATGGCGAAGGCGTGCATCGAGATGGCGATGTGGGACCTCGCCGCGAACCAGGCCGGCATCCCGCTGGCACGGCTTCTCGGCGGGAGGCGCGACCGGATCCTGTGCGGCGTCGCGATCGGCTTGCAGCCGTCGACCGCCGCGCTCCTCGAGCGCGTCGACGAAGAGCTGCGCGGTGGGTACCAGCGCGTGAAGCTGAAGATCAAGCCCGGCAGGGACGTCGAGATCGCCGAGGCCGTGCGCGCGAAGCACCCGGAGCTCCCGTTCATGCTCGACGCGAACTCCGCCTATTCCCTCGCGGACGCGGCGACGTTCGAGCGGATCGACGCGACGCGGCCGACCATGATCGAGCAGCCGCTCGCGCACGACGACATGATCGACCACGCGTCGCTGCAGCAGCGCATCCGGACGCCGATCTGCCTCGACGAGTCGATCCGCCACGCGGAGGACGCGCGCAAGGCGATCGAGATCGGCGCGACGCGGATCGTGAACATCAAGCCGGGACGCGTCGGCGGTCTCGCGGAGGCGGTGCGCGTCCACGACGTCTGCCGCGACCGCGGGATCCCGGTGTGGTGCGGCGGGATGCTCGAGATGGGCATCGGCCGCGCTCACAACGTCCACCTCGCGTCGCTGCCCGGATTCAGCATGCCCGGCGACGTCGCCGCCTCGAAGCGCTACTTCGCGACGGAGATCATCGGGGAGCCGTTCGAGGTCGAGCCGGACGGCACCATGAAGGTGCCGTCCGGACCCGGGATCGGCGTGACCGTCCTCGAGGACGTGATCCGGGAGCTCTCGCTCCGGACCGCGGAGCATCGTTAGGGGCGAGTCTCCGCCATCACCATGCCGCGGTACGTCAGCGCTGACGCTGCCGTCCAGATCCCCACCACGAAGTGGAGGATGTTGTCCGCGGGGTTCTCGAGGTTCGCGAGACCGAAGAAGTTCGGCTTCGCGTACGCGCCGTTCGCGAGCGCGCCGCCATCCGGCAGGACGAACCCGGCGAGGCCGAAGGCGAGGCCGGTGATCGCGAGGACCGCGACGAGGCCGCGGTGGATCCGCTCGTCGCTCGTGCCGAAGGCGACCGCGAGGCCGACGATGCCGAGGACGATGTGCGCGACGTTCTCACCGGTGTCGAGGCTGAACCAGCTGAGCGAGCCGGTGACGCCGCTGAGCCCGACGAGGCCGAGGAGGATGAGGACGGTGCCGCCGATCTTGAGGACGTTCGTGGGATGCAGGATGAATGACATGCGTACCTCCGAAGAGTGGTATTCGGACGCGGGATACGCACCGCGGACGGCCGGCGGATCATCGACCGGCCGCTTCGACCGCCGCGTGGGATGATCCCGCGCGGAGTGATCCATCGGCGCCGCTGAGCGCGTACCCGACGCGAGGTCCCATGAGGACCGGGAGACGCTCGGCCGGGTCGCGGCGGGCGATGCCGACGCGCTCGGCCAGCTCTACGACCGCTACGGCCGCGTGGCCTTCGGGCTCGCGCAGGCGATGCTCGGCGATCCCGAGGCCGCCGAGGAGGTCGCGCAGGACGTGTTCGAGCGGGTCTGGCGAGAGGCACGGTCCTACCGGCCGGAGCGCGGCTCCGTCCGAACATGGCTGCTCGCCATCGCGCGCAACGCGGCGATCGACCGATACCGCCGATCCGGGTCGAAGCGCGCGCAGGAGCGTCCGCTCGAGGAGGGCGCCGAGCGCTCCGATCCCGCGGCCGAGGCCGTCCTCGAGCGCGCGGTGCGGTCGGAGCGCGTTCGCGTCGCGCTGGCGCAGCTGCCGCCGGAGCAGCGCACGGTGATCGCGCTGTCCTTCTATGGCGGGTACGCGCAGAGCGAGATCGCGTCGCGGCTCGGCCTTCCGCTCGGGACGGTGAAGGGGCGCGCCCGTCTCGCCATGGCGAAGCTCCGCGACTCTCTGGCCGACGAGGTCACGGCATGAAGCGCGACGACGACCTCTTCCTCGAGACGCTCGAGCAGGACGAGGAGCTCGCATCGCTCCTCGCGGAGGCAGCCGCGCGGCCGGCCCCGGCCCACCTGCGCGACCGCATCGTCGATCGTCATCGGCGGCGGGGCTGGCGCGTCCCGCGGATCGCGTTCGCCGCCGCGGCGGCCGCCGTCGTGCTCGTCGTCGCACTCGCGCTCGGGTCGGGCGCGCAGGTCACGGCGCTGACCGGCGAGGGCGCGGATCGCGCTGCGGTCATCGCGACACGGTCCGGCGACGGCTACCTGATCGTGGCGCTTCCGACGCCCCCGAGCGGCAGGACATACGAGGCCTGGGTCATCCGGGACGGCGAGCCGTTGCCGGCGGGCCTGACGCACGGCACCGGGATCCTTGCGCTCCGTGCAGGGGTCGCGCTGCGCGCTGGCGACGTGATCGCGATAACGGTCGAGGCCGCCGCCGGTGCTAGCCGGCCGACATCCGTTCCGATCCTGGTCGGGAAGCTGTGACCGCGGCTTCGGGCCAGACGACGATCTCGTCGATCACCGTCCCGAACGCGTCCACGAGCCGAGCGTAGTCGCCCTTCGCCCAGAACAGGCGCGCCGCGCGCACCGGGCCCGCCACGTACACGTGCTTGCGTCCCGGCGTGCGATCGTCCGCGACCGGGTGCAGCGATGCCCGCACGACCGAGCCCGAGTGGATGCGGTAGATCTCACCGGCCTTCGCGAAGTGCGGGGAGCCGAACGTGTAGATCCATTCCCATTCGATGGGCTTCGCGACCTCCTCGAGCCACAGCGCACGGAGATGGGCGACGCGCCAGTTCGCGAGGTCGCTGTTCAGCTCGACGCGGATCTCGACCCACTCGGCGTTCGCGTCGTCGAGGGCCGTGTTCGCCGGCATGGGCTTGATGCTGAGGATCCGAGCCTTCGCCGCCTCGACCGGCCGGAAGTCCGCCATCGCCGGCCGAGGCTAGCATCCGCTCCCGTGGCACGCCCCGCCGAGATCGCAGTGACGCTGACCGACCACGGCCGCGCGCTGCTCGCGGAAGCCGCGGGCACGTTCTGGTTCGTCTCGATCGGCGCGGGCTCGATCGTCGCCGACAAGCTCGGCGGGAATTTCGGCGTCGTCGGCGTCGCGCTCGCGCACGGGCTCGCCCTCGCGGTCGCGGTCTCATCGTTCGGCGCGATCTCGGGCGCTCACTTCAACCCGGCCGTCACCCTGGGCCTCTGGGTCGCGAACAAGCATCCGCGCGAGCGCGTCCTCACGTACTGGGGCGCGCAGGCCGTCGGCGCGCTCGCCGCGGGGATCCTGCTGCGCATCGTGTTCGATCACGCGCCGGCGGCCGAGGACGCGACACGCCTCGGGACCCCGGCCGTCGCGGCGGGGCTTCCCCTCCTGACGGCGATCGTGATCGAGCTCGCGCTCACCGTGTTCCTGGTCTGGGCCGTCTTCGGGACGGCGGTCTCGCCGAACGCGCCGCGTATCGCCGGCTTCGGGATCGGCCTCACCGTCGCGGCCGACATCTTCATGGGCGGGCCGCTCACGGGTGCCGCGATGAACCCGGCGCGCTGGTTCGGCCCCGCGGTCGGCGCGGTGTTCTTCGACAACTGGTTCGTGTATCTCCTCGGACCGTTCGCCGGCGCTGCGCTCGCGGGGCTCACGTACAAGTACCTGTTCGCGTCCGACGTGGAGCGCGAGCCCATCGTGGTCCCCGCCCCGCCCGCTGTGAAAGACCGGACCGAGCGGATGTGAGCGAAGGCCGCTAAGCCTTCTGCTTCGCGACCAGCTGCACCTCGAGGCGGATCTCGTCTTTGATGGACAGCACCGAGAAGACCCGCGGCTGCGTCATGCCGAAGGTGCCGAACTGGAGCGCGGGCGTCACGGTGGCGGTCGACGTGAGGTCGGCATCGGTGCGGGTCGCCTTGACGTCGAACGTGACGTCCTTCGTCACGCCGTGGACCGTGAGCTGTCCGTTCAGCTTGAACGAGAGGTCACCTGACGACGGGAGTGGCAGCGTGAGGCCCTCGGCCTTCGTCGGCACGAACGTCGCTTCAGGGAAGCGCCGCGTCTCGAGCGTGTCGTTCTTGATGAAGTTGTCGCGCTGGCGGTTGTCGCTCGCGAGCGATGTGAGGTCGACCGTGATCTTCGACGTCGGCGCGAACGTGCCGTTCGGGAGCAGCGTGAACTCCCCGCTCACCTTCTCGCTCGTGAGGACGGCGTCGCTCAGGTTCTGCCGATCCGCGAGCTGCTCCGTCACGCGGACGACCGCCTTCGAACCCGTGGACACGGTGAAGGTCAGTCCGCCCTCGGCGACGATCGCTGCGGCCGTCGCCGTCGCGGCCGGGGTCGGCGTGGCCGTCGTGGCCTGGGCGGCGCTGGGCGTCGGTGCCGGCTGCGCCGCTCCGCCGCAGACGGCGAAGGCGAAGAGGGACAGGAGGAGCACCGCGATCGTTCTCACGACGCCAGCATGACGGATCAGCGGCCCCGATCGCATGAGGATCCGGTGAGAGTCCTCACCGGCATTCGCCGTCGCAGACCTTCACGGCGCCTTTCATGTCCGGATGCACGCCGCAGTGGTACGACCACGTTCCGGCGACGTCGAATCGGATCTGGACCTTCTCCTTCGGGCTCGCGCCCATGTCGAACGTCCGCTTCGGATCGTCCGACGTGATCGTGTGGAACACGGCGCCATCGTTGGTGAAGGTGACCGTCGTGCCGCGCGCGACCTCGATGACACCGGGCGCGTAGCCCCATTCCTTCTCGGGCTTGGCGGGATCGTCGAAGACGCGCACGCTATCGGTGCGGATGGCCTGCGGAGCGGAGCTGCACGCGACGACGAGGACGGCGAATGCGAGACCGAGCGCACGAGCCATCGAACGCTGTACGCGGTGCGGCTCCGTGCGGATCAGCACCTAGACTCGTCATGGACGGGCCCGTAGCTCAACGGCAGAGCAGGGGACTTTTAATCCCTTGGTTCCGGGTTCGAATCCCGGCGGGCTCACTGTTCTCCGGACCGACATGACCACCTGGAGCAGACCAGCGTCCTCGGCAGCAGAGCGCGATAGCGTTGAGCGATGAAAGCCGCCCGCATCCACCGTTTTGGTTCGCCAGACGTCATCGAGATCGAGGACATACCGCTGCCAAGGCCAGCGACGGGAGAGGTTCTAGTGCGAGTCGCAGCGGCGGGTGTCGGGCCGTGGGACGCCCTGATCCGAGAGGGCACAAGTCGGGTCTGTGGTGCCGTTGGAACAGGCTCGCACAGCGCATGAAATGCTCGCTGGTGCGCCGCATCGTCGCGGGAAGATCATGTTGGAAGTGGCGCCTTGATCGCGCGACAGGCCTCCTAGACCTGTTCTCCTTCTCGCCATCGATCGGGGTGTCGCCCGACATCAGGTCAGCCAGCCTATGCAGCTCGTCGTAGTGGGTAATGAGAAGGTCCAAGAGGCTCCCTGATCGGGTTTTCGGCTTTCTGTGGTTCACATGGCGTCCCGGACGGCTCACTTGTAGCTCTCATAAAGTGAGCCGATGCGCGTCGCTTCCATCCTGTTCGTCCCGACCCTCCTGCTCGGCCTCGTCGTCGGCATCCAGTGGCAGACGCAGGCGACGCGGTCGCCGATCGCCTCGCGCTACAGCGCCGACCTGGCCGATGCCGCGAGCGTCATGCAGCGCGAGCAGGACGGGCTCCGCGGCGAGGTCGTCTCCCTACGCGCGCAGCTGGACGCGGTCCAGGAGCAGGCGGCGACGCTCGACGACCGCGCCGCCGCGCTGAAGCGGCAGATCGACGAGCTCCGCGGCGACAGCGGCCTCACGGCGCAGCGCGGCGAGGGTCTCGTCGTCACGCTCGACGACGGCCGCCTTCCCGCGACCGCGCCGCGACGGTCGATCGAGCTCGCGATCGTGCACAGCCAGGACATCACCGACGTCTTCAACGCGGCGTGGAAGGCCGGCGCGAAGGGGATCGCTGTGAACGGCGAGCGGATCACGTCGGCGACGGCGTGCGTCGGCGCCACGATCCAGATCAACGGCCGCCTCATGTCGCCGCCGTTCATCGTCAGCGTGCTCGGACCGTCGGATCACCTCCTGCGCGCGCTCGGCGATCAGAGCGAGCTGCGCGACATCAAGAAGCGCAGCGATCTGTACGGGCTGAAGCTCTCGCTGGAGCGCGCGCTGGACCTGAGCCTCGCCGCGTACACGGGCGCGATCCCCGTTCGCCGCGCGAAGGCGCTCGACTAGGAAGCACGCGCCGCAGGATCCTGGAGAGGGGCTCCCCCTACCCATTCGTATGGCGCCCGGTGCGCATTCGGTATCAGCGCTGGATCGAGCGGGGTCGATCGACACGAGTGGCCTGCCGTCTGCTCGTCCGCCCCCCGTGCGCCCCAGCAGGGGAGCCGGGCGGCGGCGCGTCAGTTGAACGACATCGCGCGCGAATTGGCGGTCGTCCTGGCACCGGCGAGCCAGGCCTTCTTGTGGGTGACGTTCGCGGTCGTCGCGATCCGAGCGTTCCGCGAGCGACGCGCAGCGAGCGTCGACATCGCGCTGCTCTTCGGGACCATGGCGTTGCTCGTCACGGTCTCGCGCATCGCGGCAGTCCTCGGCGCTCCACGTGAGGCGCGTCTCGTCATCAGCGAGGCCCTGATCCTCGCCCTGCCTTATCTGATGCTGCGCCTCGTCGGGGACTTCGCGGCGATCCGGCGTCCGATCATGTGGGGCGCCGGCGCGGGGTTCGTAGCGCTGACCGTGACGTTCGTGCTGCTCCACGGCGCGCTCCCGCCCGCGCTCGGCGCCGCGGCGACGGCGTACGTGGTCGCGCCGATCGCCTGGTCGGCGCTGGCATTCGCGCGCCAGGCGCGCCGCTCGCGCGGCGTCACGGGGCGGCGATACACGGCGATCGCGATCGGCACGGTGTTCGCTGCGGTGAGCCTGTTCGGGGCCGGAGCGATCGCGGCCCTGCCCGTCGTCGCCGACACGCCGATCGTTCTGGTCCAGCCGTTCAGCACGCTCGGCGCAGGTATCGCGTACCTCGTGGGCTTCGCGCCACCGCTCTGGCTCCGGCGCCTCTGGCAGGAGCCGGAGCTGCGCTCGTTCCTCTCGCGCGCGCCGCAGCTCGCCGCCTCCGCGGACACCGACGGCCTCCTGCGCGAGCTGGCGTCCGGCGCGCGGAGCGCGCTCGGCTTCGATGGCGTGCTCATCGGCGTGCCGGCCGGATCCGAGCGTCTCAGGTTCGTCGGCACCGGCGCCAGCTACGAGGCCCCGGTGGACGAGACCTTCGCGGGGCGCGCCATACGCGCGGGGCACGCCGTCGTATCGCTCGATCCGGTCCGCGACGTGCCGGCCCGCGCGGACCTGTACCGCGAACGCGATGTGAAGATGCTCGTCGCCGCGCCGATCCGGACCGCGGACGAGGTGCTCGGCGCGATCAGCGCCATGAGCTCGCACGTCTCGATCTTCGCCGACGACGACCTGGCGATGTGCCAGCTGCTCGCGGATCAAGCCGCTGTCCTCATCAAGCATCGCGCGCTGGTCGAGGAACGAGAGCGCCGGGCGGAGCTCGACCCGTTGACGGACCTGCCGGATGCCCGGCGGCTGCACCGGGCGCTCGTCGAGGCCCATGCCGCGGCCGCGGGTGGGAGCCGGCCCTTCGCGCTCCTCGTCATCGACCTCGACGACTTCGTCGAGGTGAACCAGACGTTCGGCCACGTCGTCGGCGACCAGCTGCTCGTCCGGATCGCGGAGCGCCTCGCCTCGGTCGCCGCCCCGCCACGGATGCTCGCGCGCTGGGGCGGCGATCAGTTCGGTCTGCTCCTTCCCGGCGAAGGGCTCGAGGCCGCCGAGCGCGTCGCGGGAGGCCTGCTCGCGGCGTTCGAGCAGCCGTTCGCCGCGGCGGAAGGGCAGATCGAGGTCGGCGCGAGCGTCGGCATCGCCGTGTACCCGGACCACGCCGACGACGTGCGCGGCATCGAGGCCGCCGCCGATATCGCCCTCGGCATCGCGAAGCGCTCGGCGAACACGTACGCGGTCTGCCCGCCGGAGATCCACCCGCAGCGGGTCGGCCGGCTCGCGCTCCGTGCGGAGCTGCGCCGTGCGATCGCCGACGGCTCGCTCGGTCTGCGGTACCAGCCGCTCGTCGCGCTGCGCTCCGGCGAGGTCGTGCGGTTCGAAGCGCTCGCCCGCTGGGACCATCCGGACCGAGGGACCATCCCACCGGCGGAATTCGTCCAGCTCGCCGAACGCACCGGGCTCATCCGCCCGCTCACCGAGCTCGTCCTGGACCGCGCCCTCGCCGACGTGTCCGGCTGGCGGCGGTCGCTGCCGCGGCTGCGCGTCGCCGTCAACCTGTCCGCCCGGGCGTTCGCGGACGCGTCGCTCATCGACCGCATCCGCGCCGCGACGTCACGAGCGGGCACCGAGCCGAGAGCGCTCTCGGTCGAGATCACCGAGGGCGTCCTCATGACCGAGCCGGAGCACGCGAGCCACACCATCGGGCAGCTGCGCGAGCTCGGCGTGGGCGTCGAGATCGACGACTTCGGCACCGGATACAGCTCGCTGGCCTATCTGCAACGCCTGCCGGTCGACGGCA
Organism: Candidatus Limnocylindria bacterium; assembly: GCA_036395035.1. Classification (GTDB taxonomy): domain Bacteria; phylum Chloroflexota; class Limnocylindria; order P2-11E; family P2-11E; genus JACPOT01. The sequence continues at coordinate 10,617 of DASWDY010000047.1, forward strand.
TCAAGATCGATCGCCAGTTCATCGTGGCCATGGCGACCGAGGAGCGGAGCGACGCGATCGTCCGCGCGGCGATCCGTCTATCGCACGAGCTCGGCTTCGAGGTCATCGCCGAAGGCGTCGAGGAGCGTCGCCAGTGGGAGCTGCTCGCGGCGAGCGGGTGCGACGTCGTGCAGGGCTACTTCGTCGCGCGGCCGATGCCGGCGGACGAGGTGCTCGGCTGGATCGCCTCGTGGCGCGATCGCACCCGCGCGGAGAAGCTCGTCGCGCGGACCGAACGGCCGCGCACCGCAGCGGGGCGCGCCGAGCGCCTCGTGCTCGTGGTCGACGACGACCCCGCGATCCTGAGCATCGTGCGCGACGTGCTCCGGGAGCACGGCTACGCGGTCGCGACGGCCTCGAACGGCGAGGAGGCCCTCGCCCTGGTCGGTCGGACGCGCCCCTCGGTCGTGTTGCTCGACGTGCACATGCCCCTCGTCGACGGCGGTACGTTCGCACGGAAGCTCCACGAACGGGGTCTGGACGTCCCGCTCGTCGTGATGACCGCGGGGCCGAATGCTCAGTTCTGGGCCGAGCGTCTCTCCGCGAGCGGCCATCTCGCGAAACCGTTCGCGGTCGATCAGCTCCTCGCGGTCACCGACCGGGTCATCGCGGGTGCGCCCGGCGCCAACTAGCCCGCTTCGATCGGCGCTCCGATCAGGCTGCCCCACTCCGTCCAGCTGCCGTCGTAGTTGCGCACCTTCGGGTAGCCGAGCAGGTACGTGAGCACGAACCACGTGTGCGAGGAGCGCTCGCCGATCCTGCAATAGGCGATCGTCTCGCGCTCGGGCGCGACGCCCTTCGTGCCGTAAAGCTCGCGCAGCTCATCGGCGCTCTTGAACGTCCCGTCCTCCTTCACCGCCTGCGCCCACGGGATGTTCTTCGCGCCGGGGATGTGGCCGCCCCGCTGCGCGCCTTCCTGCGGGAGGTTCTCTGGCGCGAGCAGCTCGCCGCTGTACTCCTTCGGCGAACGGACGTCGACGAGCTGGCGGTCGCCGCGCTTCGTCGCGTCCATGACGAGGTCGCGCAGCGCGCGGACCGAGGCGTCCGGCGTCCTCGCCGTGTACTTCGTCGGCGCGTACGACGGCGTGTCGGTCGCGAGGTCGCGGCCCTCGGCCACCCACTTCGCGCGGCCGCCGTTCATGAGGCGCACGTCGGCGTGCCCGTAGTACTTCAGCAGCCAGAACGCCCACGCGGCGAACCAGTTGTTGTTGTCCCCGTACGCGACCACGGTGTGGTCGCTCGCGATGCCGAGCCCCGAGAAGAGCCGCTCGAGCTCCTCCTTCGAGAGGAGGTCGCGCACCGGGTGCTGCTGCAGGTCCTTCCGCCAGTTCAGCCCGATGGCGCCTTTCACGTGTCCTTTCTCATATGACGTCGTGTCGACGTCGACCTCGATGAGCCGCACCTTGGGATCCGCGGCGTGCTCCGCGACCCACTGCGTGTCGACCAGGACCTCCGGCTTCGCATACCCGCCCATGTCTCGCGCCTCCCTGTTCCGTTGCTCGCTCGATCGTCCGTTCTCCCGCCTCCCCGTCTCTGAAGCGGCCTGAAGCGACCCTAAGGAGATTTCCGACTTCTTAGATCGGAATACCACGCCGGGTCAAGCAGGGGTGCGCACGGTGCACAGGGACAGGGAGAAGGAAGCGGGGAAGGACGGAAACCCGGAGGAAGCGGCGGAGGCGGGCGGACGCGGTCGAGCCGATCCGGGACGCGGCTCGTCACGAGCCCGATGCGAAGCGAGGGCGAGTGTTTGCGAGCACGACGTCGCGAGGAGGCAGCGGATGCCTACGCGAGCCGCGGACCGGATCGGCGAGGCCGCGACCGCCCGCGCACGGATGCCTACGCGAGCCGCGCACCGGATCGGCGAGATCGCGGCCGCCCGCTTCCTCGCTAGACCCCGCGAAGGAACTCCGCCATCGAGACGTTGAGCCGCTTCGCGAAATGCGAGAGCGCCGCGAGCGACGGCGCGACGCGGCCCGTCTCCATCTTCCACACGTACTGGCGCTCGAAGTAGACGCGCCCGCGGCGGTCGGCGCCGAGCTCGGCCATCGTGAGCCCGCGCTTCTCGCGCAGCGCGCGGATCCGCTTCCCCACCTTGCGCAGCAGCTTCGCCTCGCCCGGGACGTCCGGGTTCACCCGTGCGGGCATTACGGCACCGGGTCGAGGAGCGGCTTGCCGTCCATGAACGCGAGGATGTTCTGCGCCGCGCGCACCGCCATGCGCGTGCGCGTCAAGGCGGACGCCGAGGCGACGTGCGGCAAGAGCACGACGTTCTCGAGCTCGAGCAGGAGCGGCTCGACCTCCGGCTCGCGCTCGAAGACGTCGAGGCCCGCGGCGGCGATCACGCCGTCGCGGAGCGCCTCGGCGAGCGCGCGCTCGTCGACGACCGGCCCGCGCGAGGTGTTGATGAGCACCGCCGAGCGCTTCATCGTGCGCAGCGCCGCGGCGTCGATGAGGTGGCGCGTCGACGGCATGAGCGGGACGTGCAGCGATACGAAGTCCGCGTCCGCGAGGAGCCGGTCGAGCGGCGCGTAGGTGACGCCGAGCTCGCGCTCGGCGCGGTCGTTGCGCCGCTCGTCGTAGTAGAGGACGCGCATCTCGAACCCCTTCGCGCGGCGCGCCATCTGCCCGCCGATGCGGCCCATGCCGACGATACCGAGCGTCGCGTGGTGCACGTCCTGGCCGAGGAACATGAACGGCGTCCATCCGCGGAACTTGCCGGCGCGCAGGAAGCGCTCGGCCTCGCCGAAGCGGCGCGCCGTCGCGAGGAGCAGGCCGAACGCACCGTCGGCGGTGGTCTCGTCGAGGATGCCCGGCGCGTACGTGACGGGGATCCCGCGCGACCGCGCCGCGTCGACGTCGATGCTGTCGTAGCCCGTCGCGAGCGTCGCGATCATGCGCAGCTTGGGCGCCGCGGCGATCACCTGCGCGTCGACGCGCGCGCCGGGGAGCGTGTACAGGATGTCCGCGTCACGGACCATCGCGCGCATCTCGTCGGGCGGCGGCAGCGCCGGATCCTGCGGCCCGACGGAGATGTCCGCGTGCGGACGCAGGAGCGCGAGCGCCTCC
>DASWDY010000048.1:0-4213 GCA_036395035.1 Candidatus Limnocylindria bacterium
GGAGGGCCACCGCCGACGGTGAGGCCGTGTATCTGACGGACCGACTCGATCGCCGCGACGCCGAGGATGAGCGTTCCCAGACGCATCTCCACGTGGATCGGCGTGCCGCGCTCCGGAGTTCGGAACGTCTCACGGAAGCCGAACAGATCGCGGTAGAAGCGCACCGATGCCTCGACATCCGCGACGTAGAGGTTCACCTGCGGGTCGCGGAACACGTCAGGAGCCGGCGTCACGCCTCAGGAGCTTCGCGACCGAGTCCGGTAGCGGCGCGTCGACCTGGGGTGAGCGCAGCTGCGCCAGCATGCCGCCGTCCACGTAGAGCACCTGCCCGGTGACATAGCGCGCGTCGTCCGACGCCATGAACGCGATGACCCGCGCGACCTCGTCCGGATCGCCGCCACGCGCGAGCAATGGGACGACGGCGCCGCGTTCCTTCCGCTTCTCGGGACTCTGCTCGGCGAACTGCTCGGTCATGATCGCGCCGGGTCCCACCGCGTTCACGCGGATGCCGAAGGGGCCGAGGTCGAGCGCGGCCGCGCGGGTGAACGCCTCGAGACCGCCCTTGGAGCTGTCGTATGCGGCCATGTTGCGGTGCGCGCGCGCCGCGCCGAACGACGTCACGTTCACGATGCTGCCGGTCTTCTTCTGCTCGACCATGAGCTTCGCCGCGCGGTTCGTGCACAGGAAGACGCTCCGCAAGTTGGACCGGATCACCTCGTCCCAGAACTTCACGTCCATCTCGAGCACGTGCGCCTTCGGATCGGACCAGGCCGCGTTGTTCACCAGGACATCCACGGTGCCGAACGCCTTCACGGTTTCGTGGAAGAGACGATCGACGGCGGCCTCGTCACCGACGTCCGCCGCGACCGCGATCGCCTCGTGACCCTCGCGCTTGATCGCATCGACGATCGGCGCGAGACGGCCACCGTCGGTCTTGCCGTGCACGACCACGCGCGCGCCTTCGGCCGCGAGGCGCAGCGCCGTCGCCTTGCCGATGCCGCGGCTCGAGCCAGTGACGATCGCGACCTTGCCCTTAAGACGCATGGCTAATCCGCATCTTCAAGAACCATCGTCAAGCCGCATCGCTAAACGCATCGCTAAGCAGCATCGTTCGTACGGCGCGACGCCGTCGGCACCGCGAGCCGCTCGAGGATCGCCCGCAGCTCGGCACGCTCCTCGGCGGACAGATCCGCGAGCGGCGGACGCACCGGACCGGCGGGATGCCCGAGCAGCTCCATCGCCGCCTTCATCACCGAGACCTCGTAGCCGCGCCGGCGCTGACGCAGGTCGTACACCGGCCGCACCACGCGCTCGTGATAGCGCGCGAGCTCGCGGAAGTCGCCGGCGCGCGCGAGGCGGTACAGCTCGAGCGACGCCTCGGGCCAGAAGCACGCCAGCGACGACGTGAATCCCTCGGCGCCGGCCGCGAAGTACGGACCGACCATGTCGTCCCCCGCCCCGGCCAGCCACACCAGGCGCTGCGCGCCGAGCCGCTCGCTCACGTGCTCGCGCAGGCGCTGGAAGAGCCGCACGTCGCCGCGGCCGTCTTTGAACGCGACGAGGTTCGGGATCTCACGCGCGAGGCGCTCGAGCTGCGGCGGCGTGAAGGTCACGCTGTCGCGCGCGTAGATCGCGATGCCCAGGCTCGTCGCCGCCGCGACCTCGCGGACGTACGCGACCAGACCCTCGGCGTCGGGATGCGCGTAGTACGGCGGCAGCACGAGCACGGCGTCCGCACCGGCGCGCTCGGCCCGTCGCGCGAGATCCGCCGCGATGCGCGGGCCGACGCCGACGCCGGCGACGACCGGGATGCGGCCGTCGACCGCCTCGACCGTCACCTCGACGATCGCCGCGCACTCGTCGGGCGTCAGGCTGAAAAGCTCCCCCGTGCCGCTGGGCGCGACGAGCGCGTGCATGCCGCTGCCGGCGAGCCAGCTCGCGTTCGCGCGCACCGCGTCGAGATCGACCGACCCGTCCGCGGCGTACGGCGTGATCGGGAACGCGAGCACGCCGCGCAGGAGCGGCCGCAGGTCCGCGGGCGAGCGGGAGACGAGCGTGCGGCTCATCGGCGCACCCGCACGACCATGTTCGTGGGACTGACGAAGCGCAGCGCGACGACGAGCAGCGCCAGGCTCGTGGCCATGTACACGACGGCCATCGCGTCGATCTGCTGGCTCGGCCGGATGCCCGGCGCGAACGCCGCGTAGTAGAGCGCGACGACGAGCGTCTGGCTGTCGGCGCCCGAGGTGAGGAAAGTGAGCTCGAACATCGCGAGCGTGCGGACGACGACGATGAGCGCGGCCGCGAGAACTCCCGGCGCCGCGATCGGGACGAGGACGCGCATGAACACGCCGCGCGGTGACGCGCCCAGCACGCGCGCCGCGCGCTCGAGGTTCGGATCGATCTGCTCGAAGAACGGCGTGAGGAGCAGGACCACGAGCGGGACGGACGGCACGAGGTTCGCGATGATGACGCCGACCATCGTCCCGGCGACGCGGAACTCATAGAGCATCGTCGCGAGCGGGATGCCGTACGTGATCGGCGGCAGCAGCAGCGGCAAGAGGAGCAGGAGCTGCACGATCCCCTTGCCGCGGAAGCGGCGCCGCGCGAGCACGTACGAGGCGGGCACGCCGATGAGCACGCCGATCGCCGTGACCGAGAGCGTGATGACCGCGGTCGCACCGAGGATCTGCGGGATCTGGAACTCGGTGATCGCGGCCCGGAACCAGCGATCGGTGTACGCGTCGGGCATCCATCCGCCGAACCAGCTCGTCGCGAACGCGTCGAGCAGGACCGAGAGGAGGATCCCTCCGACGACGACCGCGACGCCGGCCAGCACGACATAGACGAAGATCGCGCCTGCGTCGATCTCGCTGCGCGCGGGTGCGCGCCGTGTCGCGACGCTCATCGACCGGTCTCCGTGCGCAGACGGCGGTACCCGCCGGCGCGCAGCGACAGCGCGCCGAAGACGAGCAGCAACTCGATCGCGCCCATCACGATGGCGATCGCCGAACCTTCGGAGTAGTCGAAGTGCTCGTACGCCGCCTGCCACGCCGCGAACGCGATGACGCGCGTCTCACCGGCGGGGTTGCCGACGAGCACGGCCGACGGGAACACCGAGAACGTCGCGACGAGCGAGAGCGCCGTCGCGACCGCGATGCCGGGCGCCATCATCGGGAGCGTGACGCGCCAGGTGCGCTGCAGCCAGCTCGCGCCGAGCACGCGCGCGGCGCGGTCGAGCGCGGGATCGATGCCCGCGGCGTAGCCGAGCAGGAGCAGGAACACCGCCGGGAAGTCGCTGATCAAGAGTGAGATGAGCGTGCCCAGGTAGTTGTGGAGGAAGCGCACAGGCTCCTGCACGACGCCAAGGAACAGCAGCGTCTTGTTGACCCATCCGGCCGGACCCAGGAATTGCAACATCCCCTCGGCGATGAGGACCGTCCCCAGCGTCATCGGGATCACGAAGAAGGCGGCGAGGGCGCGCTGTCCGGGGACCGGCCGGCGCAGCCGATACGCGAGGGGTAGCGCGAGCGCGACGTCGATGGCCGTGGCGGGCACCGCAAGCCGGAACGTGTTCCAGATCGAAAGGCGCTCGCGCGCGTCGCCGAAGAACGCCATGTAGCTGCCCAGCGGACCGTTCGCCTCGTTCTCGCCGTACGGCTGGAACGACAGCGCGAACCCGTAGATGAACGGATACACGAAGAGTGCGAGCACCAGGAGCACCGCGGGCGCGATGAAGAGCAGCGTGGGGTCGAAGCGGCGCGTGCGCGGCACGACGCGACGCGAGGACTCCACCGCTTCGTGCCGACCGACCTTCGCCGTCATCGCGTCTCGGTGGGGAACACGAGCAGGCGCTCGGGCGGAAGGCGCAGCGCGACCGCATCCCCTACCGACCAGCGATCGAGCGTGCGCGCGATGAACCGCTGACCGTGGCCCGCGTCGGCGGAGAGCTCGAAGCCGTCACCGACGAACTCGGCCAGCTCGACCGAGGCCGCGATCGTGCCGGGCGAGCCCGCACGCAGGACCTGCACGTCCTTCGGGCGGATGGTCGCGACGGCCGCCGTACCCGTGGACAGCGCGCCGCGACGGGTGCCGCTGAGGGTGAATCCGTTCGCGGCGACGGACACGCTGTCGCCGCTGATCTCGCCGACCTGCACCGGCACGAGGTTCCGATAACCGAGGAAGTTCGCGACGTAGAGCGAGCGCGGCTGCG
>DASWDY010000049.1:0-6029 GCA_036395035.1 Candidatus Limnocylindria bacterium
TCTCGGCATCGCTCATGAGCCTCGAGGGGTAGACGCCGAGGGCCTCGGCGATCTGCGAAAGCGCGTCGACGGAGATGTTCCGGTGCCCACGCTCGACGAGCGAGATGTAGGTCCGATGCAGGCCCGAGCTCTCCGCGAGCGTCTCCTGCGACAGCCCGCTCTGCTCGCGGTACTTGCGGATGACGCGACCGACACGCGGCGCCAGCTCGGCCACGGCGTGAGCGTCGCGGCCGCCGCTACAAGGGGTCTACAGACGATAGTCTGCAAGGCCATGCCGATCGAGTGCGCGTGTACCGGATCAGGAGCGCCGGAGCGTGGGGAGACCTTGCCGATGTGCGCCACGACGAGACCGACCGCCTCGGCTTCGCGCTGGCGATCTTCGGCGCGGAAGCCACGCTGCGCTGCGTCGCGCGGGCGGGCACCGTGACGCTGTACGACCGCGACGGTCACGAGCTGCTCGCGTACGAAGGGGAGCGGCTGTCGATCCTCGGCGGTCCGTTCTTCGGACGGTAGCGGGGATGCCGTTCAAAGATCCCGCCCGGAAGCATGAGTACCAGCGCGACTGGGTGCGTCGGAACGCGGAACGGCACCGCGAGCATTCGCGTGCGGGGGTGAAGCGCTGGCGCGAGCGTCATCCGGACGAGCACCGTGCCTATCGGCGTCGCTATCACGCCGAGAATGCGCTGCGGCTGAACGCGAAGACCGCGGAGTGGCACCGCGAGCACCCGGAAGTGCGCATCGCCGTTCATCACCGGCGCAGGGCTCGTGAGGCGGCGGGCGGCAGCTTCAGCGCCGCGGAGTGGCTGGCGCTCGTCGCCGAATACCACCACTGCTGCGGGTATTGCGGGCTCGCCCGTCCACTGCAGCCTGACCACCGGACCCCTCTGAAGCGCGGTGGCCCGAACCTGATCGCGAACATCATTCCCGTCTGTGGGCCGTGCAACCGGCGAAAGGGCACGCTGACCGAAGAGGAATTCCGGCGGCGCATCGCGCGCGACCCCACGTAGCGCGGCCGTTCTCAGGTAGAATTGACCTCCCCGAACCACCCTGGCTGGGTAGCTCAGCGGTAGAGCAGCGGCGTCATAATCCGCTGGTCGTGGGTTCGAATCCCACCCCAGCCACCAGATGACGTCCTTGACCACCTCTCAGCGGATCCGCGACACCGTGCGTCACTATGCCCTCGAGCACGAGCTCCTCAAGCCCGGCGGCCTCGTCGTCGCCGTCTCCGGCGGCACGGACTCCACCGCGCTCCTGCTTCTGCTGGCCGACCTCGCGCCGGACCTCGGCCTCGTCCTCCACGTTGCTCACTTCGACCACCGCCTGCGCCGCACGGGCGCCGCCGACGCGCAGTTCGTCACCGACCTCGCGGCGACGGTCGGCGCCACGATCCGCCTCGGTCGCGCGGAGCAGCCACCGAAGAGCGAGGACGACGCGCGCCGAGCGAGATACGCGTTCCTCGAGCGCGTCGCCGCGGACCGCCGCGCGACGGGCGTCGCGACGGGTCACACCCGCGACGACCAGGCCGAAACGGTCCTCCTGCATCTCACACGGGGGAGCGGCATCACAGGGCTTGCCGGCATGCGCCCGTCGCGCGACGGCATCGTGCGGCCGCTCCTTTGCATCGGACGGGCAGAGACGGCGCAGATGTGCGCCGCCACGGCCATCACGCCGCGCGAGGACCCGACGAACCGCTCGCTCCGATACGCGCGCAACCGCATCCGCCGTCGCGTCCTCCCGGAGCTCGCCGCGATCAACCCGCAGATCAGCAGCGCGCTCGCGCGCGTCGCCGATGCCGCGGCCGACCTCGCGACGTCGCACCGCGACCAGGCGAGGACAGCCCTCGAGCGAGCATCGCGCGACGGCACGATCGACCTCGACGCGCTCGGTCCGAATGCCGCCGTCCGCGAGGAAGCCCTTGCCATCGCATGGGAGCGAGCGACCGGGCACGTGCTCACCGCGCGGCACCGGGATGCCGTCGCGGCGCAGGCCGCGCGCAGCGATGGCCACGCGGCCCTCGATCTCCCCGGCGGACGCCTTCTACGCGACCATCGCGCGGTCCGCATCCAGCCCCATGGAGGCGCGGACGGACCGGCCTAGGAGGGCCGGAATGCCGTTCCAGGTCGGTCTGTTGTGGTGCCATATCGATGGCGGCATGGTGGATGCCTTCACAAATGCCGCATTCGGCCGGTTAGCATCTTCATATGTACGTGTCAGGGAGCCTGAACTGGATCTGAACAACCGCATCTTCAAGAACGGGATCCTCACGCTCCTCCTCGTCGTGATGGGGGTGGCGCTCCTCTATGCCTACCGCGCGCAGTCGCCCGCGACCAAGGAGATGGACGAGAGCGAGGTCATCTCGCGCGTACAGCGCGGGGAGGTCTCGCGGATCACGATCACGGCCAACAAGGCCACCGTCGAGCTCCGCGACGGTGGGCAGAAGTACATCGCCACGCTCGGCGAGGACACGAAGGAATTCAAGTCTCGGCTCTACAGCTACAACGAGGCGAACCCGTCACGAGCGGTCGCCATCAAGAACGAGGAGCAGAGCGCCACGCTGGGCCTCATCGGCTCGGTGCTGCTCAGCCTGCTGCCGGTCCTGCTGATCGGCGGCTTCTTCATCTACATGATGAGACAGGCCCAGGGCACGAATAACCAGGCGCTGTCGTTCGGGAAGAGCCGCGCCCGCATGTTCGTCGGGAACAAGCCGACGGTGACGTTCGACGACGTCGCCGGCGTGGACGAGTCGAAGCAGGAGCTGCAAGAGGTCGTCGAGTTCCTCAAGTACCCCGAGAAGTTCTCGACGGTCGGCGCGCGGATCCCGCGCGGCGTGCTCCTGGTCGGACCGCCCGGCACGGGCAAGACGCTCCTCGCGCGCGCCGTCGCGGGCGAGGCAGGCGTCCCGTTCTTCTCGATCTCGGGCTCCGAGTTCGTCGAGATGTTCGTCGGCGTCGGCGCCTCGCGCGTGCGCGACCTGTTCGATCAGGCGAAGCGCAACGCGCCCTGCATCGTGTTCATCGACGAGATCGACGCGGTCGGCCGCCAGCGCGGCGCCGGCCTGGGCGGATCACACGACGAGCGCGAGCAGACCCTCAACCAGATCCTCGTCGAGATGGACGGCTTCGACACCGGGACGAACGTCATCGTCCTCGCGTCGACGAACCGCCCCGACGTCCTCGACCCGGCGCTGCTGCGCCCGGGCCGCTTCGACCGCCAGGTCGTCCTCGACCGTCCGGATATCCGCGGGCGCAAAGCGATCCTCGACGTCCACGTCCGCGGGAAGCCGCTGGACAAGAGCGTCGAGCTCATGAAGATCGCCAAGATCTCGCCCGGCTTCTCCGGCGCCGACCTCGCGAACATCGTGAACGAGGCCGCCATCCTCGCCGCTCGCCGCAACAAGAAGACGATCGGCCAGGCCGAGTTCGAGGAGGCCCTCGAGAAGGTCGCGCTCGGTCCCGAGCGGCGGTCCCGCGTCATCACCGAGAAGGAGAAGATGATCGTGGCCTACCACGAGGCCGGCCACGCTCTCTGCTTCAAGCTCCTGAAGCACACCAACCCGGTCCACAAGATCACGGTCGTGTCGCGTGGCATGGCGATGGGCGTCACCTGGTCGCTCCCGCAGGAGGACCGCTACTTCCGCACGAAGATGGAGTTCGAGGACGACATCGCGGCCGCCCTCGGCGGCTGGGTCGCCGAGCAGATCCATCTCGGCGGCGACATGACCACGGGCGCCTCGAACGACATCGAGAAGGCGACCCAGATGGCGCGCCAGATGGTCACGAAGTTCGGGATGAGCGAGAAGCTCGGCCCGCTCCAGTACGGCCGCACCGACGAGCTCATCTTCCTGGGCCGGCAGATCCAGGAGGAGCGGAACTACTCCGAGGACGTCGCCAAGCTCATCGACAGCGAGGTCAAGGAGATCATCGATAGCGCGCGCCAGAAGGCCTACGAGGTCCTCACCTCGCACAAGGACAAGCTCGACGCGGTCGTCCGCCGGCTCATCACCGACGAGACGATCTCGAGCGAGGAGTTCGACAAGATCTTCGAGGACGTCGAGGAGATCCCGGCCGCCGCCGCGACGGGACAGACGACGGGAACGCCGACCGGCACCACCGGGGGTGAGGACCGTCGCACTGGAAAGGGCCCGGCGCCAGCGCCCAGCCCGGCCTGATCCGCTCTAGGGTTGTGACGGTCCAGTAAAGGGCACGCGGGTTGCTCTGACGGTCCGCGTGGACGACATCGAGACCGGCTCCGACCACGACCGCGACGACCCCGCTCGTGTCCTCTTCCTCAGCGTGTGCACGATGGCGCTCGCCGTCGTGTTCATGGTCATGCTCGTCAGCGACAGCGTCAGCGCGACGACGTTCTAGCGAAACGGGGTCCCGCTAGGCTCGCGGCGCGTCCATGCCGCGGATCTTCGTCGCCATCCCGCTGCCGCGCGAGATCGCCGCTGGCGCCGCCCGCGCCATCCCTCCGCTCACCGGCGTACGCCCGGTCGCGCCCGAGCTCATGCACGTCACGCTCGCGTTCCTCGGCCAGATAGGCGAGGAGCGCGTCCCCGACGTCATCGCGTCGGCGGGCCTCGCGGCGGCGGCCGTCGGCCCGTTCCCGATCGAGCTCCGCTCCGTCGGGCGCTTCCCGGAGCACGGCCGGCCGAGCGTCATATGGCTGGGCACGAGCCCGAAGGCGGCGGCCACGATCGTCCGGCTCGGGGCGTCCGTGCGCGCCGAGCTGCTGCGCCATCAGGTGCCGTTCGATCCGAAGCCGCTGCGAGCGCATGTCACCCTCGCGCGCGTCCGCGACCGCGTCGGCGACGACGAGGTGCGCGCGATCGTGGCGGCGGTGAACGGCGCGCGCCTCCGGCGGGAGCTCTCATTCGCCGCGTCGACGCTCCACGTGATGGAAAGCCGCCTGTCGAGCGAGGGCCCGCTGTACTCTTCGCGCGCAGAGCTCCCGCTCGCGGGTCCCCCCGGGAGGGTCGAGGGAGCTCCGAGGTGAGTGAGGATGTCCGCGGAGCAGATCCAGGCCGTCGTCGACCGCGCGATCGCCGAAGCAGCGTTCCGCGAGCTGCTCGCGCGCGACCCCGCGACCGCGCTCGCGGACTACGACCTCACGGCTGATGAGCGTTCGAGATTCGGGAGCGGGAGCGCGCGCGCCGAGGCCCTCGAGCCGCGCGTGTCGCGGAACGACCTGTCGGCCGCGCTCGGCGTGAAGACGGGGACGGTGGACATCCGTCCGCCGTCGAAGACGCTCGGCCCGGGAGCCTAGGCCAGGCCGGGCTCCAGCCTGCGGCGGGCGTCCCTCGCCTCCATCACGAGGGGCAGCACGAGAGCGACCGCGATGCCCACACCGATGGCCGCGCCGACGGTCGCGCGCGTCTCGATATCGATCGCGGTCGGCAGCACGGTGCGCACGACGTTCGGTAGCCCCGCGACCGCGATGCCCGCCATCGCGATGACGTACACGATCGAGGCGACCACGTATACGAGCGCGCCCGCCTCGCGCCGCGACGCAGGTCGCCGCGGGCGACCGAGGTCGCCGAAGACCGATCGCATGGCCTTGCGCCGCAATGCGTTCGTGTCCGTGAGATCGGCGAGGACGTAGTAGCCGTCGAACTCGAGCAGCGGTGACAGGTTGAAGACGACGAGCAGCACGTTCGTGAGGGCGAGCCAGACGAGCACGTCCTGCGTGACGCCCCCCGCGATCCGCGACGACAGCCCGAGGGCCCCCGCGAGCGCGAGATTGAACAGCGGACCCGCGCTGTTCACGCGGATGCGTCCCCAGCGCGGGATCGCCCAGGTGGCCGACGTGTCGACGTAGACCACGGGGGTGCCCCAGAACAGCCCGATGCCCGCGCGGCCGAGCCGCGCGCCCTCGGCCTTCGCGGCGAGCGCGTGCGCGATCTCGTGGCCGATCCCGGCGACGAGCAGGCCGACGAACGCGACGAGGATCCCGACGATCCCGAAGTCGGTGGGTGAGGCCGTGCGCAGGACGGGGATGGCGACGGCCACCCCGCCGACCCCGAGGACGAC
>DASWDY010000050.1:0-9102 GCA_036395035.1 Candidatus Limnocylindria bacterium
CTTGAGCATGTCCGAGATGGTCTCAGACAGGATGCGATCGAATGAGCCGAAGATGATGCCGCCGGCGATGACGCCGTAGATGTTGCCCATCCCGCCGAGGATGATCATCACGAGCACGAAGATCGACACGGAGAAATCGAACTGCCCGGGATCGATGAACTGGATGTAGGACGACCACACAGAGCCCGCGAAGCCCGAGAAGCTCGCCCCCATCGCGAACGCGAATAGCTTCGTCGAGACCGGATTGATGCCCATGGACGCCGCGGCGACCTCGTCCTCCCTGATCGCCGCCCACGCCCGGCCGATGCGCGAGTCACGCAGCCGGCTCGTGAGGACGACCGAGAGCACCACGATCGCGACGACGAGGAAGTACCACGGCTCTGTCGCGAGGCCGAACTGGACGCCGGGGACGGTCGGCGTGCCGATCGGGTTCATGCCCTGCACGCCGCGGGTCCACTGCGGCGTGTTCCGGATCACCAGCGGGACGATCTCGCCGAAGCCGAGGGTCACGATGGCGAGGTAGTCGCCGCGTAGGCGGAGCGTCGGAGCGCCGAGGATGACCCCGAAGGTCGCGGCCACCGCCGTGCTGATGACCATCGCCGGCCAGAAGTCCATCGGCTGCGCGCCGAGGGCGCGCAGCATCTCGCTCGACGGCGACGTCAGGAACGCGGCGGTATACGCGCCGATCGCGAAGAACGCGGCGTAGCCGAGATCGAGCAGGCCCGCGAAGCCGACGACGACGTTGAGGCCGAGGGCGAGGACGATGAATACGCCGATCGGGATGAGCTTGGTCCCGAGGTTCAGGCGGAAGAGCGTGTCCAGGAACGGAAGGGCGACGACCGTCGCGATGATCGCGATCCCGACGACGATCCGGCGCTCCCTGCCTTCCGGCCGTTCATGGACGGTGACGATCTCCTCGACGCTCAACGCGACTCTCCGGTCTCCTCGCCGAGGAAGCCCATCGGGCGGAAGACGAGCACGAGGACAAGGACCGCGAACACGCCCACGTTCTCCCAGCCCGCCCCGAAGTACGTCACGGTGAGCGAGCCGAGGAGGCCGAGGACGAATCCGCCGAGCGCGGCGCCGGTGACATTCCCGATCCCGCCGAGCACCGCGGCGGTGAACGCCTTCAGGCCCGCGGTGAATCCGAGGACGAAGTTCGTGTTGTTGTTGTAGAGCCCGTACATCAGCCCGGCCGCGCCGGCGAGGATCCCCCCGAGCAGGAACGTGAACGAGATCACCCGATCAACGTCGATGCCCATCTGCAGCGCCATCTCACGGTCCTGCGCCACGGCGCGCATCGCCTTGCCCATGGTCGTGTTCTTGATCACCCAGGCGAGCCCGAGCATGAGCGGGATCGCCAGGCCGATCACGAAGATGTCCTTGACCGTGAATCGGACGAGCGACCGCAGCCCGAGGAGGTCGCCGACGATGTCGTAGCTCGGGAGCACGTCGGGATAGAGGATCGGCGCCGGACCGCGCCAGAAGAGACCGAAGTTGATGTAGATGAACGACACGCCGATCGCCGAGATGAGCGGAGCGAGACGTGGCGCGTTCCGCAGCCTGCGGTATGCGATGCGCTCGGCGAGCACGTTCAGCACGCCGCAGAACGCCATGCCGACGATCAGCGCGACGACGAGGCCCAGCCAGGGGGTCTCACCGCCCTCGCGCGCTCCGAATACGGTGAGCACGCTGAGCGTCGCGAACGTGCCGAGCATGAAGAGGTCCCCATGCGAGAAGTTGATGAGCTCGATGATCCCGTAGACGAGCGTGTACCCCAGCGCGATGAGGGCGACGAGCGCGCCGTTGCTAATCCCGATGAGGATCGCCGCGATCAGGAGCTCCAGACGGCCGGTCCTCCTCTAGAAGGGAACGGGCCCCCGGAGGATCGCTCCGGGGGCCCGCCCATCGATGTCACGCCGGGATGCTAGAGCGCGTCGCTACTTGGTCTCGAGCAGCTTCTGGAATGCGAAGTCGCCGCTCTTCACGATCATGCCGGCCATCGTCGTGATGCTCGTGTCGCCGTTGGCGTCGAACGACCACTTCGTGCCGAGCACGCCGTCGAAATCCTTGGTCGCGAAGATCGCGTCGCGGACGGCGGCGCGATCCGTGGCCTTCGTTCCGGCGGCCTTGAGACCGGCGAGGACGACCTTCGCCGCCTCGTAGCCGTAGATCGCGTAGACCTCGGGCTTGCTGTTGTACTTCTTCTGGTACGCGTCGAACCAATCCTTGGACTTGCCCTTGTACTCGCTCGGCGGGATGCCGCCGAACGTGATGTAGGCGCCCTCGCCGGCCGCGCCGGCGCCCTTCAGGAACTCGGACTCGGCGATGCCGTCCGGGCCCATGAACTTGATGCTCGGCGCCGCGGCCTTGAGGTCACGGACGAGCAGGTGCGGGTTGTTGTCGATGATCCCGCCGTAGTAGACGAAGTCCGCGCCGGAGTCCTTGATCTTGTTCGCGAGCGCCTTGAAGTTGTCGGCCTTCGGGGCCGCCTCGTAGCCGGCCTCGGTGAGGCCCTGCTTCTTCGCCGCGTCACGGAAGACGTCCGCGAGACCCTTGCCGTAGAGCTCGTTGTCGTGGGTGATGAAGACCTTCTTCCCGCCGAGCTCCTTCATCCACGCCGCGCCGACCGCGCCCTGGAGGTCGTCGGCCGGGACGACGCGCGTGTAGTTGCGCTTGCAGCCGCTCGGGTAGAACTTCTCGGGCTCGCCCTGCGCCGCGCCCGCCTTCTTCGTCAGGCCGGGGTACGTGTTCGCCGGCGAGACCATGGCGAGGTTCGCCGCGCAGAGGAGCGGGATCGAGACCTGCGCCGCTCCGGAGTTGAACGTGCCGATGTAGGCGACGATCTTGCTGTCCGCGATCGCCTTGCGCGCGTTCTCGGCTTCCTTGGCGCCGTCCCACTTCTGCGTGGCCGGGGTGGCGTCATCGAGGGCTTCGTACTCGATCGTCAGGTTGCCGACCTTGAAGTTGACCTCTTCGAGCGCCATCTTGATCGCGTTCACGATCGTCTGGGTCTGGTCAGCGACGGACCCGTCATCGGCAGGCTCGAGACGATCTTCACCGTCCCGGACGGTGTGTCGCCCCCGCCCGCGCCTGGACCTTGCCCGCCGCCGCACGCGCTCGCGACGAGCGCGATGCCGGTCAGGATCGCGCTGACTGAAAGCCAGGGTCTGCGCATAGGGCCTCCCTCTTTTTCGCTCTCTCGCGATGTGTGCGGACGCGGCAGCCAAGGTCGCCGTTCGCGACACGCTCACAGCCGTGTGGCCGTGGCCGCCCGCCGTGTCGGCGGTGAGGTTACGCGGCGGGCGAAGCGGGCGCAAAGGCGGCGTCCTTATAAGGTGTCGCCGTGCGGCTTCTCCGGGCGGCCGACATCGACCGCGCCTGCCCCATGGCGGACGCCATCGCGGCCGTGGAAGCCGGTTTCGCGGCCCTTTCCGGGGGACGGGCGACGGTGCCGGTCCGCGCGAGCGTCCCGCTGGCGCGCGAGGGGGTGGCGCTGAGCATGCCCGCCGCGCTGTCGGGCGGCCCGCACTGGTCTGTGAAGCTCGTCACCGTCGCCCCCGGCAATCCCGGTCGGGGCCTTCCGCTCATCGCGGCGAGCGTGCTACTCGGCGACGCCGAGACGGGGATGCCCCTTGCGCTCCTCGACGGCACGCGCCTCACCGCGCTGCGTACCGGCGCGGCCGGCGGCGTCGCCGCGAAGGCGCTCGCGCGCCCCGAGAGCGGCGTCGTCGCGCTCTTCGGCGCGGGAGCGCAGGCGCGGACGCAGCTGGCCGCGATCTCCTCCGTCCTGGAGGGTGGGTTGCGCGAGCTGCGCATCGTCGCGCGGGATCCCTCGCATGCGGCGCGCTTCGCTGCGGAGGCGGCCCGCGACGGCGTGCGCGTGGTCGCGTCGACCGCGGAGGACGCGGTGCGCGGCGCCGACATCGTCATCACGGCGACGAGCAGCGCGACGCCGGTCTTCCCGGGCCGCGCGCTCAGCAAGGGCGTCCATGTGACGGCGGTGGGATCGTTCAAGCCCACGATGTGCGAGCTCGACGACGACACGCTCCGCGGCGCGCGCATCGTCGTCGACCAGCGCGAGGCGGCGCTCGCCGAGGCCGGCGAGCTCGAGGGCTTGAGCGGTGCCGACGTCACCGAGATCGGCGAGGTCATCGCGAGGACGGCGCCGGGACGGCGCAGCGCGGGGGAACGCACGGTCTTCAAGAGCGTCGGCAACGCGATCCAGGATCTCGTCGTCGCGTCGCGCGTCTATGAGCGTGCCCTCGAGATGGGGCTGGGGGAGGAGATCGCGTGGCCGTAGCGCCTGCGGCGAAAGGCGGCGCCCGAAGAGCGACCGCCGGGAAGAAAAACCTGACGCCGAAGCAGAAGGCACCGGCGAAGGAGCGCGCGCGGCCGATCCTCACGAAGCTGGCGAAGGCATATCCCGACTGGGGGCCGACGCTCGAGTTCAAGACGCCGCTCGATCTCCTCGTCGCGACGATCCTCGCCGCGCAGGCGCGCGACGAGCGCATCAACGAGATCACCCGCAAGCTGTTCAAGCGGTACCGCACCGCCGAGGACTACGTCCGCGTGCCCCAGGCGAAGCTCGAGCAGGAGATCAAGGCGAGCGGCTTTTTCCGGAACAAGGCGCGGGCGGTGAAGGGGATGGCGCAGGGCCTCGTCGACGACTTCGGCGGCACGGTGCCGAAGGACATGGAGGGTCTCACCTCTCTCTACGGGGTCGGGCGGAAGACGGCGTCGATCGTCCTCGGGGCGGCGTTCGGCGTGCCCGCGATCGCGGTCGACCGCCACGTCGAGCGCGTCGCGATGCGGCTCGGCATGGCGAACAAAGGGACCGACGGCGTCGAGCGCGGTCTCGCGGAGCTCTACCCGAAGCGCGACTGGTACAAGGTCACCTGGACGTTCGTGCTGCACGGCCGTCGCACCTGCATGCCGACCCCGTCGTGCCCGCGCTGCCCGGTCCTCGAGCTCTGCCCGTACCCGAAGAAGACGACGACGATCTAACGGCGGAGGCGACCCCCGAGCCAGCCGAACGCGATGCCGATCCCGAGCCGGAGGACGTCCGCGAGAACGGTCTGCGCGAGGTCGGTGACGACGTCCGGCGCGGGTGGCCGGAGGGGTTCGGCGACAGCCTCGCCCGCGATCCAGAGGACCGCGACGAGCCCGCCGTGGAAGGTGCTCCGGACGGTCGCGAGACGGCCCGCGACGGCCGCGCCGACGGCGATCCCGGCGGGGATCGCGACCGCTGACAGCGCCTCGGCGCCCTGCGCCTGAGACCCGACAGATAGGAGGAGGGAGACGATGAGGGCGGCGGCGCCGCCGATGAGGACGGGGCGCCACTCGATCGGAGGGGCCTCGCGCACGCTCACTCCCCCCAAAAAAGATCCGATCCGGTCAGGCCTAGACCGGATCGGCGGGATCGCGAAAGGTGCCGGTTCGCTGAGACTTTCGCTCCGAACAGAGCGAGCTCTACTTCTTCTTCGAGGACTTCTTCGCTGACTTCTTTGCAGCCTTCTTCTTCGCCGGCATTGGAGATCACCTCCTCCTGGCCACTGATCGCAAGATAGTGAGACACACACGCATGCGAAATGTCAACGATCGATGCGGGTCATGACCCTCGACGGACGTCGGACCGAAGACGGAGGATCAGCCGCTCGCGGACCCCTGGAGGGGCGACGTCGGACGTCGCGGACCCTCTCAGACGATCGAGGAAGACCCTCTCGATGACGAATTCCGAGTCGCATCCGCCGCAGTCGTCGAGGTGAACGCGGACCTCGTCGAGCTCCTTCGTCGAGAGCTCGCGGTCGAGGTAGGGGTAGAGCCGCTCGAGGCAGTCCTTGCAGTTCACGACGCGTTCCCCCGTCCATCCGTGGCCTGCGCCGGGCGCGTCATGGCCTTCGCGGCGGCGATCCCGTGCTCCCGGGCGTGGTCGTAGAGGCGCTGCTGGAGGAACTTGCGTCCGCGGTGAAGGCGGGACATCACCGTCCCGATGGGGATGTCGAGCATCTCCGCGATCTCCTTGTAGGCGAACCCCTCGACGTCGAGGAGGACGACGGTGCGGAAGTGGTCGGGGAGGGCCTCGAGGGCGTCCCGGACCTCGCTGTCGACGATGCCGTCGAGCAGCTCGCGCTCCGGCTCCGGTGAGGCGGCGGCGGACCGGGCCATGTGCCGGTGGAGGGTCGTCTCCTCGACGTCGTCGAGCTCGGTCGTCTGCGGCTGCGTCGCCTTCCGGCGATATGTGTTGATGAAGGTGTTCGTGAGGATGCGGAACAGCCAGGCCTTCATGTTCGTGCCGGGCGTGAACTGCTCGCGGAAGCGGAACGCGCGGATGTACGTCTCCTGGACGAGGTCCTCAGCGTCCGCTTCCGAGCGCGTCATGCGCAGCGCCGTCCGGTAGAGCGCGTCGAGGAAAGAGAGCGCCTCGACCTCGAACGGATCAGCGACCTGCGCCACGTGCCCACTCTATGAGCAACGGCTCGCACAGCCGCCGCATTCCGCGGTCATGCCTGCCATCCTCCTCGCGTGGCCACGAGCATCCGCCGGCGCCTGCGGGCGATCGCGTCGCGGCTCCGGCGCGCGTACGGCGATCCACCCGCGGCGCGCCACCTGCCGCCCATCGACGAGCTCGTCCTCACGATCCTGTCGCAGAACACGAGCGACGTGAACCGCGACCGCGCGTACGCGGACCTCCGCCGCGCCTATCCGTCGTGGACCGCCGTCGCGGCGGCGCCCGCGCGGTCGATCGCGCGCGCGATCCGCCGCGGCGGGCTCGCGCTCACGAAGGCGCCGCGGATCAAGGCGACCCTCCGCTCGCTCGCCGGCCGCGGGATCCCGCTGGACGAGCCGCGCGCGCTCGCGGAGCTCGGGGACACCGAGCTCTGGGAGGTGCTCCTCGGTCTGCCCGGCGTCGGTCCGAAGACCGCCGCGTGCGTCCTGTTGTTCTCCCTCGACCGGCCGCATTTCCCCGTCGATACGCACGTCCACCGCGTCGCGATCCGCCTCGGGCTCGTCGGCGAACGAGCGACCGCCGCGGCGGCCCAGGCCGCGCTGCAGGCGCAGGTCCCGCCCGACCTCGTCTATGCGCTCCACATGGGGCTGATCCGCCACGGCCGTGAGGTCTGCGTCGCTCGGCGGCCGTTCTGCTCGCAGTGCGTCCTCTCGGATCTGTGCCCGCGGGTGGGGGTCGAAGCCTCTCGATAGGTACAATCGGTCTTCACGGGCCGACGTATCCGCTTCGCGGATCGTCGGCGTCGTCGGCCGCTCGCGCGAGCAAGCTCGCGCGGACGGCACTCCTAGCCGACGTAGCTCAGTGGTAGAGCAATGGTTTCGTAAACCATCGGTCCCGAGTTCGAATCTCGGCGTCGGCTCCGCTCCCCGCTTGCCAGCCGCCGTCCCAGCCGACACCATGCGCGGCCGTGGACCCGAACATCCGCATCGTCATCCAATGGCTGCACGTCCTCGCTGGCGTGCTCTGGATCGGCGGCGGCGCGTACACGCTGTTCGTGCAGCTGCCCGCCTTCCTCGCCGTAGCGCCGCCGGCGCGCGGTCCCGTCATGGCGCAGCTCGTCCCCCGCCAGCTCTTCTACATCCTGCGGATGGCCGAGATCACGATCTTCACCGGCCTCCTGCAGATCATCGCGACCGGCCGCGGCGAAGAGCTGAGCGCGCCGTTCGGGTCGCGCTGGGCCGGCGCGATCGTCCTCGGGATCATCGGCGCGCTCGCCATCTACGGCCTCATCCGCGCGGTCGCGAAGCCGACGATGGAGCGTCTTCTCGGGATCGGCGCGCGCGTCGCCGCCGGCGACGCCGCGGCGGCGAACGAGGCGCCCGCGCTCACCGCGCGCATCCAGAACATCGCGCGGGTGCAGATCGCGATCGGCTTCGCCGTGATCTTCCTGATGGTGGTGGCCCGCTTCAGCTAGGCGCGGCGATACGCTCCGCTCATGAGACGGCACGCTCTCGTCGTCCTCGCCCTGCTCGCGGCGGCATGCGGCGGTCCGACGACGCCGACCAGCACCGCTCCGACCGCGACGCTCCAGACCGCCTCCGTCGCCGCGCGGCCGGCGTTCCTGACCGTGCGTCTCACCGATGTGCGGACCGGAGAGGCCTTCACGCTCGGCGGGTTCCCGGGGAAGGTCGTGCTCGGCATCGCGATGGCCGTGTGGTGAACGACCTGTCTGGGTCAGCAGTTGCTGATCAAGGACTCGCTGGCGAGCCTCGGGCCCGACGTCGTGATGGTCACGCTCGACGGTGACCCGAACGAGGACGCCGCGCTCCTCAAGAAGTACGCCGAGCAGCACGGCTTCACCTGGCGCCTCGCGGTCGCGCCGCGCGAGCTGATGTCCTCGCTGTCGCAGACGTTCGGCAACGAATACCTGAACCCGACGTCGGACCCGATGCTCGTCGTGTCGGCGAAGGGCAACGCGTACAAGCTGCCTCTCGGGCACAAGACCGCGGCCGACCTGCGTAGCTTCGTAGACCGCTACCGGGACCAGTGAGCCCGGCGGAGCTCGCCGCCGCGTTCGGCCTCGGCCTCGTCGCGACCGTGTCGCCATGCGCGCTGCCGCTCTACCCGGGATTCCTCGCGTACCTCGCGGCGAAGAGCGATCGCACGCCACGCGCCACGGGATGGCTCGGCTTCGCGGTGCTCGCAGGGGTCCTCACGATGATGCTCGCGATCGGCGCGCTCATCGCCGCGCTGCAGGTCGCCATCGGCCGCGTCCTCGTCGTCGTCACGCCGCTCGCGGACGTGCTCGTCATCGCGCTCGGGATCGCGCTCATCGCCGGCGCGAACCCGTTCGCGCGGTTGCCGTCGATCGCCGCAGGCACCTCGGATCGCGGGCCGATCCTCTCCGCGTTCGTCTACGGGCTGCTGTACGGGCCGATCGCGATCCCGTGCTCGGGGCCGCTGCTCGTGGGGATCTTCAGCCTGTCGCTCTCGGTCACGGACCTCATCGGCAAGCTCGCCTTCTTCCTCGCCTTCGGTCTGGGGTTCGGCGTGCCCCTCGTCGTGATCTCGCTGCTCGCGCGCGGACGGAGCGCGGCGCTCATCCGGGCCTTCACGCGGCGGTACGCGGTCGTCTCGCGAGCCGCGGGCGC
>DASWDY010000051.1:0-1706 GCA_036395035.1 Candidatus Limnocylindria bacterium
CGCTCGCGGAGAGCTCGGGCCTGCATCGGACCTACATCTCGCTCGTCGAGCGTGGGCACCGGAACATCTCCGTCGACGCGCTTTCGCAGATCGCCGAGGCCCTCGGCGTCTACCCCTCGAGGCTCATGAGCGATGCCGAGAAAGAGCCTGACGACAGCGGGACCGACCGCCGTCGCGCGAAGCCACGCCGCGCCTGAGACCAAAAAGCCCTCCGGCCATCTGCCGGAGGACTTCACGCTGCTGTTGCGGGGCTGGGATTCGAACCCAGAACTTTCGGGTTATGAGCCCGACGTGGTGCCGTTCCACTACCCCGCGTAAGTCAGTCTACGGCATGGGACCCACACATGGAAGACGATCGCCGCACCGCGATCATCTCTTTCCGAAGAACAGCACGAGCCAGCGACCGAGCCGCCCACCGTCCGATGGATTGATGCGCACCACGGGCTCGCCCGATGGGCCACGCTCGACCGCGATCAGCCCCTCACCCGGTCGCACGTATCCGAGGTCGCGCGCGCGGTCCACGACGAACGTGTCCGTCTGACGATGCGCGATCTCCGCCTTGAGCTCCGCATTGCGCGCGAGCTCCGCGTCGATCTGCTGCTGCGCCGTCCGCCCCTCCTGCTGCACCGCGTTCTGTCGGATCGCTATCCCCACGAACGCGCCGCTCAGCATGAGCCCCGCGGCGAGCAGCGCGACGAAGAGCGTCGGGCGCCCCAACCGCTGCACGGACGATCGCCCGCGACGACGTGGCACGCGTCGCATCATGCGCCGCCCGCGAGCTCGATCGGAAGCTTCGTCGTGTCGGCTCCCGCCAGCTCCGCCACCGCGAGCCCCAGCAGACCGAGCAGCGGCCGCGCGAGCGCCGTGTCCACGCGGTGCGTGAACCCCGCGACGATCATGGACGTCTTCGCGGTCACGATCCCGACGTCGTTGTTCACCGGGTCGGGGTCCTCGCCCCAGCCATCCTTGTGCGCGAGCGTGACGCTCCCCGGAAGATAACGACCGAGCCGGAGCAGGTTCGTGTTCCGCTTCATCAGCGCGAGGACCGAGACGCCCGGCTCCGTGCCGCGGTCCGCGTCCCGCGCGATGCGCGACAGGAGCGACGCGGTCTCGCGAGGCGTCATGAGGTTCTCGCATCCGCGCGCCTTCGCGTCCATGTCGAACATCGCGCGCTGGAGGCGCGTCCTCGGACATCCCCACTCGTCGAGCCGCTCGTTGACGCGGTCGACGCCGATGCGCTCGATGAGCCGATTCGTCGCGGTGTTGTCGCTCACGGTCATCGTCAGCGCGGCGAGGTCGCGCAGCGTCAGCGGCTCGACGTCGCGAAGGTCGCGCAGCACGCCCGACCCGTCGACGCGCGCCCCGACGGCTACACGCTCGTCGAGCGTGAGGAGCCCGGCCGCCGCGTCCGCGAACAGCGTCATGACGAGCGGGATCTTGATGACGGACGCCGCGAAGTACACGCCGTCGGGATCGACCGCGAGCGCTTCCGACCCGTCGCTCGCGATCACGATGGCGCCGACGCGTCCGCCGGCCGCCCGCGCACGTTCGACGAACCGCTCCAGCAAACGCGTCACGGTCTTACGCTACGGCTGTGTGGTCCCCTGGGCGCGCAGACCGAGGCGAAGACGAGGTCGAGCACCCAGGCCTGAGGGAGGGCTTTGCCCGACCGAGGGTCGGAACATAGGCATGGCGATCATCGAGTT
>DASWDY010000052.1:0-18132 GCA_036395035.1 Candidatus Limnocylindria bacterium
CGCGCGAGGTCGACCTCCCCTCTCCACTCGGTGCCGCGCGCCTCCGGCACCGGCTTCTCGAGCAGCGTCAGCGGTCCGGCGGAGACGCGCACGATCGCCCCCGCCGCAGGCTGGTCCGATATCCACGCGACGGGCACCCGAGGCTCCGCCTCGAGGCGGATCGCGCTGTTCGCGGTCTGCGCCGCGGACAGGCTGCGGCCGCTCAGGATGACGTCGCACTCCGGGCTCGCGGCCGCGAAGCCGACGATGCCGAAGCCACACGTCGCGAGACCGAGGAATGTCGCGACGAACACCGCTCCCCAGCGCCGTCCCCCTGGACCGTCCATGTTCCCTTCCCTCTGTCCTGCTCCCCCTTGAGCTCCCCCGGGGTTACGTGATACTAAACGCCATGTCACGTGCCTCGATACGCTTGTGCTACGGCTGTATTCCGTAGCGCGGGATCGCGATCGAGCGCCGAGAACCGGCTAGGGAGGGCTCAGATGGTCTTTGAGCTTGCTGACGTCGCGTCCCGGTCCTTCGTGCTCGTGCACGCCGACTGGACCGCGGCCCGCGCCGTTCGGGCCCTGCATCGGCGGTCGGCGACGCATGCGATCGTCCATCGCCAGGACGGCCCCGAGCACGGGTACTGGTACCTCTACCCGCTCGACGAAGCGCTGGGGCGGCTCGCGGCAGCACCTCCCACGACGACGGTCCGCGACGCCTTCACGCTGCACGAACGCGACGCGACCCCGGCCAGGGACGCACATGTCGACGCTGGAACGGCGCCCGAGCGCACGGTCGTGACGGAGAACGGACTGATCACCGGGTTCGTCGACAGGACGGCCGCGCCGGCGGCCGGAGCGCCACCCACCGCGCCAGCGCCACCGGAGCCGGTGCGCCGCGGCACGCGACGCGGTCCGACCGCAGCGCGGCCGGGGGCCGGCGCAGCCGAGCGCTCGCTCGAGGCGGAGTTCCCGGACGCGGTCGCGACGGGAGCCGTCGAGTGGCTGCTGGTCCACATCGCGGCGCACGCGCCGACCGCGCGCGGGCTCGGGATCGATCTGCCTGCCGGCGAGGCGCTCGACATCCTCGTCCAGCCGCGTCGGGGATTCACCATCGAGGGGACGGATCGGGGCACGATCGTGGTCCCGGCGGAGGGCGACAGCGATCCGCTCCAGTTCAAGCTCCGCGCGCTGGACGCCGGCCCCGGCCTGATCCGGATCCTCGCGTTCCACCAGGGCGAGTCGCTCGGCATGATCGAGCTCGCTCCGGCGATCGGGGAAGCGGCGCGTCCCGCGGTCAGGGGTCGCGCTCCAGCGGCGAGCCGCGCTCGGAAGACACAGCCGCTCGCACCGGCGAGCCCCCAGGTCCCCGACCTCGCCATGTTCATCGAGGAGCGCGAAGCCGGGGGCGGCGTCCAGTACCTGATCAGGCTGACGGCGACCGATCCGGGGCTGGAGCTCAACCTCAGCCCCTTCGGGCCGTTCGAGCTGAAGCTCGATCCGGGCAAGTTCTTCGCGGACTTCTTCCAGGAGATCGAGGAGCTGCCGCTCGATACCGAGGAGCAGCGGGACGTCGCCGAACGCCGCGTCGCGGCCAAGGGCGCGTACCTCGCGGATGCGCTCTTCCCGCCGCCGCTGCGCGAGAAGCTGTGGCAGGTGCGTGATCGGATCACGTCGATCGTCGTGCAATCGGAGGAGCCGTGGATCCCGTGGGAGCTGTGCAAGCTCTACGGCAAGGAGGACGGGCGCATGGTCGACGGGCCGTTCCTGAGCGAGGCCTACGCGATCACCCGTTGGGTCCCGGGGATCGGCTTCAAGCGTCCGATCGCGCTGAGGAACATCGCGCTCGTCGTGCCCGGGGATTCCGGCCTCCCCCTGGCGGCCGAGGAGCGCAAGCACCTGCTGTCCCTCGCGAAGGGCGGCCGCAAGGTCACCGAGATCGCGCCGAGCTTCGGCGACGTGCAGGACGCCTTCATCGCCGGTACGTATGACGGTTGGCACTTCAGCGGCCACGGGGTCGCGCGAGACGCGAACCCCGACCGCTCGTCGATCATCCTCACCGGCGAGGAGCGGTTCACACCCGAGGACCTGAGCGGGCAGGCCGCCAACATGGGGATCCCGAAGCCGTTCGTCTTCATCAACGCGTGCCAGGTCGGCCGCGCCGGCATGGCGCTCACCGGGATCGGCGGCTGGGCGCGGCGGTTCCTCTCGGCCGGCGCATCGGTGTTCGTCGGCGCGTATTGGTCCGTGTACGACGAGCCGGCGTACGGCTTCGCGAAGGAGCTCTACGCCAGGCTGCTGAGCGGGAGCGCCGTCGGCGAGTCGGTGCGCGATGCGAGGAAAGCGATCCGCGCGAAGGGCGACCCGACCTGGCTCGCATACACCGTCTTCGCCGACCCGCTGGCGACCGTCGCCTAGGGAGTGCTCCGCCGCGTCTCCTGGAACTCGGCGCCGTCGAGATACCAGCTGCCGCCGATCAGCCGGACGAGGTACGAGCCGCCGTACTCGATCTGGACCTCGCTGCCGCTGGCATCTCTACGCACTTCGGTGTACTTCCCATTCACCCGCACCAGCGTCGGTCCGATCACGGCCGATCCGCGGCCGTCGAACCACACGTCGGTCAGGCCCTGGTGGGCGGCGTCGAACGTGGCGAACGGGATTTGGGCACGCATCCCGTCCGAGAGCTTGAGCCACGCGTCGTAGTGGTCATCCTCCGCGAGCTCGCCGAAGAACTCCCAGACGATCGCCTCGGCGGCCTCGACCGACGTCGGCTCGGCAGGGGCCGGCTCCTGCTCCGCCATGAGGCCGATGGCCACCAGGAGCAGGAGTGCTGCGCCGAATCCTCCGAGGAGCCACTTCCAGCGATCGCCGATCCGAGCCGGCAGGCTGAGCGGCGGCACGACGGCGATCGGGAACGCCGCTGCCACGCCCGCGCCGGCTCCGACCGCAACGGGTCCCGGTGCGGTCGCCGCTGCCGCGGCGACCGGGGCGGGAGCGGCCGCCGGCGTTGCCGCGGCGACCGGGGCGGGATCGGCCGGGGGCGCTGCCGGCGACTCGACCGCCGACGCCGGAGCCGTCGTGCGTGAGGCGTCGACCTCGAACAGCCGCCCGTCACCGCGCATGTAGAGGACCGGCGTGCCCCACTCGAGCGGGTTCGGCTGCGAGAAGATCGCCTTGCGTCCGCGGACCAGGGCATCGTCGACGGCCTCGCCCATCGCGAGCGCCTCGTAGAAGCGCTCGCTGAACGCGATGGCGGCGGAGTCGGTGATCTCGGCCTGCATCGCCACCACGGCCGGGACGCCGGTCCCGACGAGCCGCTGAGCGCTGCCGGCGAAGATGTCCTTCCCCTCCGAGACCGCGCCCTCGCACGCATTGAGGACGGCGAGCTGGAGGGACTTCTCGTCCCCGAGGATCGGACCGAGCTGATCGGATGAGATCGGGGAGCTCGTGCCGTCCTCGTTCGTGAAGACGAGCACACCGTCCTGGGTGTTCGGGTCGTATCCGCCGTGACCGACGAAGTGGAAGATGTGGTGGTCCGTGCGCATCAGCTCGCGCTCGAGGTTCGCGAACGTCGGCGGCTCGAGTCGTTCCACGGTCACCGCGCCCTGCTTCACCAGGCCCGCCAGCGCCTGCTGGAGGTTCGCCCACTCGACCTCGGCGTCCAGTCCGTCGCGGTCGGTCGGCGCCGAGATCACCGCGAGGATGCGGATCGGTCCATCGACGTGGAGCCGTCGCGCAGGCTGGGGGATCTCCATGTAGCGGACGATCGGTGTGTCATCGTCGAGCGCGAGGAACCTCCCGCCGGCGCTCGGGTCGCGCAGGTACTCCCACGGCAGCTGCGCGCCCTCCGGCTCGGTGAGACGGAGACGGATGCGGAGCTTCTTGTCCTGCTGCTCCGCCAGGCGAAGGCTGCTCTGGTACGTCGCGTGGACGTCGTCCTTGAAGGCGGCCTTGAAGAGGCGTTCGCCGATGTCGCGCGCGATCGTCGGGGACCGGGTGTCGACGCTGCGGACCGTTCCCCTCGAACGCACCATCAGGAGGCGCAGGTGCTGGGCCTCGAATGCCTCGAGCGGCGGTGGGAAGCAGGTCGATGCCTCGCCGGTCGGCGACTCGGTCACGCGCGCGATGAAGTCCGGCCCTTCCCTATGGATGAGAAGGTCGAAGTTCAGGTACGCGCCTTCCTGTGTCATGCGAAGATCCCCGCCTCCAGCAGCCCCGTTCAGCCCTACTCACTCAGCGGGTAGATGAGAACTTAACGCGGGTCGCGGCGCTATACAACGGGTCTCGTCCGGTCCGTGCTCTCGCGCACCTTGGGTCCGGTCATCCCGGGCGGGCCGGCTGGCGGGAAAGCTCCGTATCACGACCGCCCAAGGATCAGGACGGCGACATCGAGGTAGGCCAGGATCGCTGCGGTGGTCGCGAGCCAGACCCACAGGCGCTCGCGTGGCGGCAACGGCCGGAACACGACCCTCATCGCCGCCGCGCGCGCACGCGAGTCCCACCGCTTCCAGAGCTCGAGCGCGAGCGCATATGCGACCTGGTAGAGCGCCAGGTAGGCAAGCAGGGCGAGGAAGAGCGTGACGGCGCGCTCGAGCCACGGCAAGGACGCGATGACCTCGGCCACCTCCCCGAGCACCGGGATGCGCGCCGCGAGGCCGAGGATCGCGGCGCCGTCGCGGACGATCGCGTCGACGCCTCCGAGGAGCGCGCGCCCGGCGACCGCCGCGGCGACGATGCCCATGCCGCCCAGCCGCCAGACGAAGAGCGTCCGGACACGGTCGATCCGTGCCCGGCCGCGCGCGGCCGCGCCACCCAGCTGGAAGCGCGAGCCATCCGCGGCGCCTGGCGCGTCGATCTCCTGCGCGAGATGCGACAGGACCTGTTCGTTCTCGAGATACACGAGGTGATCGACGAGCACGTCCATCCGATTCGTCACCTCGACGCTGATGGCGCCGGGGATCGTCACGGCCGAGCCGGGCACCGGATCGTAGATGGACCAGATGTCGACCCAACGAACGCCGGGCCCGAGGCCGCGCGACGCGAGGTCCAGCCGCGTGAGCCCCTCGGGCTTCAGATCGATCGCGTTGTTCAGCGCCTCGCCGAGCGTGATGAGCTTCGTCACCTTGGCGACTCCCTCGGCGGGACGAGGCGCGAGGTCCGTTTGCGTCAGCACGTCGTACGCGAGGACCGCTCCGTGCGAATGCGCCACGAGGCAGATGCGATCGCACCTCTGCTCGCCGAGCCATGTGATCGTCCCGAGGAGCGCGCGGCGGATATGCAGCGCCTGGATCTCGTCGTAGAGATAGGTATAGAAGTCACCGATGTTCTCGAGGAGGAACCGCCGCAGTCCGTTCACGAGCGCGAACTCGCGCACCAGGCCGATCGGGACCTGCGCGATGAGCGCGAGCGGGAGGACGAGGAACACGTACCCCACCGCGGCAGCGAACGCATAGCCGGCGGCGACCAGCACGAGGCCGATCCGGTCGACCCACTCGCGGACGCCCTCCCGCTCGAGATCGCGCGAGCCGCGATGGACGGCGTCGCCGACACGCAAGCGCAACGTGTCGGGGACGCGCGCCTGGATCCGTTCGGCGACCCGCCGGGAGATCGCGCTGATCAGCCGGAGGAGGACGCGGAGGTAGATCCGCACCGACCAGAGCGCGATCCTCCCCAGCTCGGGCGCGTCGATGCGCGACGCCGACCAGCCTTCGGCGAGCACCCACTCCACCTCGCCCCAGGCGCGCGCATCCGATCCGGCGCGATACGCCGGGACGGCGAGCCGCAGATGCGCCGGCTCGCCGGCGCGGAGGTCGCCCCCGTACGAGAGGCGCGAGACCGTGATGCGCACGTGCTCGCCTCGGAGGCCGGCCTGCCGGTCGGCGTCGGAGTGCCAGCGGGTCAGCCAGTCGACGAGCGGCCCGGCCCACATCCGTAACGTCGACGACTGCGCCTGGCGTCCCGAGCCGTGCACGAAGACGACGCCGACGCGCTCGGACGGGACGCCAGCGTGGGACATGGGCCGCGACGTCAGATCGCTAGGGTCAGGCCCACGGGATCGACGCGCCGGTCAGGCCCGCCGCGATCGCGGTGACCGCGATCCACCCGACGAGGGCGACGCCGATGTCCACCAGACGATTCGTGATGATCTCTCCCTGGCCGAATCCGGTCGGCAACGACTCGAAGACCTCCCACAGCACGACCAGAGGCAGCACCACGACGAACGGCAGGAACCAGACGCCGAACACCAGGCCGGCGCCGGTGTGAGCGATCGTCCACCGATCGACGGGACGAACGTCGATACCCTCCCCGGCCCCGCCGCGCGAGCCGACCCCGAAGAAGTCGTAGAGACCAAGAGCGACGGTGACGAGGACCCACGCGCCGG
This sequence comes from Candidatus Limnocylindria bacterium, assembly GCA_036395035.1. Taxonomy (GTDB): domain Bacteria; phylum Chloroflexota; class Limnocylindria; order P2-11E; family P2-11E; genus JACPOT01. The sequence goes on from DASWDY010000052.1 coordinate 6,364, forward strand.
TGACCGCCCAGCGCACGCCCGCGGACACGACGTCACGATGCGTGAAGAAGGCGAGCAAGAGACCGCCGACGACGAAGATCGCGAGACCGACCCAGCCGAACCACGGGATCTTCGGTGAAGCATCGCGCGCGGCGACGATCGGGGCTGCCATCGGACCACCTCCACTGTCCTCGAAGACGATCGATCCAGCCCCGGTCACCCAGCCGCGCGAACCGTAGCACGCACGTCCATCGCTGGATCGATCACGCCCTGGTACCACCGTCCTAGGCCTTAGCGTGTCGGCATGGCCGCGAGCGTCCTCGATGACCGTGCCGGCCTCCCGCGGCCGATCGCGATCCTCATCGTCGGCGCGATCGCGGTCGCGACGCTCCTCGCGCTCGTCTGGCCCGCGCTGCCGTTCAACGAGGGCCGGCGCCTCGTGCTCGGCCCGACGAAGGTCGGCGTTATCGCGCGGCAGATCGAGAACGCCGGCGCCGCCGGCCGCATCGACGCGGCGGCGCCGGACTTCGAGTGGATCGCGCCTGACGGCAAGCGCGTCTCGCTCGGGTCGCTGCGCCCGAAGGGCGTCGTCGTGAACTTCTGGGCGACCTGGTGCGAGCCGTGTAAGAAGGAGATGCCGCTGCTCGACCAGGCGGCCGCGGCGAACGAGGGCATCGTGTTCCTCGCGGTCGATCTCGACGAGACCGGCGAGAAGATCCGGTCGTTCTTCGATCAGATGGGACTCGTGCGCCTCGAGCCGCTGCTCGACGTCGACCTCGTCACCACGCACCGGTACGGGGTGCTGAGCCTGCCGTCCACGTTCTTCGTCGACCGCAGTGGCACCATCCGCCACATGCAGTTCGGCGAGATGGACCAGGAGAAGCTCCAGCGCGGCCTGGACCGCATCAGGTGACGACGGTACCCCCGGGAGCGCAGACCGAGGCGCCGCAGCGACGAGATCGAGCACCCGGGCCCGAGGGAGGGGTTTCCCCGACCGAGGGTCGGAATGAGACAGCACCGGTCAGGCGCACCGCGCGCCCGGACCCGCCGAAGCTCTACCGCGCCGGGCAGCTGACGCAGCTCGACAAGATGCCGCCGCCCGAGCGCGCCATCACGCTCATCGTCGACGGCGAGGAGCTCGCGACCGTGGCGTGCTCGCCGCACCGCGTCCTCGCGCTGGCGCTCGGATTCCTGCGCGTCGAGGACATCATCCAGACCGCCGACGACGTCGAGCTCATGGAGGTCTGCGACGAGGAGACCGTCGTGAAGATCCGCCTCGCGAAGACCGCGCGGCGCGTCCCGCACGACCGCAAGCGCATCCTCACGTCGGGCTGCGGCCGCGGCGTCACGTTCTCGCTCGACGTCGTACCGGTCGGGGGAGGGATGACGGTGCGGCCCGAGCAGCTCATGGAGTGGATGGAGACGCTGCTCGACCGCGCCGAGGGGTACAAGGAGCACGGCGGGACGCACACCGCGGGCCTCTTCGGCCCCGGCGGGCTCGAGATCTACGTCGAGGACATCGGCCGCCACAACACCATCGACCGCATCGCCGGCGAGGCGATCCTCGCCGACATACCGACAGCGGGGAAGGCGATCCTCACGTCGGGGCGCATCTCGAGCGAGATGCTGGTGAAGTCGTCGCGGCTCGGTGTCGGCATCACGGCGTCACGGACGAGCCCGACGGAGCTCGCCGTCTCGCTCGCGCAGGAGGCGAAGATCGCGGTCTGCGGCTACGTGCGGCGCGACCAGCTCCGCATCTACCACGACCCCGGAAGGCTGCTGACCTAGCAAGTCCGATCCGACCCCTGTCGCCACGAACGACAGGGAGGTCGCGTCCATGCGCCGTGCACGTTTCATCACCGAGAGCGCCGGTCTCGCGACGGTCGAGTACATCGTCGGCGCGGCCGTGATCCTGGGCACGCTCGTGGTCGGCATCACGTCGTGGAACAACGGGCTCGTGACGCGGCTCGAAGCGCTCGTCACGCAGATGCAGTCGGTCCGGTGACGCGCGGCGCGTCCGACGCCGGCACCGCCACCCTCGAGACGACGCTCATGATCGTCGTGCTCCTGCCCGTGCTCTTCGCGATCCTCGAGTTCGGGGACGCGTATCACCGCTGGCTGGCGCAGGATGCGGCGACGGCCCATGCCGCGCGGTTCGCCGCGGAGGTCGGCGGTGACTCCCCCGAGGTCCGCGCCCTCCTCAGCGAGGCGCTGCGCGACAGCGGCATCGATCCGACGCGCGCGGAGGTCGAGATCGACCCACCGCGGGTCGGGTGGCGAGAGCCGATCCGGGTCTCCGTGCGTACGGACCTCGTCGTCGCGATCCCGTTCGCGCTCACCACGGTGCTGCCGCTCCGCTCGAGCGCCGTGGCGCGCGGCGAGCTCGCTCGATGACGCTGACCACGGTCCTCCTGCTGCCGCTGATCCTCACCATCCTCGTCGGCGTCCTCGAGCTCGGCGCGGTGCGCATCGTCGCCGAGCGCGCGCGCATCGCCGCGGACATCGCGACGGTGACGGCCGTGAACGATCAGGACGTCGACGAGCTCGCGCGGAGTGGCGCCCTGCGTCCTTCATCCGATGCCGAGCGGGTCGCACGGGAGCACTTCGCGCTCAACCTCTCCGTATTGAGCGCGTCCCTCGATGCGACACCCGAGGCGATCGCCGAGGCGGCCGACGTCGTGGTCTTCGCGCAGGCGGGCCAGGTGGACCCGCGCACCGGTGACGCGTACGCCGGTCCGACCGTGCGGCTCGCGGCCGAGCTGCCGATCCGCACACCATTCTTCGCCGCGCTCCTCGCTCGTCCCGTCACCGTCGTGCAGCTTCGCTCGGCGAGCTCCGCGCGATGAGGCGGATCGCGGCCGCCCTCCTCGCCCTGGCCGTGCTCCTCACGCCGACGCCGGCGCGCGCCTGCGACCCCTACTGGGACTGGTGCGGATACGACGACTGGTACGACCCGTACTGGGATCTTCCGGCATACGAGGAGCCTTCGTGGAGCTGGTGGGACGCCGTGGTCTACGAACCCGCTCCGGTCTATGTCTACGAACCCGCTCCGGTGTACGTCTACGAGCCCGCGCCGATCGACGAACCGGTCCCTGCCTACGAGCTCGTGTACGTGCCCGCTCCAGCGCCGCCGCCCGCGCCCGCATGGTCCGATCCGGTCGTCTGGACGAGTCCCGGCTCGGACATGCTGGATGCCACGACCGTCGCGGCGCCAGCGCCGCCGCCCATCACTCCGATCGCGGTCGCACCGTCGCCCGATCCTGTCGCCCTCGCGGCCGCGGCAGGGCGGCACATGGTCACCGAGGTGTGGACCAGCGACATCGTTTCGACGCAAGGGACGACGACGACCTATTCGTCCACGACCGCTTCGGCCCATCCGGGCACCTCGGCGGAGCTCGTCGCGAGCGTCGCCACAGGCGAGGCGAGCCCGTACGACGCGCTCCTCTTCAACCGTCGCACGTCACTGACGGACGGCCGCGCCGTGAAGGGCGACGTCTACGCGAATTACGTGTGGAACGGATACGACTGGGTGTTCGACAAGTACGTGTTCTTCCAGGACGACCTCGAGCTCGCGCGGCTCGCACAGACGCCCATCCCGACACCGCCACCCGCCTCCATCCAGCCGCCGAGCGCGACGCCGCCGCCATCGACCGTGCCCGCCGCGGTCCCGACACCGGTGCCGACCGCGAGCCCGATGCCGGCCTATGTGGCGCCGGTCACCGGTGACGTGCCGCCCGCATCGACCGCGGGGTCGCCGCCGAGCCCCGTGTCGCAGCCCCGACCGCGCACGGTCCGCGCCGGCATCGCGCTCGCTCCGCAGGCCGACCCGCTCGGCCGCATCGAGGTCCTGCGCGGCCGTCTCATCCCGCTGTGGGTGCGGGCAACGGTGGATGGCGTTCCCGTGCGCGTCACGCGATGGCAGCTCGTCTCGGGTGACGTCCTCGCCCTCGGTCCGGTCAGTGGCACAGGTGACGAGCCCCTGATGGCGACGTGGCGCTCCATCCCGGCCGTCGGCGGCTCGTACACGGTGCGCATCCGGGCGACCGTCGACGTGGACGGCGAAGGTCCGCGCGATGTCGATGCGGCGATCGACGTCGTCGTCCGCGCTCCGGCGCTCGTCGAGTGACGACACAGCGCGCGCTCCTCGTCGTCGCGATCGCGGCGGGCCTCGTGGCCGGTCTCCTCTACTACGTCGGCGCGCAGCGCGTGGGCGCTGTCGTCGCGGCCGCGGACCTCGCTCCTGGCCGGGCCATCGCGGAGGGTGACCTCGAGGTGCGAGCGCTGCCGCCGGACGCGCTCCCGGCCGCGGCGATCACGGACATCTCGTCCGCGGTGGGTCAGTTCCCGCGCGGCCCCGTGTGGAAAGGACAGCTGCTCGTCTCGACCGCGCTGTCGCCGACGGCGAGCGCGCTCGAGACGGGGATCTCGCTGCCGACGGGATACCGCGCCGTCGCCGTCCCCGTGAACGCGGCGCAGGCGGTAGGTGGCGCGATCGTCGCCGGCGCTCGGGTCGACGTGATCGCCGTGCCCGTACAAGGGCGGGCACCCGCGGGACGCGGCGCCGAGATGATCGCGCAGGCTGCGCTCGTCGTCGACGTGCGCGGCGAGCAGGGAGGACCGTTCGACCGGCACGTCGCCGCACGGCAGCCGGCGACCACCGTCCGGGACCGGCTCGGGAGCGTCGTCATCGCCGTCGGCCCCGCGGCCGAGATGTGGATCGCCGATCGCATCGCGACGAGCACGTTCGTCGTCGCGCTCGTCCACGACCGTCCATGACGGTGCTGCGGCTCAGCCCCATCGGCGGCCGGGACCTTGGTGCCGCCCTGGCGGAGGTGGACGCGGCGACGCTGGCGCGCCGCGACGGCGCGGCGTACGCGGACGTCCCGGTCGCCCTCGTCCCGCGGCTCGCCCGTGCGCTCGCGTTCGCTGGGATCGCCGTCGAACCCTGCGACGCCGACCTCGAGCCACCGGCGGGACTGTTCCTCGCGTCCGGGCGCGATCTCCGGCCGCTTCCGGGCGACCTCATCGCGCTCGATGTCGTGCGCGTCCGCCGCGTCGCGCTCGGCCGCGCAACGCGTGAGGTGCTCCGTCGGCGGCTCCGTGGCGTGCTGCCCGCTAGCGCGTCGGCGCGGCGTCGGTGCCGCGAGCTGCTGCGCCGCGACCATGTCCTGTTCGAATGGGATCGTCGCGCGTGGGCCGCGCGCCGGGCGCTCCGGTCGACGCCGGCGCGCGCGTCGCTCCGGCCGGTCGTGTTCGATCGCGATCTCGTCACGCAGGACGAGCTTCGTGGCCGGACGACATCGCGTGAGGTCGACCTGGGGCGGTGGCTCTTCGCGTGAGATCGCTCCGAACGTGGCTCGACTCGACGCCGATAGCCGGGATCGCGCTCGACCTCATGCGGGAGGCGACCGGTCGCGCCGACCCCGTCGAGCCTCTGCGTCCGACGAAAGCGGCCAGCCTTTCGCCGCGCGTCCGGATCGCGTTCTGGTCGCTGGTCGGTGGCGTCGGCGGATCGACGGTCGCGGCGCTCGTCGCGCATCGCTCCGCCGGAGCCGGGCGGGCACCGGTCCTCGCCGATCTCGACCGCTGGGCACCGTCCCTCGCGCTACGGGCAGGCGTGCACGCGGCGACGATCGCGGACGCGCTCCTGCGGCCGGGCCGCGAGCGCGAATGCCTCTCGCGGTGGTCCGAGGTCCCCTTCCTGCCGGGTGCTCCCGGGCTCCACGCCATCTTCGATCCCCAGCGGCTCGCGGATCTGATCGTGCGGATCGGCGGCGACGCACCCGTGGTCCTGGACCTCGGGTGCGGGCAGGACGCGATCGACGTGGCCCTCCTCGCGTCGATCGATCGTCTGTGCGTCGTCGCCGGACCACGCGTGGCCCAGCTGCAAGCGGCCTTCTGCGCGGTGCCGATCCTCCGCGACGTGCCCTGCGCCGTCGGTCTCGTCACCGTGGGTGCGAGCGACCCTGACGCCGAGCGGATCGCCGCGCGTCTGCCCTGGCCGCATCTCGCGGCGATCCCGCCGGATCCGTACCTCGCGGCCGACGACCTCGGCGCGCGCGCCCCGACCATGGCCGCCATCGATCGCCTGATCCGCGCGTGCGCGTGATCGACCGCGCGCTCATCTCGCGACTGCGGCAGGAGGTCGTGGCGGGGATCCCGCCCGAGGAGCTGCTGCGCTCGTACGAGGATCCCGCACAGCGCCGGCTGCTCCGCGAACGTGTTCGGGCGGTGGTCGGCGCTGCCGTCGACGACCGCGGCGCCGACGCGCTCTGTGCGGACCTGTTCGGATTCGGGGTGCTGCAGGAGCTGCTCGACGACGAGGAGGTCACCGACATCCTGGTCAACGATCCGGCCTCGGTGTACGTCGAGCGGGGTGGGAGGCTCGAGCGCACGGGCGTCCGGTTCCGCGACGCTCAGGAGCTGTCAGACCTGGTGTACCGGATCGCGGCGAGCGTCGGCCGCGAGCTGACCATCGACCGTCCGTTCGTCGACGCGCGCATGCGTGGCGGCAGCCGCGCGAACGCCGTGGTCGCGCCGGTCGGGGGCCCGACGCTCTCGATCCGCAAGTTCCGAGCGCTGTCGATCCCGCTGCGTGGCGCGGCGCCGTCATGGGTCGCCGCCGGCCTGCCCGAGAGCTGCGCGGGTCTCCTCGAGAGCTGCGTGCGCGCGAAGGCCGACATCGTCGTGAGCGGCGCGACCGGCAGCGGGAAGAGCACCTTCCTGCGGTCGCTCGCCGGCGCGATCCCGCCCGACGAGAGGCTCATCGTGATCGAGGACACGAACGAGCTCGTCCTGCCGCATCCGCACGCGGTGCATCTCGAATGCGTGCCCGGCCGCGACGGCGCTTCCGTCGGCGTGGCGGACCTCGTTGCGAACGCGCTACGGATGCGACCCGACCGGATCATCGTCGGCGAGGTCCGCACGCCGCGCGAGGCATCGGCGCTCCTCGAGGCGCTCAGCACCGGTCACGAAGGCTCGCTCACATCGCTCCATGCCGGCTCCGCCGCCGACGCCATCGCTCGTCTCGAGCTGCTCCTCGCTCGCGCGGGTGAGCTCTCGTCCGATGCCGCGCGGCGCCACGTCATCCGCGCCATCGACCTCATCGTCCATCTTGCCCGCGACGCTTCAGGCCGTCACGTCCGCGAGATCGCGGCGGTGGATGACGACGGAACGACGACGGTGTGGCGCGCGGGGATGGCGGGACCGTCCGCGGTCGCAGGTCGCCTCCGAACGATCCTCACGTGAGCTTCGCGCTCGTCGGCGCGCTCTCGGTCGCCACCGCCACGTTCGCGCTCTGTCTCGCGGTCGGTCGGCGTGACCCGGCGCTCGCACACATTCAGCTGCGCCATCCGGATGCCGACGCGCTCGACGAAGCCGGGATCGTCGTCGGTGCGCTGCGCTGGGAAGCGATCCGAGCCTCCATCGTCCTGGCCGCGATCGCCGGCGCCGCCTGGATGGCGATCCCGATCCCGGTCGCCGCGGGCGCCACCGCGCTGCCCTCCATCTGGGTGCGCCTGCGGGCCGAGAACGCGCGTGACCGCGCCCGCCGGTCACTGGGTCGCATCCTCGCGAGCACGGAGTCCGCGCTCCGGTCGGGCCAGGCGCTCCCCGAGGCGCTGCGACGCGGCGCCGGCGCGGCCGGCGACGTGCTCGCGGCGCGCCCGGTGCTCACGGCCCTGCGCGCGTTCGACCTCGGTTCGAGCCTCGACGCTGCCCTCGTGGCCGCGGCCGACGCGTGCCGGGACGAGCGCGCCGCGGTCGCGCTGCGCTCGCTCGCGCTCGGGATCGCGGAGCGCCTGCCGCGCGAGCGGCTCGCCGATCTCGTCGCCGCCCTCGCGGATCGCGCAGCGTTCGACGAGCGCCTCGGGGACGAGGTCCGCGCGCGTGCCGCAGGCGCGCGACAGCAGCAGCGGCTCCTGGCGGTGATGGTCCCAGCCATCGCGGTCTACCTCTCGATGACGATGCCGATGCTCGCCGCGACGCTCGCGTCCGATCTCGGCCGTTTCGTCCTGGTCCCGGCAGCGGTCTGCCTCGAGGTCGGCGGGATCTTGCTCGGGCGTCGGATCGTCCGGCAGGTGCTTCGCTGACCGTCCTCGGCGCGCTGCTCGCGTGCATCGCCGTCGCGGCAGCGATCCTCGGCGTGCGAGGGACGAGCGCCGTCGCTCGCAGCCTCGAGCTCATCGCGCCCATGGCACGGCCTCGAACGTCCCGCTGGCGACCGTTACCCGACCTGCAGCTGCGTCAGGCGGGGCTGGCGCTCGACCCGGACCGCTTCCTTGCGCTGAAGATCGCGTCGACGCTCGTCGGGGCGCTGCTCGCGTCGATCCTCGCGCTCGTCGCGCCGATCGGGCCGGTGATCGTCGCGCTCGCCGCATATGCCGGGTTCATCGTCCCGTCGGTGATCGTCGACCACCGCGCGACGTCGCGTCGCACGGCCGCCGAGGCGGAGGTGTCGATCCTGGTCGAACGCCTCGAGGCCCTCGTCGCCGCGGGACGGCCGCCCGAGACCGCGCTCGCGTCGCTCGCGCGCCGATCCACCGGGGCCGCTCTGCTCGACGGCGTGCTTCGCCGGACGGCGGACGCGTACGCGCTCGGCGCTCCGCTCTTCCGCACGCTCGCGGCCGAGGCGCGGTCGGAAGGGCTCCTGACCTGCGCGTCCGTCGCGGACGACCTCGAGCGCGCGCGCGATCTGGGCACGGGCGCGATCGGCGTCATCCGCGAGCGACGATCGTCCCTGCGCGCCGCGGAGCGCGCCCGCAGCCTCGAGGCCGCGGCGCAGGTCGATGCGAAGCTCATGCTCGTCCTCGTCCTCTGTTACCTGCCCGCGCTGGTGCTGCTCGTCGTCGTCCCGCTGTTCATCGGGCTCCTGGAGGGTCTGCTGGCCTAGGTACACTGGTGCGGAGACCAAATAGCGCGGCGCGGCTGCGCAGGGGAAGTGACCAGTGCCATTCAACCTCGGCGGTGGCGAGCTCGTCTTCGTTCTCGTCATCGTCCTCATCGTCTTCGGAGCGGGGAAGCTCCCCGACGTGCTCGGCCAGCTCGGCAAGGGCGTGAAGACCTTCCGCGAGGAAGCCGCGAACGAGAGCAAGCCCGCGGCGACCGGCGACCAGACCAAGCAGAGCTAGCCACGCGCCCGTGAGGGCGAGCTCGATCCGCACGGTCAGCGTCGTCGGCCGGCACAACAGCGGCAAGACCACGTTCCTGCTCGCGCTCCTGCCCATCCTCGTCCAGCGCGGGCTGCGCGTCGGGTACCTGAAGCACGCGCACGCGGGCTTCGAGATCGACCACCCGGAGAAGGACTCGTACCGCGCGCGTCGCACCGGCGTCCTGCAGACGATCGTCACCGGGGGCGGGCAGACCGCGGTCATCGACGACGCGGGCGAGCCGACGATCGCCGAGGTCATCGAGCGCTACGCCCGCGACGACCTCGACCTCGTCGTCATCGAAGGGTTCAAGCGCGAGCCCGTCCCGAAGATCGAGGTCGCGCGCATGGCCATCGCGAAGGGCGACCTTGTGTGCGCCGACGACCCGCTCCTCCTCGGTGTCGTGTGCGACTTCGATCCGCCGCGCCGCGACGTCCCGCGGTTCGCGATGGACGATCACGCGGGTGTCGCGGACCTCGTCTGGGCGAAGGTGATCGGCCGAGCACCGGTCGCCGCGACGTGAGCGTGTCCGCCGCGATCATGGCCGGCGGCAAGAGCCGGCGCATGGGTCGCGACAAGGCGTGGCTCGATCTCGGCGACGGCCGTCCCATCGTCCAGCGCGTCATCGACGTCGCGCGCGAGATCGCGGACGACGTCTTCATCGTCGCGAACGACGAGACGTTCGCTGCGCTCGGCCTGCGCGTCGTGCCGGACCGCTTCCCCGAGGGCGGCGCGCTCGGCGGGATCGCCACGGGGATCGGCGCCGCGACGCATGACCGCGTCCTCGTCGTCGCCTGCGACATGCCGTTCCTCGAGGCGCGCGTCCTCCGGTATCTGGTCGAGCGGTCCGACGGCGTGGACGCGGTCGTGCCGCGGATCGGCGGCGAGCACGAGACGCTGCACGCGCTCTACACGAGGGCGTGCCTCGCACCGATCGAGCACGCGCTGGCCGCGGGGAAGATGCGCGTCATCTCGTTCTTCGACGACGTGCGGGTGCGGACCGTCGGCGAGGACGAGCTGCGGCCGCTCGATCCGGAGCTCCGCACCTTCACGAACGTGAACACGCCCGAGGAGCTCGCGGCCGTCCGCACGCGCCCCTGACACGCGGCGGACCCGAGCCAGCGCCGCTAGGGCCGCGCGCGCATCCGTTCCATGCGGCGGTGCCGAGCGACGTCGCAGTGCGGACGTGCCTCCCACTCGTCCGGATCGTCCTGCCTGCAGTCATAGATCCGGCAGTGTTCGGGCCGGCGTTCGTAGACCGTGCACCGCAGATGGTCCGCGTCGAACGCTTGGCACTCGAGCATCGGCTGCCGACCGTCCCGCTGCTGGACCCAGCCGACGACCTTCACGTCCGCTCCGACGGGGCGGTAGAGCTCGCGCGCGTCCGCGAGCGTGAACCAGCCCCGATCGTCCTCCATCAGCTGCCGGCGGCAGCATGGAGCCTCACATTGATCACAGTCCGGCAGCCGAAGGCGGCCCTGATGACGGTCGGGAGAGCGCGCGGCCATTTGGTCAGATCAACTCAGCGCATCGGCTGTGCCACGATGACGCGGCCCGATGGACGCTGAGACCTTCCGCGCGCTCGCCGCGCGCTTCGTCGCCGAGCGATACGCGCTCGATCCGGTCGCCGCGACCGCTGCGGGCATCCACCGCCACGACCATCGCATGCCCGACATGACCGGTCCAGGCTTCGCGGACCGGGACGCCTTCGTCGACCGCTGGGTCACCGAGCTCGAGGCCGTCCCGCCGCAGGACCTCGGACCGGTGGAGCGCACCGACCGCGCCCTCATCCTCGCCGACCTGCGCGGACAGAAGGCCGTCCGGGAGTTCGCGCGCTGGCGGCGCGACCCCGGCATGTACTCGAACGCCGTCATCCGGGGCGCGTACTACCCGCTCGTCCGCGAGACACTCGGCCTCGAGGATCGGCTCCCGCGGCTCGCCCAGCGGCTCGGCCACGCGGGCGACGTCCTCGCGGCCGCGCGGGAGAACATCGATCCCGACCGCACGCCGCCGGTATGGGTCGTCGTGGCGGGAGAGCAGGCTGCGGCGGGCGCGACGTTCGTGCGCGCCGTCCTGCCGTCGCTCGCGCCCGAGGGGTCGGACGCGAAGCGCGAGCTCCTCGGGGCGGGGAAGCGCGCCGGCGACGCGCTCGACGCGTTCGCGGCGTGGCTGCGGGACGACCTCATGCGCCGCGCGCGGGGCACGTGGGCCGTCGGCGTCGACGCGTTCGAGCAGCTCCTCCGCGAGCGCGACCTCGAGGACCACGACCGCGTCACGCTGCAGCGCTTCGGCGAGGACCTGTACCGCGAGACGGAGGCGCGGATCGCCGATGCCGCGAGCGCGCTCGGCGACACGGACTGGCGCGACAGCGTCGCGCGGATCCGGAGGGACCACCCGAGCGCGGACGAGCTCGTCGCGACGTACCGCTCGGAGATGGAGCGCTCGCGCGACGCGGCCCGCCGCGCCGGGCTCGCGACCTTCCCGGAGCGGGAGGAGCTCGTCGTCGAGGCGATGCCCGACTTCGCGCGCCCGACCGCGCCGTATGCGCTCTACGTCGGCGCGGGCGCGTTCGAAGCGCACCGCCGCGGGCGGTTCTGGGTGACGCTGCCGCCCGCGACGGACCCGGCGCACGTGCGCGAGGAGC